>NZ_JBFOCL010000057.1:0-260085 GCF_040907785.1 Aeromonas sp. s8
AACTCAGAAGTGAAACGCGGTAGCGCCGATGGTAGTGTGGCATTCGCCATGCGAGAGTAGGACACTGCCAGGCACCAAATTTAAGAACCCCGCTCATCGAGCGGGGTTTTTTATTGGCTGAAATTCAGCAAATAGCCTGATAATTGCTCCGTTTTATTCCTCTCCCTTTGAATTCCTCGTTTTCCCCGTCTGTTTTACTCATAAAAAAACGGTCGCAACAGCTTAAAATGGCGATTTATTTCGTCGGAGATAGCCCATGTTTTGTCCAAAATGCGGCGGTCAACCCCTGCAGAGCGTCAGCCCCAAAGAGTTTCGCTGTGGCTGCGGTTTTCATTTTTTCCAGAATGTGGCGACGGCGGTGATGGTGGCGCTTTGCTGGCAGGATGAGGTGCTGGTTGCGGTGCGTGCCCGCAATCCGGGCAAGGGGTTGCTGGATCTGCCAGGCGGATTTGTCGATCCCGGCGAGTCGCTGGAGGTAGCGCTGGTGCGCGAGTTGCTGGAGGAGCTGGGACTCGATGTCAGCGCCCAACCTTTTACCTATCTCGGTTCATTCCCCAATATCTATCCCTGCGATGGCATCACCTATCACACCTGTGACACCTTTTTCGCCATCAAGCTGAGTGAAAAACCGGTCATCCAGCCGGCTGACGATGTGGCCGCCTGTCAGTGGCTGAAGATCAGCGATATCCCCTTGCCCCGTTTTGCTTTCGAGTCGACGCGCTCCGCGATGGCGCGGTTGCAGCAATCCCCTTTGCAAGCCTGATCCCTGCTGATGACGATGGGGATTGGCTGCGACCATCCCTGTCTCATCCTTGTCCGCTTTTGTCCCGTAGACGCCATTCGTCAAACGGTGAGTGGTATAGTCTGCAGTGGATCCGGATTCAAGGAGCATATCGTGAAGAAGATAGTTCTCATCTTGCTCGGCATCGCCGTGGCGGCCTTGCTGGCCATCGTGACGTTGATAAGCCTTATCGACCCCAATCAATTCAAGCCCCAACTGGCTGAACAGGTGCGCAAGAGCACGGGCCGGGAGCTGGTGATGGCGGGGGAGATTGACTGGCGTTTCTGGCCGAGTCTCGGGCTCTCGCTGGAGAAGGTGGCTCTGCGCAATCCGGCCGGTTTTGCCGAGCCGGATCTGGTTCGTTTCGAACAGGGGGAGGCCTCGGTGGCTCTGTTGCCGCTGCTCTCCCATCGTCTGGAGATTGGAAAGGTGACGCTGAGTGGCGCCCATCTCTTTATCCAGACCAAGGCGGATGGCAGCTCCAATCTGAGCGGACTGATCAAAGATGCCACTGCTGATGCAAGCGAATCGGTCGTCCCCGCAACCCCTGCGCCAACCGCTGATAGCAAGCCCTGGCAGATCAGCTTGCAGGGTGTCGCGCTCTCCCAGGCCAGCGCGCTGGTACAGGATGATCGCAGCGGCACCTCGCTGCGACTGGATCGCCTCGATCTCGATATGGGGCAGCTGGCCACCAGTCAGTGGGTACCCGTGACGCTGGCCGCCAAGGGGAGTGCCGACAAGCTCGCTTTCAACGTTAAAGGGCAGACCCAGATCAAGCTGGCGCAGGAGGTGATGGCGAGTGAACTGAAAGACTTGAGCCTCAGTGGCAGCCTGAGTGACCCGTCCCTGCGACTCGACAGTTTCTCCATCAAGGGAGACCGATTGGCCCTGGGTGAGTGGAGCAACCTCACGTTGGCGCTGAAAGGGGCCAAGGTAGAGGGGCAGCAAGCTTCACTGGCTGGCTCGCTGGAAGGAACACTCAAGGGACGGCTCGATAAAGAGATGAAGCTGGCCGAGCTCTCCGATGTGCTGCTGACGGCAGCGCTGGAAGGTGATGCGCTGCCACGCCCGCATATGAAGCTGAAACTGGCCGGGTTTGCCCGTGCCGAGCTCGACAAGCAGTTGATTACCCTGAGCAAGCTGGTGATGAGTGCCGATGAGGCGCTGCTGAGTGGTGATGGAACCGTGCAGCTTGGTGCCGTTCCGGCAATCACCTTCGATCTCAAGGGGGAGAAGCTGGATCTCGACAAATGGCTCGCCAAATCGGTACCGACCACACCAGCGCAGGCGAAAGAGGACAAACCGGCAGCCGGTGCTTCCAATGCCGCTGCAAGTGACAATAAAGCGGTAACCGGCAAGAGCCAAGCCCTCTCCGCGGTTGAACCGGATCTGGGCGCGCTCAAGGGACTGGATCTGGATGGTCGGTTGCAACTCGGCAGCCTGCGTCTGAAAGGGCTGGATCTCGGTGCTGTCGATCTGCAGGTGGTTTTGGCCAAGGGACTGCTGACGCTCAAACAGTTCAGCGCGACCGTGGCGGGCGGTCAGGTAAGCGCGAAAGGGGTTCTCGACGCACGCCAGCAACCCGCCACCTACAAGGTGCACAAGCAGGTGGCCGGAGTGAACATTCGTCCCTTGCTGCAGACTCTGGCCCAGAGCGATCTGCTGGAGGGTAAGGGCGATCTCGATGTGCAGGTGCAGGGGCGTGGTCTCTCTCCTCTGACACTGCGCAACGGAATGCAGGGCAAGGTGACCTTGAAGCTGAGCGACGGCGCCCTGCATGGCATCAACCTAGCGGAGATGATCCGCGAGGCGCGGGCCACCCTCACCGGCAAGGGGGCCGAGCAGGTGAAAGAGGCACGGAAGACCGACTTCAGCGCTCTGACCGCCAGCTTCCAGATTGCCGACGGCATCGCCCGCAGCAACGACATCCAGCTCTTTGCCCCGGCCTTGCGGGTCAAGGGCGAGGGGCAGACGGCGCTGGTGCCGGAGAGCCTCGACTTCCTGTTCCTCACCTCCATCGTCGAGAGCAGCAAGGGGCAGGGAGGCAAGGATGTGGATGAGCTCAAAGAGATCACCATTCCGGTGCGGATCGGCGGCCACTGGCAAGCCCCCAGCTATCAGCTCGACGTGAAGGCACTGCTCAGCAACAACAAATTGCTGGAGGAGAAGGCCCGCAAGGAGGCCGAACGCGGCCTCAAGAAGCTGCTGGGGGACAAGGCCGACAATGAAGCCGTCAAAGGGGTGGCTGACCAGCTGCTCAAAGGACTGTTCAAATAGGTGACGGTTCATATGGGCTGGCGGGAGCCGCGCCAATGCCGTTAGCGGTTGACCGGATGTCAGCGCCATTGAAAAATGGCGCTGATATTTTTTATGGCGCAGTGATCTGCTGCGCCTTGATCCGGAGTCATCTCGAGTTGAACCCATGCGCCTGATCCTGCTGCTCTGTTCCCTGATCTGCTACAGCATGGCTTCTCCGGTGCTGGCCGGGCCGCTGGCGGATCGTCTGGCGGGCGAGCTGGCCAAGCAGGCTCCCGAACAGGCGCTGCCTCTTGACGAGGTGCAGCGGCTCGACCGGCGCTTGATTGCTCCCGACTCCCTCTATCCCGCCTGGCAGCGCTATCCACTGCGTCAGCTGCAGGCCATCTATCGCTATCAGCAGGAGTGCGGGACAGAGAATGAGTTGCCCGCCGAGTGGCTGCCGCTGCTGAGGGCGCTTTGCGGCCAAGGGGCTGTACCCTCGGCCCGCTGGTTTGCCGCTCATCCCATCTATCCGTTGGGTGGCTCCAGCGCTACCCGCTGGCTGGCTGGTCATCCGGCGGCCGAGCTCGACGATCTGCTCCATGTGCGGGAGCGGCGCGACCGGTTGGGGCTGCTTGGCGAGCTTGATGATGACAACCTCGATGCCCTGCTGCGGGGCGAGCGCTGGCTGCTGCAAGCGGGTCAGCTCTGGCTGCTTGCCGATGGGCAGTGGCGCCGTTATGGTGCCGGGCAGTGGCAACCGCAGGCCGAGCGGCTCGGCGTGATGCTGGATAGCCGAGTCGATGGCCCCTGTGAAGAGCGAGTCGGAGCAATTTGCTTCAATACTCGCCCCACGCTTGGTTGGCAGTGGCTGGCGCTGGCCAGCACGCTTGGTTTTATCCTGCTGCTGGGGTGGGCCAGCTGGCAGCGCTGGCGCCTGCTACGGGAGCGGCGTGTCGCATTGCAGATGCTGACCCACGAGCTGCGCACTCCCATCATGGCGCTCTCCGGCATCAGCGAGGAGCTGCGCCACGATTTCGACCGGCTGCCCGCTTCCGCCCAGCAGAGCGTGGGGCAACTGCTGGGCAGTGTCGCCCGCCTGCATCAGCTGGCGCAGGCCAGTCGCCACTATCTGGCGGCAGAGACTCTCGAAGATGAGCGGGTGGCGGTCAGTCTCACCGAGTGGCTCACCCTGGCTTGCGAGCGGCATGACGCCACCTTCTGCCTTGAACGGGAGATGACTCTGGCGCTCCCCTTCTACTGGCTCGATCTCGCCCTCGACAACCTGCTGCGCAACGCCAGCCTGCATGGCCGTGCACCGGTTCGGATCTTTGCCAGCTGGCAGGCGGGTCGTCTGATCCTCGCGGTCAGCGATGGCGGCGAGCTGCCAAATTACCGGCTCGCCACCTTGCTGCACCGCGGTGCCCGTGCCGATGGTCTGGGTCTGGGGCTTGCCATCGTGCGCCATCTGCTGCGCCGTCTTGGCGGGCGCCTCACCCTATCCGGCCCGCCCACTACCTTTACCCTGACGCTGCCCTGCCAACTCTGGAGCGACCCCGAATCATGAAGACCATCTTGCTTGTCGAAGACGAGGCGCTGCTGGCGGAGAACCTGCAACGCTATCTGACCCGCGAAGGGTATCGCTGCCTCTGGTGCGACACTCTGGCTGCTGCGGAGCAGCAGTGGCTGGCGGCGGATCTGGTGCTGCTGGATCGCACCATGCCGGAGGGGGATGCCCTCGACTGGCTACCCCAGTGGCTGGCGCGCAAGGCGATGCCGGTGATCGTGCTCACCGCAAGGGTGGAGGTGAGCGATCGGGTGGCCGGGCTCGATGCGGGGGCGCGCGACTACCTGACCAAACCCTTCTCCCACGACGAGCTGCTGGCGCGGATCCGGGCCCAGTTGCGTCAGCTGGGGGATGGCACTCAGGCGGTGGGCGGCTTGCAGCTCCACCCCGCCCGGATGCAGGCGAGCTGGCAGGATGCGGAGGTGAGCTTTACCCCCACCGAGTTTGCCCTGCTGACCCTGCTGGTGCGGATGGCGGGGCGGGTGCTGAGCCGGGAGGAGATCCTCAATCGGGTGTGGGGCTATCAGGCGTTCCCCTCCACCCGCACCGTTGATACCCATATTCTGCAGCTGCGCCAGAAGCTGCCCGGACTGGCCATCGAGACGGTGCGCGGCATCGGCTACCGGCTGGAGGTGCCAGCGTGATGGCAACCGAACGCCTCTTGGAAACCGATCGCGCCGATCCGCTGCAACCGGCCACCCTGGCGCTGTTGCAGGGGGATAACCGGCACGCCTGGCAATCTTTGCAGCAGGCATGGCCTGGCCTTAACAGCGATGCCGAGCGCCGTAGTTGGCAGGGGATGCTGGCTGCGCTCAGTGCCCAGCACTGCGGCAAGGATTTCCCGCTGACCTTGCCTGATAGGGTGAGCGAGCTGCGTCTTGAGTTGATCCAGCGCGATGCGCCGCTGCTGCGGGACTATCGGGTGCAGTTGACCGGCGAGGGGCCCATCACCACCGCGGAACTTATCGATCCCGCTGGCCGTGACCGACTGGTAGGTGCCCAGTGGGAGGCGGAAGAGAGTAAAGGGGTCAGGGTCGTGGGTGCCGATCTGCCGACGCCTTTACCAGCCGGACTCTATCAGCTGTGGCTGACGGTGGCGGGCAAGGAGTGGCAGGTGGCGTTGCCGCTGCCTGCGGTGCAGGATCTGGACTGGCTCTCCCGCTCGCCGCAGGCGGTGGCCAATCCCCCCTCTAATCCCGCTTCCTGTACGCCGCTCTGGCTCGATCAGGCGGTGTTGGCCCGCCCGCAATACACCCTGCTCTGGTGGCACCGGATTGCGCCCGATGAGCCGGTGACGTGGCCTGCTGCCACTCCCGACAGCTGGCGCACCCTCTCGCTGGTGCAAACCAGCCAGCGTGGCCAGCTGGTGTTGCAGCTAAGCCACAGTCAGGCGGGGCCGGTTGAGTAATGGTCGTCGTGATGGTCAGTTGCACGCAATCCTGACATTGGCCTGACAATCGCAGGCGGCCAATCTGCTGAAATGGCGATTCCCGTGTGTTATCAGGAATCACCGACCATGACTTTTCTTCCCGTGCTAACGAGCCGGATCCGCCCGCTGCTGCTGTTGGTGCCGCTGTTCTCCCTGCCTGCCGAGGCGCTGACCCTTGCCAACGATCAGTGGCGCATCGAGCTGGATCCCTCCACTCTGGCTGCCGAGGCTGTGTTGCCATCGGGCAAGCACCTTGCCATCTCTTCCCCCAGCCCGCGCCAGCCGGTCACCGCTCTGCAGCAGGAGGGGGCGCACGCCAGCTGGCTGACCCGCGCCGATGGCGAGGTGCGTGCCTTGGCTCGCCTTGAGGGTAACCGTCTGATCCTTACCCTCAGCCGTGAAACTGCTGGCGAGCTGGTGTGGCCGCGGGTACCGGCAGGGGCGCAGGCGCTGATGCTGCCGATCCACGAGGGATTTCGCATTCCGGCTACGCACACTGCGTGGCGCAAGGCGCTGGCGCAGGAGTATCAGGGGAGCAACACCACGGATAATCTGACCCTGCCGGTGGTTGGGCTGGATCACGGCGATCAGCAGCTGGCGATCCTCTTTGCCAACCCCTTCAACAACCGGCTCACCTTTGCTCCGAAGAAAGATGGCATTGCCCTCACCGCGACCCACAGCGTCAATCGCCTCAATCTGGCCGACCCCTATGAGGTGGCAGTGTCGTTGCAACCGGGCAACGACTGGCTGGCGGCGGCCAAGGCCTATCGCAGCTGGTTGCAGGAGCGGGGCGAGCTGGTCTCGCTCGAGAGCAAGCTGGCGGCAGTAAAGGATGGCAAACGGCTGATCGGCGCCTCTCACCTCTACCTTTGGGGCGAGCGACTGCTGGTGCCACAGGATGTGAAAAGCTGGCCCGCGTTGCGCCGCCTGATCCCCGCCGACTGGCTCAAGGGGGAGAGCAAGACGGCGCTGCAGGCCCCCGATCTGGCCCGCAACCGCTATCTGCAAAATCTGGTATTGGCCGGAGTGGAGCAGGCGCTGGCGCAGCGCCATCCGGGTCAGCAACCGGCCGATTTCACCGCCCGACGTGCGCTGGCGGCTAGGCAACTGGGCGCTGCACTTAACGAGCCGCAAAGCTGGGGTGATGGCAGCTCGACCAAGATGATCGCCGCTCTCAAGCAGGCTGGACTACCCAGACTCTGGCTGGGGCTGCCCCAGTGGACCGCCGGTTTTGCTGCGCCAGAGGGGATTGCACTTGCCAAAGCGGCGGGCTATCTCATCGCCCCTTACGACTCCTACGATACTGCGCTGCCGGAGGGGAATCGGCAGCAGAGCTGGCTCACCGCCCAGATGGGGCAGGATATCTACCTGCGCTGCGGCATCATGCAGGAGAACGGGCGGCGCAAGAGCGGCTTTCAAAACAGCGGCGTCTACACCAATCAGGCCTGCGTGCGCCCGGTGATGGAGCAGCGAGTGCCCAAATTGCAGCAGGCGAGCCACTACAACAGCTGGTTCCTCGATGTGGCGGCGACCGGTATGGTGTTTGACGACTTCGATCCGGCCAAGCCGACCACTCAGGCGCAGGATGCGCAAAACCGGATGGCCGGGATGACGTGGATTGCCAGGAGTCAGGGGGTGCTGGTGGGCTCCGAGGAGGGCGGGGCGGTAGCCAACCGCACCGCGGCTTTCGCCCATGGCCCCCAGACCAGCGGCTTTGGCTGGCAGGATCCCGATATGCGCCGCAACAAGCGCTCTCCCTACTATCTGGGGGCCTGGTATCCCGACTATCAGCCTGCGTTCTTCTTTCGCCAGAGCCGCCTCAAGCCCGAGTATCAGGGACTCTACTTCGATCCGGCGCTGCGGTTGCCGCTGTTCCAGAGCGTCTTTCACGACAGCATAGTGACCACCCACCACTGGACGATGGACAGCATCAAATTCAGGGATAGTCGTCAGGTCACCGAACTGTTGCAGCAGCTCTACAACGTGCCGCCCCTACTCAACCTCAGTCTGGATAGCGCCAGTGCGCGCATTCCCTACCTCAAGGGGCTCGATGCCTTCTTCCGCCCGCTGCATGAGCGGCTCTACAACCAGCCCCTCACCGGTTTTCGCTGGCTCGACAAAAAAGGAGTGGTGCAGCAGAGCGAGTTTGCCGATGGCACTCGACTGATAGCCAACTTCGGTTCGGGCACCGAGCTGGCTGGGATAAAACTGGCCGCTCAAAGCGTGCTGGCGCTGCTGCCCGATGGCAGCCAGCAGCAGTTTGTCTCGCAACCGGATGGCGCCCGCTAATCTGGCGTTCTGGCTTTTATTTCATCAGATGATGATGTGGCAGAACTTTTCATGTATAGATGAACGTTCTGCAAAATAAACGAGAGGTAGTTCTGATGATTGAGAGTGAAGTGATTAGAGAGGTAAACCATCCGGCGTGGCCGCTGGTCTGGCAGATCTATGGCGAGAGTTTTCCCCGCTACGAGCAGCGCCAGTCACAGCATCAGCCACAGAAGATGCGGGATCCTCGCTATCACTGCCAAATCTTTTATCAGGACGGCCTGCTGCTCGGTTTCATCTTCTGGTGGGCGTGCGGCGAGCAGATCTATATCGAACATCTGGCCATCAATCCTGCGCTGCGCGGCCGCAACTATGGCAGGCGCCTGCTGGCCGAATTTTGCGAGCGGGCAGGCAAAACCGTCATTCTCGAGATCGAGCCGCCAGAAGATGAGATTGCCATTCGCCGTCTGCGCTTCTATCAGGGGCTGGGTTTTTGTCTCAACGACTATGCCCATGTCCACCCGCCCTATCATCCTGACTATCAAGGTCATGCGCTGCGGGTGTTGAGCTATCCGGGGCTCCTTGAGGAAGAGGCCTATCAGCGTTTCAACAGCATGCTGGTGGAGACGGTGATGGATCACGGCTGATCAGCCGTAAGGATGCCGACTTGCCGATAATAGAGGAGCCCGCCTGAAGCAATTCAGGCGGGCCCTTTTTCATTGCCGCTGGCGGTAATTACTCCCCCAGCAGCTTGTGCCAGACGGCGAGCACATGGCTCCGCTCGTTTTGCAACTGATCGTCGCTCACCTTGCGGGAGATCTCCGAGAGGTTGAGGCGATGGCCGAGGTTGCGGATCTCCAGATAGGCCTGCTTCAGCCCTTCCGCCTGCTCCAGGGTCAGCACCCCTGCCATCACGCACTCGTCGAAGATGCGCACGTTATCGGACCAGCGAGTGAGGGCATCGGGTTCGCCGCAGGCGTGGGCCAGCACCAGATACTGGGCGATAAACTCGATATCCACCATACCACCGGGGGACTGCTTGAGGTCGAATTCGCCGGCACCGGCTTTGAGCAGATGGTCCCGCATCTTGTGGCGCATCTCGCGCACCTCGCGGGCCAGGGTCGGCAGATCCCGCTCCTTAGCCAGCACATCGCGGCGGATACGGGCAAATTCGGCAACGATGGCGTCATCGCCATAGATGGGGCGGGCCCGCACCAGCGCCTGATGCTCCCAGGTCCACGCCTCGTTTTGCTGATACTGCTCATAGGCCGACAGCGATGAGACCAGCAGCCCCGAGTCGCCGGAGGGACGCAGCCGCATATCGATCTCGTAGAGGATGCCGGACGGGGTTCGAGTGCTGAACAGGTGCAGGATCCGTTGGGCCAGGCGCAGGTAAAACTGGCGGCTGTCGATGGGTTTGCGCCCGTCGGTATAGCTGTTGGGGTCGCCACCGTGCAGGAATACCAGATCGAGATCCGAGCCGTAGCCGAGCTCAATGCCGCCCAGCTTGCCGTAGGCCACCACCGCAAAGCCCCGCTGGCCGCTCACCGCCACCTCGGGCGGCACCCCGTAGCGCTCACTCATCTGGGCCCATGCCTGATTGACCACCTCCTCGGTGATCGCCTCCGCCAGCCAGGTGAGGTGGTCGCTCACCTTCATCAGCGGCAGGGCGCCGGCGATGTCGGCCGCCACGATGCGCAGCAGCTGCACCTGCTTGAACTGGCGCAGTGCCTCCATCTGCTGCTCCACATCCTCTTCGGGGATGCGCAGCAGGAACTGGCGCAGCTGGGGCTTGTACTGATCGAGCGGGGTGGGGTGATAGAGGTGCTGGGGATCGAGCAGCTCGTCCAGCAAAATGGGGTAGCGGGCCAGCTGCTCGCTCACCAGATGGCTGGCGTCGCACAGCCGCACCAGCTGGCGCAGGGCGCCCGGATTTTCCGCCAGCAGCTGCAGATAGGCGCTGCGCGTGAAGATGCGGGTCAGCAGCTCACAGACCCGCTCGAACAGGCGGGCAGGTTGCTCGCTGGCGACCACCAGCCGCAGCAGCTCCGGCATCAGCCAGTCCAGCGCTATGCGTCCCTGCGGCCCTACCTGACGGCGCTTGTACTCCTCCTTGAAACGCAGCAGCGCGGCGCAGAGTGGGGCGGGCTCGGCCACCCCCTGCGCAGTCAGCAATTTTTCCAGCTCGGCGGCGTCGAGCTCGGTGCGCCAGAGATCGAGCCAGAGCTGCTCCAGATGGGCGGGTGCCTCTTTCTCTTCCCCCACCACGGCGGCGAACTCTTGATGGACGGCGGCCATCTCCTCATCGAGATGAGCCATAAAGGCGCCCCAGTCGGCAAAACCGAGGGCGGCGATCAGCCGCTGGCGATCCCGCTCCTCGGTGGGCAGGGTCTGGGTCTGCTGATCGCCGATCTCCTGCAGAATGTTTTCGACCCGGCGCAGGAAGCGATAGGCTTCCAGCAAGCGGTCGCAATGGGCGGATTCGAGGGCGCCACATTGGGCGATGGCAGCCAGCGCTTCGGGCAGGTGACGCACCCGCAGTGCCGGTTCACGACCGCCGCGAATAAGCTGCAGCGCCTGGGCGATAAACTCCACTTCACGGATGCCGCCAGCCCCCAGCTTGATGTTGCCCTCCAGCCCCTTGCGGCGCACCTCGGCGGCGATCATCGCCTTCATCTGGCGCAGGCCGTCGATAACGCCAAAGTCGATATAGCGGCGAAACACGAAGGGGCGCAGCATCTCGGCCAGCTCCACTGCGTGTTCGCACTGGGGCCCCAGTACCCGCGCTTTGACCATGGCGTAGCGCTCCCAGTTGCGACCGTGATGCTGGTAGTAATCCTCCATGGCGGCGAAGGAGATGGCGAGCGGCCCCGCATCGCCAAAGGGGCGTAAGCGCATATCGACCCGGAACACCTGACCATCCTGGGTGGGCTGGTGGAGGGCGTTGATGATGCGCTGGCCCAGCTTGATAAAGAACTGCTGGTTGGCGAGCTCGCGCCGCCCGCCGACCGTGTAGCCGTTCTCGGGGAAGGTGAAGATAAGGTCGATATCCGAGGAGAAGTTGAGCTCGCCGCCCCCCAGCTTGCCCATGCCGAGGATCAGTAGCGGTTGCGGATTACCGTTGCCATCCATCGGGGTGCCCAGCTCGCTGCACTGTTTGGCGTAGAGCCAGTCACGAGCGGAGCAGATGAGGGCATCCGCCAGCTTGGTGAGGTGGATAAAGCTCTCTTCCACCGCCGCATGGCCCAGCAGTTCGCGCCAGGCGATCACCAGCATGCGGCTGCGGCGGAACTGGCGCAGGATACGCTTGAGCGCCTCTTCATCGCTTACCTCGGCGAGCAGGGCGGTCAGATCGCGCTGGTAGGCGGGCCAGCGTTCTGCCTGATCCAGTTCTCCGGAGGCGAGCAGCTCGGTCAGCAACTCGGGCTGTTTGAAGAGGGAGTCGGCGACAAAATCGGAGAGGCCAAGCAGGGTCAGCAGGGGCTGGCGAACGGGCTCGGGCTGGTTGCCATAGTCGGGGGCCAGTTCGATCAGCCGTTGCCATTGGCGCTCGGCCTGTTCTTGCAGCAAGGGGGAGAGGGCAGAGAAAGAGGGAGAATGCTGGGCCACGGTTGCCGTCCTTGTGGTTCACGACAGCGGGTTAACGACACGAGGTTAACAACGCTGCCGATTCAAAATGGTGGCTGCCAATCTAGCACTGTCAGGCCCCCGCGTCACAGCGCAGGGGCGAGAAGCATGATCCGGCAAATAAAAATGGGCTCCCTGTCGGGAGCCCATCGGATTGCACTGGTCATTATCAGTGGCTGTCTACCCAGACGAACTTGAGGACGAACAGCAGGGCTACCACCAGCACGCAGGGGTTGATCTCGCGCCAGCGGCCGGTACCTGCCTTCATCACGCAGTAGGAGATAAAGCCCACGGCGATCCCCTCGGTGATGGAGAAGCTGAACGGCATCATGACGGCGGTCATAAAGGCCGGTACCGCTTCGGTCAGATCTTCCCACTTCACCCGGGTCAGCTCGGAGCACATCAGCACGCCCACATAGATAAGGGCGCCAGCGGCGGCGTAGGCCGGCACCATGGCGGCGACCGGAGAGAAGAAGATCGCCAGCAGGAACAGCAGGCCGACCACGATGGCGGTCAGACCGGTACGGCCGCCGACGGCGACGCCGGAGCTGCTCTCGATAAAGGCGGTGACCGAGGAGGTGCCCATGAAAGCGCCGCCGACGGAACTGACGCTATCCACCATCAGCGCCTGTTTCATGCGCGGGAAGTGGCCCTTGTCATCGGCCAGCTTGGCGCGGTTGGTGACGCCGATCAGGGTGCCGGAGGAGTCGAACAGGTTGACCAGCATAAAGGAGAAGATAATCCCGGCGAGGCTTATATCGAGCGAGCCCATCAGATCCAGCTGGCCGAACACCGGTTCGATGCTGGGGGGCATGGAGACAAAGCCCTTGAAGGTGACATCACCAAACAGCCAGCCGAGGGTGGTGGTGACCACAATGGCGATCAGCACGGCGGAGTGGATGCCGCGGGCGGAGAAGATGCAGATCAGGAAGAAACCGAGCAGACCCAGCAGGCAGGGCAGGGAGGTGAGATTGCCCACGGTTACCATAGTCGCGGGGCTGGCCACCACGATCCCGGCGTTGTGCAGGCCGAGCAGGGCGATCAGCAGACCGATACCGGCGGTGATGCCGACCCGCAGGGTGAGCGGGATGTTGCCGATCAGCCAGTAGCGTACCCGCAGCAGGGTGAGGATCAACAGACCCATGGCGCCCCAGAAGATGGTGCCCATGCCCACTTGCCAGGAGTAGCCCATACCTGCAACCACCACGAAGGCGAAGAAGGCATTGAGGCCCATGGCGGGGGCCAGCGCGATCGGCAGGTTGGCCAACAGGCCCATCAGGATGCTGCCGATACCGGCGATGAGGCAGGTGGTGACGAACACGGCCTGGGTGTCCATGCCCGCCGCAGAGAGGATCTGCGGGTTGACGAACACGATGTAGACCATGGTCAGGAAGGTGGTGATACCGGCGATCACTTCGGTGCGGGCGGTAGTGCCATGGCCTTGCAGGGCAAACAGGCGCTCAAGCAATCCTTGCCCGGCAGCCTGATTGGCAGCTTGGTGTTGTTGATTCATGTTGGATTCCAATAGGTGACGTGAAATAAGCAGCAGGGGAACGGGCTATCCCATCCATGCGGGGTAAATTGCCCTGTTTCTGGCGGTTAAGTAACCAGACTCGTCCTGATACCGTGACAGCGCGCACATTTTTACACAGGCGGCGCCGTTTACAAACCCCGGATCTGCGAAGCAGATCAATGAATAGAGTAAAAATTCAAACGTTTGCTTTTTGAGCATTAAAAAAGGTTCTCAGCAGAGAACCTTTTATCGAAAATTGGGGGCTTAAAGGGTTTTGAAGTAGCGCTCGACCAGCTGGGCCAGCACCGAGTCGAGCCGGTCTTGCACTTCACCCAGTTCACGGCCGAAGCGGCGCAGAAAGAGGCTGGCCTGCTCTTCGGTCAGCTTGCGCCCCTCGATAAAGAACTCCTGCTCAGGCAGTTGCTTGTCGTAGCGGGGGATCAGCACCCAGCTCACCAGCTCGGGCTCCACGGCGGCAAAAATCTTGGCGGCGGCGGCACAGAAGGTCTCTATGTGCTCCTTGCCATCCGGCCCGAGGCAACCCGGTTCAACCCGGATCTGGATGGTGAGTTTTTTCTCTATGGGGGTCGTCATCGTGCTACATCCATGCAAAGGCATCCGTCTAGGATTGTAAGTCAAAAGGCAAGAGAAAGGGGAGCCGAAGCTCCCCTCAACACGCAGTCAGCCTTATTTGGCGATGCGCTTGTACTTGGCGCGATGGGGCTGGATCGCCTCGGCGCCGTAGGTCTTCTTCTTCCACTCTTCGTATTCGGTAAAGTTACCTTCGAAGAACTCGATCTTGCCCTCATCCTGATAGTCGAGGATGTGAGTGGCGATACGGTCGAGGAACCAGCGGTCGTGGGAGATGACCATGGCACAACCCGGGAACTCCAGCAGAGCGTTCTCGAGGGCGCGCAGGGTTTCGATATCCAGATCGTTGGTCGGTTCATCCAGCAGCAGCACGTTGCCGCCGGTCTGCAGCAGCTTGGCCAGGTGCAGACGACCGCGCTCACCACCGGAGAGCTCGCCAACCCGTTTTTGCTGGTCGGAACCCTTGAAGTTGAAGCGGCCGATATAGGCGCGGCTCGGGAACTCGTAGTTGCCGATGCGCAGGATATCCTGACCGTCAGCGACCTCTTCGAATACCGTCTTCTTGTCATCCATGCTGTCGCGGAACTGATCGACAGAGGCCAGCACCACGGTTTCACCCAGAGTGATGGCGCCGGAATCCGGCTGCTCCTGACCCGACATCATGCGGAACAGGGTCGACTTACCGGCACCGTTCGGGCCGATGATGCCGACGATGGCACCCTTCGGAATGGCAAACGACAGATCGTCGATCAGCATCCGATCACCATAGGATTTGCGCAGGTTGGCCACTTCCACCACCTTGTCGCCGAGGCGCGGTCCGGGCGGAATGAACAGCTCGTTGGTCTCGTTGCGCTTCTGGTAGTCGTTGGTGTTGAGCTCTTCGAAGCGAGCCATACGGGCCTTGGACTTGGCCTGACGCCCTTTCGGGTTTTGACGAACCCACTCCAGCTCTTTCTCGATGGACTTGCGACGGGCCGCTTCGGAACTTGCTTCCTGCGCCAGACGGGCGTCCTTCTGCTCCAGCCAGGAGGAGTAGTTGCCTTCCCACGGGATACCTTCGCCGCGGTCCAGTTCCAGGATCCAGCCTGCCACGTTGTCGAGGAAGTAACGGTCGTGGGTGATGGCCACAACAGTGCCTTCGTAGTCGTGCAGGAAGCGCTCCAGCCAGGCCACGGATTCCGCATCCAGGTGGTTGGTCGGTTCGTCCAGCAGCAGCATGTCCGGCTTTTCCAGCAGCAGACGGCAGAGTGCCACACGGCGGCGCTCACCACCGGAGAGGTGCTTGATCTTGGCCTCCCAGGCTGGCAGGCGCAGGGCATCGGCCGCACGCTCCAGCTGGTTTTCCATGTTATGGCCGCCCTGGGCCTGGATGATGGCTTCCAGCTCGCCCTGTTCGCGGGCCAGCTTGTCAAAGTCAGCATCCGGGTCGGCGTAGGCCGCATAGACCTCGTCCAGACGGGCCATGGCGCGCTTCACCTCGCCAACGGCCTCTTCGACCGCTTCGCGTACGGTCTGCTCCGGCTCCAGCTTCGGCTCCTGCGGCAGGTAGCCGATCTTGATGCCGGGCTGTGGACGGGCTTCCCCTTCGATCTCGGTGTCGATGCCCGCCATGATGCGTAGCAGGGTCGATTTACCGGCGCCGTTCAGACCCAGCACGCCGATCTTGGCGCCCGGGAAGAAGCTCAAGGAGATGTTCTTGAGAATATGACGCTTGGGCGGCACTACCTTGCCGACCCGGTTCATGGTGTAAATAAATTGAGCCATTGGCTAATTCTCTTCCTTTTCAGCAGGTTAATGTCATGGCATTAACAGACTGATGTCGTGGTGGGGCCAGGTCGACACAGGTCAACCGGGTTCCAAAAAACCCGTCGATTGTAAACCAACGGACGAGGGGGGGCAAAGGTGGCACCCGGCTATGTCCCCCCTTTGCCGCAGCGGTCACGCCTTGCTGCATCAGCCGTGCAATTTGGGCATGATGTGGGCTGCCGTTTTGTTCCGGAGCCGTCATGAATCCATCTCCTCAAGCCCCCTTACTGGCCGCCTTTCTCTGCACAATGGGATTGGACGCCGCGCTGAGCGAAGCCATCAGCCTGCGCTTGCCACGGCAGACACTGCGCGCCGGTCATGCACTGTTGGCGCAGGGGTCAGAGCAGGAAGCTGCCTTCTATATCGAAGCGGGCATCGCTCGCGCCTGCCACTACACCCGGGACGGACAGGAGCGCTGCAAGGAGTTCTACTTCGAGGGGGAGCTCAGCCTGCTCTATGACAGCTGGCTCACGGGATCGCTCGCCCGCTACCAGCTGGAGGCGCTGACGGAGTTGCAGGTAGTTCGGGTGCCGCTCGCCCTGCTGGAAGAGCCCGCCAGGCAGCCGGTCTGCATGGCCCTGCTGCGCCAGCAGCTCGGTTACAAGGAGCGCAAGGAGGCGTTTTTGCTGCTCCACTCCCCCGAGGAACGTTATCGGGAGCTCTGCCACACCTTCCCCCACTGGCCGATGCGGCTCACTCAGGTGCAGCTCGCCAACTATATCGGTATCAGTCCGGTCACCCTGTCACGGATCCGCAGGCGCATTAACACGGGTTAATGCCGCTCTCCGACCATCCCCTCAAGCTGCGCCATCCAAATGACGGATGAGGTGTGGATGATGTCGCTGTTTCTGTGGTCGCAGCTGGTGGTGAGCCTGGCCTTGTTGCTCGATCTGTTGTCGTTTCAATTGCGGGATCGCCGCAGGATCCTGGCCTGTCTGGCCCTCTCCTGCGCCCTCAATGCCGGTCACTTTGCCCTGCTCGGACAGTGGTCTGCCGCCAGCCTGTTGCTGCTGGCCAGCATGCGCTTTCTGGTGAGCATCTGGCTGGTTCGCCGCATCTTGATGTGGTTTTTCATGGGGTTGGCCTGTGCGGCAGCGCTGGCGACCTATCAGGGCCTGCTCTCATTGATCGGGCTGCTGGCGAGCCTGCTGCAAACCCGGGCCGCGTTTTGCCCGGATGATCGCCTGTTGCGGCGCTGGATGCTGCTCGGCACCCTCTGCTGGTTGGCCAACAACCTGCTGGTGGGCTCACCGGTGGCCGTGCTGATGGAGGGGCTGTTTCTGGTCAGCAATCTGGTGGGTTACTACCGCCACTATGGCTTCGATTATTGGTGGCGTGGCCGCCACAGTGGCCGCAGAAAGGGGCGTGTGCCGCCTTCCGGTCGGGCGAGCTCCTGACCTTCCGCTCAGGGCTGTTTGTGGCCAGCGAAGTAGAGCACCCGTTTGACATACTCCCGGGTCTCGTCATAGGGCGGTATACCGCCATAGCGCTCAACTGCCTTCTCACCTGCGTTGTAGGCTGCCGAGATCAGTACCCAGTCGCCATCGAAGCGGCGGTCCAGCCACTTGAGATAACTGACGCCACCCTTGATGTTCTGGGCCGGATCGAATGGCCGGGTTACCCCGAACCGTTGCTGGGTTTCGGGGATGAGTTGCATCAGCCCCTGAGCATTCTTGGGTGAAACGGCGCGGCTGTTGAGATTGGATTCGGCGATGGCAATCGCCAGCACCAGCCGGGCATCCACCTTATGGTGTTTGGCGGCGTGGCGCAGCATGGTGACCAGTTTTTGCTTGGCAGGAGGCTGGCGGGCAACCCAGGTGTCGACATTGAAGGGGGTGGAAGGGAGCCCGGCCAGATAGCCACCCTGACCGCCACGGATCCCGATGCCGCACTGATCACCCATGGGGGCATTGCCGATGCGAGCGTTGTAGTAGCGGGCAGCCTGTCGGTTACCAAGGCGCATTGCCATGGCGAGGTAGCTGTTGGCCAGCTTGGCGCTGCGTATCGAGGTGGGGCCGGTGGCGAGCAGGCGGCCGATCCGGAAATAACCTTCGGGATTGCCGGTGCTGGCGGCGACACAGTAGAGAGCGATGGCTTTTTGCAGATTGCCGTGTTGCTGGGCCACTTGACCCTGCTTGATCGCCGTCAGCGCCTTGGGGGCCTGTCTGAAATCCCTGCCTTGTGCCATCGCGCGCGGCGTACCTGCCAGTAACAACGATAAAAAAAGCAGCAAAAACAGTCCGTTTTCGCTGATGTGCCTCATGGGTTATCTCCTGTTTGAGTACAGAAGATATAGAGGAACATGGCTGCTATCGCCACGAACCCAGTGGATCCTGTTGTTATAGCCGGTTGATTTCAGAGAGCAAAACGGTATGGAACTAACGGCATCTCGACAGTTTCACACCATTTTTCATCCGGTTAGAAGTCGTGGTGATACTCTTGCTCATCCAGCACGGCGGGAGGAAGCGCGCGATAGAAGCTGCCAATTTCGCTGACAACCCAGAGCGAAAGCAGGGCCAGCAGGCTGAGCAGGGGAAGCAGAGAGTGGCTCTGGGTCAGGGCATAGGCCGCAATGGCGGCACCGGTCAAAAGCAGGGTTCGGATCATGAGGTGGCTCCTTGTCATCATGGGGGTGTTGCGTGGCCACGGACAGAGCGCCTGGGGTCGGGAGTTGTCCCCGGGTGGCACGAAGCGCGCTGAGTATATCGCGTCATGCCGCTGCCGATCCGTGGTGTCATCACACTTTCCGTAGTCATGGGTTTCGTATCGAGTTGGGCCCCGCCAGATGCGGGGCCAGTAATGGTTTGACGGTCAGAAGAAACCGCCGTTGTTATCGTCACTGTCGGCCCAGCCGCCACTCTGGCTATCGTCGTCGAGAAAATTGCTGCCAGCATCGGGAGGTGAATCCCAGCCGTCCCAGCGTACCGGTTCCGCATCGACCGGATTGGCGATGGGGGCAGGCTCTATGATGTCGATGATCTCCTCGGGGCGATTGTTGTGAAACAGTCCGCCGATCATATCGGCCAGCATCACGCCACCGGCCACACCGGCGGCGGTTTGCAGGGCGCCGCCCAAAAAGGAGCTGGTACGGGACGCGGGCTGGGCAGGAGCGGTTGCCGGTGGCGGCGTAAAGCGCGGGGGCGGGCTGCTTTCGCTACCAAACAGGCCGGAGAGAAAACTGCCACCACTTGGGGTGCTCTGGCTGGCTTCCAGCTCCTTGACCCGCTCGTTGAGGCGAGTAAGGGCTGCCTGCTGAATTAGCAGCGCCTGGGCCATGTAGTAGGGGGCATCGGGCTGCTGGGCCAGATGCTGGCGGATCAGCTGATCCGCTTGTTGGTCTCGCTTGCTATCCCTGGCTTGCGCTTTCTTGAGGCGGTCGAACAGTCCATCGATCAGACCCTGTTCCTGTGATTGCATCTCAAATCCTCGCTATGGTGCGCAGACAGTGCGTTTAGCCATCCTAAAACCCGCGGGGCATCAGTGGTATCTGATTAACTCATCAATGACCGAGGGGTTACCCGCGCTCGTCAGCGGGCGGGCCGGTAGTAGTCGAGATACCAGCGGACAAACTCGGCAACACCTTGCTTGAGGGGCGTGGCGGGGCGCAGGCCGGTGAGGGTGTGCAGCGGCTCGCTGTCGGCCCAGGTGGCGTGCATGTCGCCTGCCTGCATCGGCAGCATCCGCTTGATAGCGGGTTTGTCGATGGCCTCTTCCAGCGCCTCGATAAAATCGAGCAGCCGTACCGGCTGGCCGTTGCCGATATTGAGGATGCGGTAGGGGGCGGCGCTCTCGGCCGCGCTCTGCTCGCTGGCGTGCCAATCGGGATTGGGGCGGGGCGGCTGGTCGGCCACGGCGAGGATCCCCGCGACTATGTCATCTATGTAGGTGAAGTCGCGGCTGAGATCGCCGTGGTTGTACACATCGATAGGCTCACCCGCGAGGATGGCGCGAGTGAACTTGATGATGGCCATGTCGGGCCGCCCCCAGGGGCCGTAGACGGTAAAGAAGCGCAGCCCTGTGGTGGGCAGGCCATAGAGCGCCGAGTAAGCGTGGGCCATCAGCTCGCCACTCTTCTTGGTGGCGGCGTAGAGGGAGACGGGGTGATCCACCTGCTGCGCGGTGGAGTAGGGCATCTGATCCCCCATGCCATAGACCGAGCTAGAGGAGGCGTAGATGAGGTGCTGAATCCCGTGGTGACGACACCCCTCCAGCACCGTCAGCATGCCGGTGAGGTTACTGTCGGCATAGGCGAACGGATTGTCGATGGAGTAACGCACCCCCGCCTGCGCCCCCAGATGGATCACCCGCTCGAAACCATGATGGGCAAAGAGAGCCGCCATCGCCTCGCGATCCGCCAGATCCAGCCGCTCGAATTGAAAATGGGGGAAACTGGCCAGTTGGGCCAGCCGCGCCTCTTTCAGACTCACCTCGTAGTAGTCGTTGAGGTTGTCGATCCCCACCACCCGATGGCCTGCGGCGCACAGCTGGCTAGCCACGTGAAAACCGATAAAACCGGCGACGCCGGTAACCAGATAGATCATGGTTTAGTCTCCGGATAGCAGTTCGCATTGGCTGGCTGCTTTTTGGCGGGTAGATGTGGCCGCCCGATGGCGTGATAGTCAAACCCGAGCTCGCTGAGCTGGCGCGGATCATAGAGGTTGCGGCCATCGATGATGACGGGCTGGTTGAGCAGGGCCTTTAGCTGCTGGAAATCGGGGGCGCGAAACGCCTGCCACTCGGTACAGATGAGCAGGGCATCGGCCCCTTCCAGTGCCGCTTCCTGAGTGGGGCAGAGCAGCAGATCCGGCCGCTGGCCGTAGATCTGGCGGGCACGCCCCATTGCCTTGGGATCAAAGGCCTGCACCCTGCCACCGGCAGCCCAGATGGCGGCCAGCAGCGGGCGGCTCGGCGCATCGCGCATGTCGTCGGTGCCGGGTTTGAACGCCAGCCCCCACAGGGCGAAGGTGCGGCCGCGCAGATCCGGCCCGAAGCAGGTCCGCAGGGTTTGCGCCATCTTCTGTTGCTGGCGCTGGTTGACCTGCTCGACCGCCGCTAAAAGCGGGGCGTCGCAGCCGACACTCGCCGCGGTATGGCGCAACGACTTGATATCCTTGGGGAAGCAGGAGCCGCCGTAGCCGCAGCCCGGGTAGATATAGTGGTAACCGATGCGGGGATCGGCACCCATCCCCTGGCGCACCGCCTCGATATCGGCACCCAGCTGCTCGGCGAGGGCTGCCATCTCGTTCATAAAGGAGATCTTGGTGGCCAGCATGGCGTTGGCGGCGTATTTGGTGAGCTCGGCGCTGCGCAGATCCATTACCACGATCCGGTCGTGATTGCGGTTGAAGGGGGCGTAGAGGGCGCGCAACTGCTCAAGCGCCCGCTCGCTGTCACAGCCGATGATGATGCGATCCGGCCGCATGCAGTCGTTGACCGCCGCCCCCTCCTTGAGAAACTCGGGATTGGCCGCCACCTCGCAGGCGAGGGTCAGCCCCCGTTCGGCCAACTGCAGCTCAATGTGTTCTCTTACTTGTTGCGTTGTGCCGACCGGTACTGTGCTCTTGGTCACCACCAGCTTGGGGTGGCTCATCAGTCGGCCTATGGTGTCGGCCACCGCCAGCACATGTTGCAGATCGGCCGAGCCATCCTCGTCAGCCGGGGTGCCCACGGCGATCAGCAGCAGGTCGGCGTGTGCCACGGCAATGGCGGGATCGACCGTGAAGCTCAAGCGGCCTCTGGCCAGATGACTCTCGACCAGCGTGGCCAGCCCCGGCTCATAGAAGGGGATCTGCCCCAGCCTGAGGGCGGCGATCCGCTCGCCATCCACATCCACGCAGCAGACCTGATGGCCCACCTCGGCCAGAACGGCGGCCTGCACCAGCCCGACATAGCCTGTGCCAAAAATGGTGACCTTCATGAAAAGTGCCTCGTGCTGTGGATGGAGTGATGGTGCTGTGAAACCGCGGCATGCTGCATCTTGGTGCAGCGGGTGTCAATGCCAGATGACAGGCACCAGAATGGGGCGTTCAAGCCGACTGTTGTGATCCTTTTCACAAAAAATAGACTGGACCCCATAACGAAGCCCTGTAGACAGGGCTCGCAGCCCGCCCGCAACGGCAGGCGACAGACACTCTCTCTTTACTTCGCTTGGATACAGGTTATGGACAACACCTCGATTCGCACTGCCCATCCTATTTATGAGGATGTGCTGGCCCTGCTGACGGCGGCCGGCTTTGTTTCCCTCGGCATCTTTCTGTTTCATCAGGTTGGCCTGCTCACTGGCGGGACGGCCGGGCTGGCGCTGCTGCTGCAAAAGGTGACCGGTATCAGCTTCGGCCTGCTGTTTTTCGGCATCAACCTGCCCTTCTATGCGCTGGCATGGCTGCGGATGGGGCCACGTTTTACCTTCAACACTTTTGTCTCGGTGGCGGCGGTCTCCTACATGACCGATCACCTCAACGGGGTGTTGCAGATCGGCAAGATAGAGCCTCTCTATGCGGCGCTGATCGGCGGTACCTTGATTGGCATGGGGCTGCTTATTATGTTCCGTCACAAGTCGAGTCTGGGGGGCTTCAACATTCTGGCGCTCTTTATTCAGGATCGCTTTGGCATCCGGGCGGGTAAGCTGCAGATGGGGCTCGATTGCGCCATTGTTGTTGCCTCGTTTTTCGTGGTGCAGCCCTGGATCCTGGCGCTCTCCATCGTGGCGGCAGTTATCTGTAATCTGGTGTTGACACTCAACCACAAGCCCGGCCGCTACCAGATTGCCTGACAAGCGGCAGCCGTGGCTCGATATTGCGAGAGTGATCCGATAGCACGAGGCGGCCTGATGGCCGCCTCGTCTGTTTCTACCCTGGGGTTTGTTCGCTGCGCCTAGCTCGCCTGTTCCAGCCTGCTGTCGCTGCTTATAGCGTTGTCACTGATGGCGTGACCACCGATGGCGAGCGGAGTGTGACAGGCCACCTGATGATGGGCCTCATCACACGCCTCAAGCCTTGGCGCCTTGCTTTTGCACAGCTCGGTCGCATGGGGGCAGCGCTGGTGGAAGTGGCAGCCGCTTGGCGGCGAGATGGGGGAGGGCACATCGCCGGTCAGCAGAATGCGCTGGCTGCGCCTGCGCGGGTCCGGCACCGGAATGGCAGAGATCAACGCCTGGGTGTAAGGGTGGCGTGGCGCCAGATAGAGCGACTGGGCATTCGCCAGCTCGACGATCCGTCCCAGATACATCACCGCGATGCGATCCGAGATGTGTTTGACCACCGACAGATCGTGGGCGATGAAGATGATGGAGAGATTCATCTCCCGCTGCAGGCTGAGCAGCAGGTTGACGATCTGCGACTGCACCGAGACATCGAGGGCCGAGACAGCCTCGTCGCACACCAGCAGCTTGGGCTTGAGGGCGATGGCGCGGGCGATGCCGATCCGCTGGCGCTGACCGCCGGAAAACTCGTGGGGGTAGCGATCCACCGCGCTGCCCGGCAGGCCCACTTTCGCCAGCAACTCCTGCACCCAGCCGCGGCGCTGCTCAGTGTTGCCTTTACCGTGGATGATGAAGGGTTCTTCCAAAATCTGGCCCACGGTATGGCGGCTATTTAGGGATTCTGCAGGGTCCTGAAACACCATCTGCATCTCCTGACGCAGGGAGCGCATCTCCTTCGGGCTAAGGGCGGTGATGTCGCGCCCCTCGAAGGTGATGGTGCCCGCGGTCGGCTCGAACAGCTTGAGCAGGCTGCGCCCGAGGGTGGACTTGCCGCAGCCCGACTCACCCACCAGCCCCAGCGTCTCCCCCTGTTTCAGGTCGAAACTGATGCCATCCACCGCGTGAACCGTATATTGCTTGCGCAGGAAGCCGCCTCCCAGCCGGAAGTGCTGTTTCAGATCCCTGACCGATAACAGAGTGCTCATGGGGTCAACTCCTTCCAGTAGTGACAGGCGACATGGTGGCGCGGATTGAGTTGCTCCACCGCCGGAATGGCGCTGATGCAGAGATCGGTCGCATGGGGGCAGCGGTTGGAGAAGCGGCAGCCAGCGGGCATCTCGTGCAGGGCTGGCACCTGTCCCTTGATGGTCTTGAGCAGGCTCTTGGGCTCATCCTCAAGGCGCGGGATTGAGCTCATCAAGCCGTGGGTATAGGGGTGACGGGGGTGGTCAAACAGTTCGAACACGTCGGCCTGCTCTACCGCCCGCCCGGCATACATCACCACCACTTCGTCACACAGCTCTGCAACCACCCCCAGATCGTGGGTGATAAAGATGATGGCCATCCCGGTCTGGGCCTGTAGCTCTTTCATCAGTTCGAGGATCTGGGCCTGAATGGTGACATCCAGCGCCGTGGTCGGCTCGTCGCAGATAAGCAGGTCCGGCTCGCAGGAGAGCGCCATGGCGATCATCACCCGCTGGCGCATACCGCCGGAGAGGTTGTGGGGATAGACCGCAAAGCGCTGGGCCGGTTCCGGGATCCCCACCTTCTGCAGCATGCCGATGGCCGCAACTTTGCGTTGGGCTTTGTCATACTCGGGGCGATGGAGGCGAAACACCTCCATCAGCTGCTCCCCCACTGTCTGCACCGGGTTGAGGGCCGTCATCGGCTCCTGAAAGATCATCGAGATGCGGTTGCCGCGCACCTTGTACATCTGATCCGGCGCAAGCGACAGCAGCTCCTCCCCCTGAAAGCGGATGGAACCGGCGACTACCTGACCGTGGGGCTTGGGCAGCAGCCCCATGATGGCGAGTGAAGTGACACTCTTGCCACAGCCGGACTCGCCGACGATCCCCAGCGTTTGACCTGGAGCCACCTTGAAGCTGACCCCGTCGAGCACCTTGATCTTGCCGTCATCGACGGCGAACTCCACCTCAAGATCGCGTACTTCGAGGATTGGAGCTGGGTGCTGGCCGTTATCAGCGGCGAACTCCCCCCCGTTATCCGGTACGTCAAGAATGGGGGCCTGGGTGTTGGGCATAACGGCTGCTCCCTTCGCAATGGCCTGAATATCAATGACGTGCATAGGTCTTGTCGAGCAGGTTGATGGGCGCCAGCGCCTCCCCTGCCTCCTTGGCGTTGCGGGTCTCTTCCTTCACCTTGGGATCGAGCCAGAGCAGACCGCCACTACTGTGAGGATAACCGTCCATCGGCCAGTAGAGCAGATCCGGCGTGTTCTTGGTGGCAGGCACTTCCGGCAGCATCACATAACGCCAGCTGCTGGCCCGCACATAGTTGAGCTGCACCCCGGGCACGAAGATGGCGAGGTCATAGATGCGCTGCTGGATCTGCTGGGAGAGCTTGGCCCGTTTGGCCATGTCGAATTCGACGTTGTAGGCGTCGATCAGCGCGTCCAGCTCCTTGTCCGCTACGTTGAACAGGTTGTTGGTCTGCGGCTTGTTGGCGTTGGCGGAGTGGAAAAACTCCCAATATTGCGGATAGAGACCGCCGCCGCCCCAGCCGAGCCAGGCCGCTTCGTGTTTCTTCTCCAGCATCACCTTGAAGCCGGTGGCGCCATCCACCAGATTGAGCTCCAGCTCCAGACCTGCCTTCTTGGCCTCCTCTTTCAGCACGGTCAGTCGCTTGGAGTGCTCCTGACTGGTGTAGGTGAGCGCCAGCGTCAGCCGCTCACCCTTCTCATTTTGCAGGATGCCGTCCGGCCCCGGCTTGTTGTAGCCGCCCTTGGCAAAGTACTCCCGCGCCTTGCTTATGTCATAAGCCCGCTGTGGCAGCGTGATGTCAGTGAACTCGCCAAAGCCCGAGTCGAAGGTGGTGGCTCTGTCATAGTCGCCGCGCAGCACGGTCTCGATCATCTTGTCGATGTTGAAGGCGTGCTGGATGCCGAGGCGCACGTTCACATCCGCCAGCTTGGGGTTGGCCACATTGAGGTGCACACCCTGACCGCCCTGTTTGGTGTCGGTCATGGCCATTACCTTCTGCACGTAGCCTTTTTTGTACTCCGGGGTGACCGCTTTTTCATGCCACCAGTTGGGCAGGATCATCTCGAAGGTATCGAGCTCCCCTTTCAGGAAGTGGCGGAAGGCGATGTTGTGGTCGCGGATCACCTGCACCTTGATGGTGTCGATGTTGAATCTGTGCTGGTTGTAGCGATCGTCTTTTGCCCACCAATCCTTCTGTTTGCTGAAGGTGACCGACTTGCCCTTCTTGACGTCGCTGATCACGTAGGGGCCGGTGGTGGGCACCACGGCCCAGTTGTACTGCTTCACCCAGTTGGGGGTCAGCTTGTAGTAGTGCTTGGGCTGGGGCCACAGCTCGGTGGTGTTGAGCAGGTCCATCTTGGCCTTGCGGTTGCCCGCTTTGACCAGAATGGTGTGATCATCGATCTTCTCTACCGCGACCACTTCAGTGGTGTAGTAATTGTTGAACCAGGGCCCCTTGATGTGCTTGGAGCGCATCATCTCGTAGCCGAAGGTGTAGTCATCGGCATTGACCGGCTTGCCATCCGACCATTTGGCTCGCGGATCCAGCTTGAAGTAGACGGTCTGGCTGTCTGGCGCGATGGCCCAGTGGGTCGCCAGCGAGGGGATGGGGTTGCCGGTATTGGGGTGGAAGCTGATGAGTCGCAACTGGTTATCGAGAATAAAGGAGCGGAACGATCCGTTGGAGTCAGGCCCCACGGTGCGGAACGTCAGCGGAAAGCTCTCCACAAACATATTGAGGCTGCCGCCCGGCAGCGCCTTGGGGGAGGCGAACACAGGATCCGTGTCGTTGGTCTCCCATTTGAGATCCGCGGGCAGGCTGGCCGCCCAGACCCAGGATCCGTTTACCAGCACAAAGAGAGCACCCATCCATTTGATTTTATTTTTCATGTTTGACTTCCAGGTCTGACCCCTGCACTGGGGGTCTTGATTGATAACGGGATTATCCCTTGCTCCCGGGACCGCCGATGGCGGCGGCCCGTCCTTCATTAATCACTGTTCGTTATCCGGCGCCTGCCGATGCGCTGGCATCGGCTGGCTTATTGGTAACGGGTAAATTTACGCGGATCGAACGCCTCGCGGATCGCCTCGCCGATAAAGGAGACCATGATCAGCACCAGACTCACTGCTGCCACCACCGAGCTGACGATCCAGATGGCATCCAGATTGTTGATGCCCTGGGAGAGCAACTCCCCCCAGCTCGGGGTCGGCGGTGCCAGCCCGAAGCCCAGATAGTCGAGTGCCGTCAGGGTGGAGATATTGCCCACCACGGCGAACGGCGCCAGGGTGACGATCATCATCAGGGTGTTGGGCAGGATGTGGTTGAAGATGATCCGCCCGGTGGTGGCCCCTTGCGCTCGCGCTGCCATCACATAGTCCCGCGCCCGCTCCTTGTAGGTGAGGGTACGCATATACCAGGTGATCCCCATCCAGCCGAACAGCACGTTGATGGCAACAAACAGGCCGAAGTTGGGCTTGGCCAGCGACACCAGGATCATGATGACGTAGAGAAATGGCACCTGGGACCAGATCTCGATAAAGCGTTGCAGGATGAGGTCAAAGCGGCCGCCGAGAAAGCCCATCAGACAGCCGATGGTGACTCCGATGGCGTAACTGGCCGCCAGCGCGATAAAGGCAAAGCCGATGGCGATGCGAAAGCCGTAAACCAGTCGCGCCAGCACGTCGCGGCCGCTGGTGTCGGTGCCGAGGAAGTGGCGCTCGGCCACGCTGGGGGCGTAAGGCGGGTAGGCATCCTCTTTGAAATCCTGCTCGTAGGGGTTCCAGGGCACTGGCGGCAGCAGCACCCAGTCGCCCTGGCCCTCTGCGGCAAATTTTGCCTTGAGCTGGCGGTAGTTGGTTTCGTACTCGTAATCGAGCCCAAACTGCTGACCGGGGATCACATCGCCATAGGTGGGGAAGTGCAGCTGGCCCTGATAGCTCACCATCAGTGCCCGGCTGTTGACCAGCAGCTCCGCCAGCAGGGAGAGCAGCACCAGGGTGGTGAAGATGATGAAGGAGTAGTAACCGCGCTTGATCGACTTGAAGCGCTTGAGTTTTTTCAAGGTAACCGGATTGAGCTTCATGGTCAGTCTCCAAACCGCACGCGGGGGTCAACAGAGGGTGCAACACAAATATCGGAGACGATATAGCGTGATATCAGCATCGGCATGGCAATAGAGGTCTGGTTCATGGTCAATCTCCAAACCGCACGCGCGGATCAACCAGGGCCACGCAGATATCGGAGACGATATTGCCAATCAGCATCAGCATGGAGGTGATGGCCAGAATGCCCATGACGGTGGGGTAATCCCGCTCGACGATAGCCTCGTAACCGAGCAGGCCGATGCCGTCGATGTTGAAGATAGTCTCGATGAGGAAGGAGCCGCCAAAGAAAACGGTGAGCACAGACCCCAGGTGACTGGCGATGGGGATCAGGCTGTTGCGCATGGCGTGGTCGGTGACCGCCTTGCGAAACGGCAGTCCCTTGGCCACGGCGGTACGCACATAATCGGCCGACAGGTTCTCCATCAGGCTGTTTTTCATAGTCATGGTGAGGATGGCGAAATCGCCGATGGCGTAGGCGATAAGCGGCAGCAGGGCGTGGGCAAAGACAGTGCGGATCTGATCCCAGCTGCTCTCCATGTACTCAAAGTCGTCTCCCGGAAAACCGCCCATCGGCAGCCACTCCAGATGGAAGGCGAAGACGGTGATGAGGAAGATCCCCACCACGTAGGCGGGCAGGGCATAGGCCATGTAGATAAGCATGGAGCTTAACGAGTCGAAGCGGCTGTTGTGCCTGAGCGCCTTCGCCACCCCGAGCGGAATGGAGACCGCATAGCTCAGCAGAAAGGTCGCCAGTCCGAAGAAGGCGGTAACGGGGAGCCGCTCCTTGATGAGATCCCACACCGGCTCGTAGTAGCGGGTCGATTCGCCCAGGTCCAGCACCGCCAGCTTCTGCAGCCACTCCCAGTAGGCGACCAGCATGGGCTTGTCGAGCCCATAGAAGGCCTTGAGCTCCTCGATCTGTTCATCGGAGAGGGCCTGCGCCCCCTTGCTGCCGCTGGAGCGGCCAGATTCATTCTGGGAAACCTGGGCTTGCAGCAGCATGCGTTCGACCGGTCCGCCCGGCACGAAACGGGTGATGGTGAAGACGAGCAGGGTGATACCGAGAAACGTCGGGATGATCAAAAGCATCCGGCGTAGGAAATACGACAGCATGATGGAACCTCGTCCTTGTTGTTCTTTTTTGCGGCCAGTCAAATCCGGTGACGGGCCTGTCCTTCCTGGCATTACGCGCTGGATTGGTTGCCAAACAGCAGACAATCCGCTTGGCCACTGTAAAAGCTCTGCAACAAAAATCAAGTACAAGGAAATGGAAAACTGGGACAAATGACCCGCTGAGACCAAAAGCACCGAAAAATGACGTTTTTTATCTGAAAAGTGAAAATCAAAACAAAACGCTACTGCTCAACATTATTTTAAAAAATATAAACAGCTGTTTGTTTGAGTTTTGAGTGCCTTTAACTTGTTGATTTGTAATGTTTTTGTTTGTGGCGTGAAATTGAAGGAAAACGATGTCATCTCGACAATTTTATCTGTTATCCCCATGAGAACGGTCAGGTGCAACCCTCATGAAGTTAGTGTTTTATTCTTATTAATGCCAATAAATCAAAATAAGATATAAACGGACAGCACGTTAACTAATAAGTTCATCAAATTTTAATTCAGCGCCATTTATGCCATTTAACAATGTTTTTACATTGCGCAGGTTGTTTTTGGCAGAATTATTCACTAATTATGCCGGTCAAAATTAATACACTCCGCTTATTCTACGCCTGACCTCGCCATACCCCTGCTCCATTGACGTCGCTAGTCAAAGATTGATAAGCCTTACACATCGCTCCAAAGAGGGCGGTATCAGGAAGCAAACAATAAACAACCAGGAAGGATATAAGCGATGCTTAGGAAGAGCAGAATCTCTGCTGCGATTGCGTTCGCCTTGGCGAGCCTTGCGGCGTCCCCATCCGTATCTGCCGAAGAAGGGCAGAACGTCGAAAAACTGCAGAAAATCAAAGTCACTGGCTCTCGTATCTCCCGTGTTGATGTTGAGGGGGCGACTCCGGTTGTCTCTGTCAGCAAGGCCCAAATTGAACAGTCTGGTCAGCAGACTGTGGCGGATTATCTGAAACAGGCCTCCTACAACTCCTTTGGTGGTTTCTCCCCATCCTCCGGTAGTTCTGCTCAGTCACAAGCCACTGTAGGGCTGCGTGGCTTGGGCTCAGAACGGACCCTGGTGCTTCTCAATGGCAAACGTGTTGCTGGATCCCCCTCCATGGGGGGCACTTCCATCAACCTCAATACCATCCCCATGGCTGCTGTTGAGCGGGTGGAAGTGAACCTGGATGGCGGCTCCGCACTCTATGGTTCTGATGCTATCGGCGGTGTTATCAACGTGATCCTCAAGGAGGGTTTCGAAGGGTTGACATTCCAAGGGCGCCTTGGCTCACCAACCGAAGAGGGCGGTGATGAGAAGAGTGGATCTGTGGTTGCGGGCGTCAATGGGGAGAAAGGGTCCCTGATGATGGTTTACGAGCACGATGAGAAGGACGTGATCTACTATCGTGACCGTGACTATCTGGCTTTACAAGGTGCAATGTCCCCCAGCGTGGCTGGCCGTAATATCATGGATTTAGATACAGGCGATCTGAAGCAGCTTGCAGGTATCAACTGTGCCAATGTCGGGACCGGCTTTGTTGAACAGGATGGTTTGTGCAACTTTGATTTCGCCAAGGTTGCTGCTAAAACAGCCTCTCGTTCTCGCGATACTGTCTATGTGAATGGTCGCTATCACATCAATGACAGCGTGGATTTTGTTCCTCAGTTTATCGGCTCTCGGGTGACCAGTTTTGGCCGCTTTGCCCCTGCCGCGGGCTCGTTTGTGACTGATGATCCAGCGTTGTTGGCTGCGAACGGAATCACTGGCGGTCAGGCTGCAATTTTCTATCGATTCAACAATATTGGCCCCCGTGATAACGATGTGACTGACTTTACCGGCAGCATGAACCTGGGCTTTGACGGTGTACTACCTACCGAAGCCGTTGGGGATGTTGAATGGAACGCCGGTTACATGTACTCCAAGACTGACAATACCAGTGATGGTAGCGGTTATATCCTCAAAAGTGCTGCCCGTAATGCAATCAAAGATGGCAAGTTCACCAATGGTGAGTTTGATAAGTCAGTAAATGATCTGCTGTCTTATGACACCTCGCGTACTTCCAAGATGGACTTTTTCCAGTGGTATGGCGGTTTGGGTTGGGAAATGGGCGAACTGCCTGCCGGTCCAATCGGTTGGTACTGGGGCTCCGAGTATAACGACTGGACTTACTCCGATACCTATGACAGTCAGTCTGAAGCAGGCAACGTCATAGGTTCATCCGGCAACTCCGGTGGTGGTGTGCGCGATGTGTTTGCCACCTACATCGAGAGTCTGATCCCCATCACAGAGCAGGTCGAGTTGAACCTTGCGGGTCGTTATGACAAGTACAGCGACTTTGGCAGCGCCTTCTCACCCAAAGCGAGCTTGCGTTACCAGCCGCTAGACAACCTGATGTTCCGGACCTCCTGGTCACAATCGTTCCGGGCGCCGGGGCTGGATGATCTCTATGCCGCAGACTCATTCTCTGCTGACTATGCCAAGGACTATGTACGCTGCAATGCTACCGGCACAGCTAACTGTCCTGAGAAACAGTATGACGTTACCCGTCAGTCCAATAAAAATCTGAAGGAGGAGACGGCTGATACCTTCACTATCGGGGCTGCTTACAACCCGCTGGACAACTTGAATCTGTCACTCGATTACTACTACATCAAGATTGATGATGTGATCCAGCTAGCCACAGCACAAACCCAGATTTATCAGGAGCTGAACAGTGGCAGCAACCCGAACGTAATTCGTCTCCCCAACGGCACCATCAAGGAGATCAAGGCTGGCATGGTCAACTTGGGGCAACTCAAGACCAGTGGTGTAGATTTTAAAGCCGATTACAAGTACGACTTCAACACCTTCACCCTGCGTTATGACTTCGGTGGTACTTACATCCTGCAGTACGAAGAGGGTCTGTTTGCCGGTGGTCCGATGATCGACAAGAAGGGTTGGAATGGTAAACCCGACTTGCGCCTCAACTCCGGGATCGGTGCCAACTTCCCGCAGCTGTGGAATCTGGATACCTACCTGAGCGCCAACTATATCGATTCCCAGAGTCAGGATTACGTGAATGGTCAGGAAGAGGGTCATATCGCTTCCAACACCGTCTGGAACCTGAACGTGGCGGTCGATACCAGCTGGAATGGCAAGATCCAGACCGGTGTGAAGAACATGTTCAACCGCGGGCCTTCCCTGTCCAATGATGGCTTCACTTACGATGAAGACCTCTACAGCATCGACGGTCGCATCTACTACATCGATTACACCCAGAAATTCTAATCAACCCTGTTGATATACAACCTCAGCCGGCCCGGTCGGGTCGGCTGTGCCCAACGTCCAAGGAAGTTACGGAGATAGGGTAATCCTATGAAGACAAGGACCATTACAATGAAGAAAGCGCTCCTTGGCAGCCTGGTTTCGGCCGCCTTGTTGACCAGCTTCAATCTGAGTGCCGCCACTGCCGGTCAGGCCGTGGACGCTCAAGCCACCACCGACAACGCATCCAAAGTTTCCCAGCAGAAGATCGACAGCTATGCCGAATCTGCCGAATCCGCACTGGCCCAGTACAAGGCCGCCCTGCGTCAGGTCGACAGTCTGCGTACCTACAACGAGCAGGTGAGCAAGATGGTCGAGTCCCAGAGCGCCGAGCTGGCATCGATGCAAAAGCAGATCGCCCAGATCGACCAGACCAGCACCGAAGTGGTGCCCTTGATGCTCAAGATGATCGACTCCCTCGAGCAGTTTGTGTCACTGGATCTGCCGTTCCAGAAGGTCGAGCGGGAGGACCGCGTGGCGGCTCTGACCGACCTGATGAACCGGGCCGATGTCACCATCTCCGAGAAGTACCGCAAGATCCTGGAGGCATACCAGATCGAGGAGGGCTTCAGTCGCACCATCGAGGCCTACAAGGCGAGCCTGGACAAGGATGGCAGCGAGAAGACCTACGAGTTCCTGCGCGTTGGTCGCATCGCGCTGCTTTACCAGTCCCCGGATGGTCAGGAGACCGGCATGTGGAACAAGCAGACCCGCCAGTGGGAAGAATTGCCTCAGGAGTATCGCAGTGCGGTTGAACAGGGCCTTCGCATCGCCAAGAAGCAGGCGCCTCCCGCGCTGATCAAGCTGCCGGTTCAAACTGCGGAGAAAGCATCATGAAAGGAATCAAACTTGCTATTGCCTCCCTGATTGCGGGAGCAACCCTGGTCACCCTGCCGGTGACCGCCGCCGAAAAACCGGTGGATCTCAATGCGCTGCTGAACCAGGTCAAGGCCTCCAGCCTGAGCGAATCCCAACTCAACAAGGAGCGGGAAGCCCGCTTCCTGGCTGACAAGAACGAGCAGGGGGCGCTGCTGGCCAAGGCCAAGGCCGAGCTGGCAGCCGAAACCGCCAAGGGCGAGCAGCTCAAGGCGACCTTCGATGCCAACGACAAGCAGCTGACCGAGCTGACCGAAACCCTGCGCCAGCGTTCCGGCAACATGGGCGAGATGTTTGGTGTACTGCGTCAGTTCGCCGGTGAGTTCAAGGGGATCTTCAACGCCTCCGCTCGTCGGGTCGAGCATCCGGAGCAATCCGCCCTGTTGACCCGTCTGGCCGAGAGTAAAGAGCTCCCCTCCAGCGACGATCTGGAAGCGTTCTGGACCACCACCCTCAGCCGCATGGTGGACGGTGGCAAGGTGAGCCAGATCCCGGCGACCGTGGTTTACGGCGAGGGCAACCAGGCCGAGAAGACCGTCACCCAGATCGGCGAGTTCAACACTGTCTCCGAAGGCAAGTACCTCACCTTCGTGCCGGAGACCGGCAAGTTCGAGCAGCTCTCCCGTCAACCGGAGAAGAGCGTGCTGGCTCCCATCGCCGAGTTTGAACAGGGCGGTGACGGGGTCAAGCCCATCTTTATCGACCCGTCTCGCGGCGTGATCCTCTCCCTGCTGGTGCAGTCACCGACCCTCAAGGAGCGTATCGATCAGGGTGGTTCCGTGGGTTATGTGATCCTGGCATTGGGGGTCATCGGTACCCTGCTGGCCATCTTCTGCGGTATCCGCCTCTCGCTGATCGGCTCGTCCATGCGCAAGCAGCTGAAATCCGATCAGATCATCAAGGGTAACCCCATTGGTGACATGCTGGGGGCCTACCAGAACCATCGCGGTGACAACATCGAGGATCTGGAGTCCAAGCTCGACGAGATCATCCTGCGCAACGTGCCCAAGTTCGAGAAGGGCATCAGCATCATCAAGCTGATCGCCTCCGTCGCGCCGCTGCTGGGGCTGCTCGGCACCGTAGTGGGGATGATCGCCACCTTCCAGGCCATCACATTGTTCGGCACTGGCGATCCCAAGCTGATGGCGGGCGGTATCTCCGAGGCGCTGGTGACCACCATGCAGGGTCTGGTCGTCGCGGTGCCCATGCTGTTCCTCTACACCATTGTGCAGACCCAGAGCCGTCGTCTGATCCAGGTGCTGGAAGAGCAGAGCGCCGGTTTTGTCGCCCGTTACCAGGAACGTCTGCACGCCTCCAAAGCCGCAGCGTAAGGAGTCACCCATGTGGTTCTGGTTGATTGAAGAAGTCGAGTCGGTCCGCCGGTTTTTGGGATTGGGGGGCGATGTACTGGTCGCCCTGTTCTTCCTGACCCTGATGATGTGGGCCCTGTTGCTGGAGCGCTGGTTCTACTTCATGGCGGTCTACCCCAAGCAGGTGAAGCAGACCAAGGCGACCTGGCTGGCCCGCACCGATCATCTCTCCTGGTCTGCCAAGCAGATCCGGCGCGAGCTGGTCTCACGGGTCGCCATGGCGGTGGACAAGGGGATGCCGGTCATCAAGGTGCTGATCGCTCTCTGCCCGTTGATGGGGCTGCTCGGCACCGTGGTGGGGATGGTGCAGGTGTTTGACACCCTGGCCATCACCGGCACCGGTTCGCCGCGGGCGATGGCATCGGGGATCTCCAAGGCAACGGTACCGACCATGGCGGGCATGATCGCCGCCCTTTCCGGCCTGTTTTTTGTCAACCAGCTCGATCACAAGGCCAAACTGGCGGTGCAAAAGCTGGAAGACAACCTGAAACACGGTTGATGCAGGATGCATACCCCCGGCGAGGCATGGCCTGCCGGGGGCACAGAACAAGCAAGGAGTTTCTGCTATGAGAAAACGTTACAGCGACAGCGGTGCTGACGAGGCGGCTATCGATTTGACCCCCATGCTGGACATAGTGTTCATCATGCTGATCTTCTTCATCGTCACCACCTCCTTCGTTAAGGAGTCCGGTGTCGAGATCAACCGTCCCAGTGCCAGCACGGCCGAGACGGTGAAGAAGGGCAATATCATGGTCGCGGTGCGCGAAAACGGTCAGGTCTGGGTCGACAAGCGGGTGGTCGAGGTGGGGGCGGTGCGCGCCAACATCGAGCGGCTGCGGGCCGAAAACCCGGAGAGCGCCGTGGTGATCCAGGCCGATAACGAATCCCGTTCCGGTCTGGTGGTGCAGGTCATGGATCAGATCCGCATGGCCGGTGTCCAGAACATCTCCATCGCGGCAGACAAGAGCAGCTGATGCCGGAGAGAGACCTATGAGATACCTGATATCGTTGGCGGTCTCCTGTGTGGTGGTGTTCTTTCTGTTTCTGGGAATGAACAAGCTGATCACACCGGATCACCGGGAGCTGGTGGAGAAGGATGACGTCACCATGACCGATTTCATCCGCCTCAAGCCCCAGGAGACCCTGCAAGAGAAACAGCGGGAGCTGCCCAAACCGCCGCCGCCCAAGCGTCCGCCGCCGCCTCCCGAGATGGAAGTGGCCAGCACGGATCGGCCGAAGATGGAGAGCGCACCGATGGACATGCCCAAGCTCGACATCCCGGTCAATATCGGTGGTGGCAACGCGCTGGGTGCCTACAGCACCGGCGGCGGTGGTGGCGGCGTCGGTGGCAACAACGGCGCTATTCCGCTGGCAACCTTCGAGCCCATGATGCCCCGCAAGGCGGCACTGGCGGGGCTGGCCTCCGGCAAGGTGCTGGTGGAGTTCACCGTCACCGAGCGCGGTACCGTCAGCAACGTGCGGATCGTCAAGGAAGAGCCGCGCAGCTATGACCTCGGCAAAGAGGCGCGCAAAACCATCGCCAAGTGGACGTTCAAACCGGCCATGGTGGATGGCAAGCCGCAGGCGAGCCGTATGCAGCAAGAGATCGAGTTCGCGGTCAACTAAGGAAGGTGGCGATGAACAAGTTACACAAGATGATCCTCGCCCCGGTCGCCATGGCGGTGCTGCTCAGCACCGCCAGTTGGGCAGCCGAGCAGCCGGCCCTGTCGGATCGGGCCTATCGGGCGGTCAACAAGGCGCAGGAGCTGATCACCGAGAAGAAATACGGTGAGGCCAATGCCAAGCTGCAAGATGCGCTTTCAGGCGCGGGCGAGCGGGTCTACGACAAGGGGGTCATATTGCAGACGCTCGGTTTTGTGGCCGCCCAGCAGGAGAAATACGGTCAGGCAACCAAGTACTTTGCCGATGCCATCGCGACAGGCGGCTTGCCGCCACCGGTGGCCCAGCAGGTGCGCTACAACCTGGCCCAGCTCTATATGGCTGAGGGCAATTACCAGGAGTCGATCAAGACCATGAAGGAGTGGTTTGCCAACCAGGGCAAGGATGACAAGCCCAACTCCCATGCCTATATCACGCTGGCCAACGCCCACGTGCAGCTCAAGCAGTACCGTGACGCGATTCCGGCGGTGGATCAGGCGATCAAGCTGTCGGCAGGTAAAGCGCCGGAGTCCTGGTATCTGCTGAAGATGGGGGCTCACTACGAGCTGAAACAGTACAAACCGGCGACCGAGGTGCTGACCTCTCTGGTCAACATGTTCCCGGAGAAGAAGAAGTACTGGACCCAGCTGTCGGCCATGCATATGCAGGCAGGCAACGATGCCAAGGCGCTGGCGGCGCTGGAGTCGGCCTACAACCTCGGCATGTTGACCGAGGCCGCCGAGCTGCAGCGCCTCGCCAACTACCTCGCCTTCACCGGCATTCCCCATCGCGCCGCACGGGTGATGGAGAAGGGGATGAAGGATGGGGTGATTGAGCAGAGCGCCAGCAACTACAAGACCCTGGCCAACTACTGGCATCAGGCCAAGGAACTGGATCCGGCCATCGACACCCTGGCCAAGTCCTACCAGCTGGCCCCGAGCGCCGAATTGCAGCTGAAAATGGCGCGCATGATGATCCAGAGCAAGCGCTATCAGGATCTGGTGGCGCTGGCCGCCAAACCGGCAGCCAATGCCAATGGTGAACAGCGGGCGGATCTCAAGTTCCTGACCGGTGTCGCCTATTTTGAGCAACAAAAGCCGAAGGAGGCCCTCAACGCCTTCACCCAGGCGGCTCAGAATGGCAACGTCAGCGGTCGGGCATCCCCCTGGATCAGCTTCCTCAAAGAGCAGAGCGGTGCAGGGGAGGCAGCCGTCCAGTAATTCCAATGACAACTACCTGTAGTCCCTTTTATGGTTGCCTGGTGGCTCCATTAACCGCTCTTCGGAGCGGTTTTTTTATGGTGGCTGCCAGCACCGGCGGGTGGCCGATGCACGATTTTATCCCTCTTCATGCCAATACAGAGCCTCCGTCGACATTGGTCTATCTCCCCGGATGTGACAAACGTTTTAACCACTGCTGCAACCGTGAAGCAAGGTGGCGCTGCGCTGTGGTTGACTGGGGCTGGAGTGGCTCGCTGCCAGGCGGGCCGTGCCATTCATCTTTCTCTTTGCTGCGACTTGCCAGTGTGGCTTTTGCCCTGTTGATAAGCGTCACACCGAAAACGGCTACTTTTAACAAGAAAAGCAACATATGGAAGTTGAAATTTTGGCCGACTCAGGAAAGAATGCGCGCTCGGTTATTGGCGTCGTGGGGCAGGTTGACCCGCCACCGGCAGACCGAGGATGAGACGGCCCCCGGCCCATTTGGTACAGGAAACCACACAGGAATTTTATGAATCCCCTTCGCACTGCCGCTTCGGCCCTTTTATGCACTTTTGCGCTGGTCAGCCAGCAGGCTGCCGCCGTCGAGTACCGTCTGCCTGCGGCCAACAGCCGCCTGATCGGTGAAAACCAGGAATACGTGGTGCCTGCGGACAACCGTCCGCTGGAGCAGATCGCTGCTGACTTCCAGCTGGGTCTGACCAACATCATGGAAGCCAACCCGGGCGTTGACCCCTATCTGCCGAAAGCGGGTAGCACCCTGATCATTCCCCACCAGCTGATCCTGCCCAACGCGCCCCGCGAAGGGATCGTCATCAACGTTGCCGAGATGCGTCTCTACTACTACCCGAAAGGGAAGAACGTGGTGGAAGTGCTGCCCATCGGCATCGGTCAGCTGGGGGTAAACACCCCGGAGAACTGGATCACCAAGGTAGAGCGCAAGCGCGCCAACCCGACCTGGACCCCGACCGAGAACATCCGTCGTCGCTATGCCGCCCAGGGCAAGACTCTGCCGGCAGTCTGGCCAGCTGGTCCGGATAACCCCATGGGTCTGCACGCCCTCTACATCGGCAACCTCTATGCCATCCACGGCACCAACGCCACCTTCGGTATCGGTCTGCGGGTGAGCAGCGGTTGCGTCCGTCTGCGCGCTGACGACATCAAGTATCTGTTCGACAACGTGCCGGTCGGCACCCGCGTCCAGTTCGTCAACCAGCCGGTCAAGACCACGGTCGAGCCGGATGGCGGTCGCTACATGGAAGTACACGAGCCGCTGTCGCGCACCGAGGAGGAGTTCAACTCCACCGCCTCCGTGCCGCTCCCGATGACACCGGCTATCACCCGCTTCATCGCTCACGCCGAGTCTGACTCCAACGTGGTCAAGCAGGTGCTGGAACAGCGTACCGGTATGCCGACCCGCCTCAATCCCTGATTGAGCAAGTTGGCGGTGCCGCGCGCACTGGCTGAATAAAGAAAACGGCGACCAGATGGTCGCCGTTTTTTATGGATAAAAACCAATTTTGTTGTGCCGGGTTTTTTGGGGGGGCATACAAACAACACTGGATATCTAACTAGCTGTTCCGAATAGTAGATCACTGGAAGAAGGGTAAAGATGTGATTTAAGTAGGAACTGTCCTTATCCATTACACAAAGAGCGAATCTCAGTTGTTGAGATAAAAAAATACCCGATGCTGCGCATCGGGTATTTTTGTGGCTGTCCACGTCATCCTTCCGGCTGAGCAGCTACTCGATAGCGCCATACCAAAAGCAGATGTTCTACCAGCAAAATTCTTACAGACCCAGCTTCTTGTGCAGATAGTGGATGTTAGTGCCACCGTGCTGGAAGTTTTCGTCTTTCATGATCTCTTTTTGCAACGGTACGTTGGTCTTGATCCCTTCCACCACCAGCTCGTCCAGCGCATGACGCATGCGGGCGATGGCAATGTCACGATTCTCGCCGTAGCAGATCAGCTTGCCGATCATCGAATCGTAGTGGGGCGGTACCTTGTAACCGGCATAAATGTGGGAGTCCCAACGCACGCCCAGACCACCCGGCGCGTGGAAGCGCTGCACCAGACCCGGAGAGGGCATGAAGGTGGCCGGATCTTCGGCGTTGATCCGGCACTCGATGGCATGGCCACGGATGCGGATATCCTGCTGGGTGATCGACAGAGGCTGGCCGGCGGCGATGCGCAGCTGCTCCTTGATCAGATCGATACCGGTGACCATCTCGGTGACCGGGTGCTCAACCTGGATACGGGTGTTCATTTCGATGAAATAGAACTCGCCGTTCTCGTACAGGAACTCGAAAGTACCCGCACCGCGGTAGCCGATCTCGATACAGGCGCGCACACAGCGCTCGCCGATGAACTTGCGCATTTCGGCGGTGATGCCGGGCGCCGGCGCCTCTTCCACCACTTTCTGGTGGCGACGCTGCATGGAACAGTCACGCTCGCCCAGATAGAGGGCGTTGCCCTGGCCGTCTGCCAACACCTGAATTTCGATGTGGCGCGGGTTTTCCAGGTACTTCTCCATGTAGACCATGTCGTTCTTGAAGAACTGGCCAGCTTCGGACTTGGTCAGGGCGATGGCGCCCGCCAGTTCCGCTTCATTGCGCACCACACGCATACCGCGACCACCACCGCCACCGGCGGCCTTGATGATCACCGGATAGCCGATGCGCTTGGCAATGGCGGCGTTGTGCTTGGCGTCGTTGTCGACGGGGCCGTCAGAGCCCGGTACACACGGTACGCCCGCTTTCTTCATCGCTTCGATGGCGGAGACCTTGTCACCCATCAGGCGAATGGTCTCGGCGCGCGGGCCGATGAAGATGAAGCCGGATTTTTCGACCACTTCGGCGAAATCGGCGTTCTCGGAGAGGAAGCCGTAACCCGGGTGGATGGCCACTGCACCGGTTACCTCGGCGGCGGCGATGATGGCCGGGACGTTGAGGTAGGATTCAGTACTGGCCGGTCTGCCGATACAGATGGATTCGTCGGCCAGCAGCACATGTTTGAGCTCCCGGTCGGCGGTGGAGTGAACGGCCACTGTCTTGATCCCGAGCTCTTTACAGGCGCGCAGGATCCGCAGGGCAATTTCACCGCGGTTGGCGATGACTACTTTGTCCAACATGGGTGGCGATTTCCCTTATTCGATGATGAACAGCGGCTCGTCAAATTCGACGGCCTGACCATTTTCAACCAGGATCGCTTTGATCACACCGGCCTTGTCAGACTCGATTTGGTTCATCATTTTCATGGCTTCGACGATGCACAGGGTGTCGCCGACATTGACTTGCTGACCCACTTCCGCGAACGGCTTGGCATCCGGGCTGGAGGAGCGGTAGAAGGAGCCAACCATCGGGGAGCGCATCAGGTGACCGCTCGGTGCTGCATCGGCGGCCGGTGCGGCGGTAACCGGTGCGGCAGCGGCAGGTGCGGCAACCGGAGCGGCTTGCTGCATCATCATCTGCGGCATGGCGGTGGTCACCTGACCGGAGAAGTTGCGGCTGATGCGAACGGACTCTTCACCTTCGGAGATCTCCAGTTCGGCGATGCCGGACTCTTCAACCAGTTCAATCAGCTTCTTGATTTTGCGGATATCCATTAGCATTCTCTTTCTTCTTTATCTGATCAGTGATTATCAAGCCGCGCGCAGATGGTGCACGGCCGCGGTTAAAGCGAATTGGTAGCCATCGGCCCCCAGACCACAAATGACCCCTTTGGCGACATCAGACAGATAGGAGTGATGACGGAACGGCTCCCTGGCATGGACGTTTGACAGGTGAACCTCGATAAAAGGGATGGCAACTCCCAGCAGCGCATCGCGAATGGCGACACTGGTGTGGGTGAAGGCGGCCGGATTGATGATGATAAAATCCACCTGGCCCATGGCCTGATGGATGCGGCTGACCAACTCATGTTCGGCGTTGGATTGCAGATGTTCCAGAGTGACACCGAGTTCGCTGGCGTTAAGCTTCAGATCGGCGACGATCTCATCAAGCGTCTTGCTGCCGTAGATACCCGGTTCCCGTTTGCCCAGCAGATTCAGGTTTGGTCCGTTGAGCAGGAGAATGCGGTGATTTTGCGACATATTGAGTACATCCTCGATGATAATGCTGCTATCTATCAGCTATCTTGTGGACTACCAGAAATCTAGCCATTTTCTGCGCAAATCGGTGTGCCCTGGCACACAGATTTCGCAATTATATTGATTTCGTGAAAATTAGCAGCATTTTACTGGTCTAATCTCTACATCTGGCTATTTATTGCACGTTTCGACCTGAGATACTTCGTCGCTGCCACCTTGCTGTTTGCTGGCAGATGAGAAACGACAAAGCCGGCACAGGGCCGGCTTTGTCGAGCAACAAACGAAGCGGGATCAGGCTGCTTCCGACTTCTCGCGAATGAGTTTGTCTACCACCCCCGGATCCGCCAGGGTGGAGATATCCCCCAGGCTGTCGGTCTCGCCGGTGGCGATCTTGCGCAAGATGCGGCGCATGATTTTGCCGGAACGGGTCTTCGGCAGCCCCTCTGCCCAGTGGATCACGTCCGGCGTGGCGATGGCTCCAATCTCCTTGCGCACCCACTCCTTCACCTCTTTGTGCAGCTCGCGGCTCGGCTCTTCCCCGGCGATCAGGGTGACGTAGGCATAGATACCCTGACCCTTGATCTCGTGAGGAACCCCCACCACCGCGGCTTCGGCGATCTTGGGATGAGCCACCAGCGCCGATTCAATTTCGGCGGTACCCATGCGGTGGCCGGAGACGTTCAGTACATCATCCACTCGTCCGGTGATCCAGTAGTAGCCATCGGCATCGCGACGGGCACCGTCGCCAGTGAAGTAGCGGCCCGGGAAGGTAGAGAAGTAGGTCTGCTCAAAGCGCTCGTGATCGCCGAATACGGTGCGCATCTGACCTGGCCAGGAGTCGGTGATCACCAGATTGCCCTCGGTGGCCCCCTCCAGCGGCTCGCCCATGTTGTCGACCAGCGCCGGTTGCACCCCGAAGAAGGGACGAGTCGCCGAGCCCGGTTTCAGGTCGGTGACGCCGGGCAGCGGCGTAATCAGGATGCCGCCGGTTTCGGTTTGCCACCAGGTATCGACAATGGGGCAGCGCTCGTCACCAATGGTGCGGTAGTACCACTCCCAGGCTTCCGGGTTGATGGGTTCACCCACCGACCCCATGATGCGCAGGCTCTGGCGTGACGTGCCGGTGACCGCGTCGTTGCCTTTGGCCATCAGGGCGCGGATGGCGGTTGGGGCGGTATAGAGGATGGTGACCTGGTGCTTGTCCACCACCTGACTCATGCGGTTGGTGGCCGGGTAGTTGGGCACCCCTTCGAACATGATGGTGGTGGCACCGTTAGCGAGCGGCCCGTAGACCAGATAGGAGTGGCCGGTCACCCAGCCCACATCGGCGGTACACCAGTAGATATCCTCTTCGTGGTAGTCGAACACATATTTGAAGGTGAGGGTGGCATAAACCAGATAACCGCCGGTGGTGTGCAGCACCCCCTTGGGTTTGCCGGTGGAGCCGGAGGTATAGAGGATAAAGAGCGGATCTTCGGCGTTCATCGCCTCGGGCGGGCAGTCGCTGCTGACGGTGGCGGTCGCTTCGTGCCACCAGATGTCGCGGTGGTTGTGCCAGGCGACATTGCCGCCGGTGCGCTTGAGCACGATCACCTTGTTGACCTGGGTTTCCGGGTTGGTGAGCGCTTCATCCACATTCTTCTTGAGCGGTACCGGACGGCCACCACGCAGCCCCTCGTCGGCGGTGATCACGATGCGCGAGCCCGAGTCGATGATGCGGCCGGCCAGCGCTTCCGGCGAGAAGCCGCCGAAGACAATGCTGTGTACCGCGCCGATGCGGGTACAGGCCAGCATGGCGATGGCAGCTTCGGGCACCATGGGCATATAGAGGCAGACCACGTCGCCGCGGTGAACCCCTTGGGCTTTCAAGACGTTGGCAAACTTGCATACTTCGCTGTGCAATTCGCGGTAGGTGAGTTTGCGATCTTCGGCGGGGTTGTCCCCTTCCCAGATGATGGCGACCTTGTCACCCCGTTCGGCGAGATGGCGATCGAGACAGTTGGCCGAGACGTTGAGCTGGCCATCTTCAAACCATTTGATGGAAACATGGCCCGGATCGTAGGAGGTGTTCTTGACCTTGCTATAGGGTTTCATCCAGTCGAGAATTTTTCCCTGCTCTCCCCAGAAGGTATCGGGATCCTCGACGGAGGCCTGATACATGGCGGCGTAGTCGCCCTTGTCTAGCAGTGCATTGCTGCTGATGTGGGGTTTGACCGGGTAGACCTTGCTCTCGCTCATCACTCACTCCTTTGAATAGATCTTTTAATGGTTTCTTAACAACTTATACCTTTGGTTGCGGGGGGCAATTAGACTTTTGGATAGGCGGCAACAGTTGGTTACAGGACAAAGAGTGACAATTAATTGGTGATTGAGTAAAAGGGGGCCGTGTCGATTAATTGGAGGTCATGATGTTTTCTCTGTTGCTCTGTGCATCCCTCTGGCAGTTTGATGCGCCAGTGCCCGCTGGCGAACCTCCGAAAGAGTTTGCGATCACCCATCAGGAGGCCTCACCCGCGCTGCGGGATCGGGTGGCCGATCAGCTTGGTCATGCATGGCAGGCCAAAGAGCCTGGTACCAGACTTACCTTCAGCGAGCCAGCCCCCCGTTATGCTGGCGAATCACCGCTGACGCGCATGCTCAATGATCGTGATGATGGTTGGGAATCCCGCTTGCAGATCGAGTGGTAATCCGGTCGGCAGCCAGGAGGCGGATGCCTCCCGGCTGGTGATGATGATTGCCTGCCGCTATGAGACGTAGCGTTGATGCAGGCGATCTCCCATATGTTCGACATGCAGTGGTTTGCTGAACAGATAGCCCTGTCCTTCGCCGCAGTTGAGTGATTGCAAGAAGGCGTGTTGTGCCTTGGTTTCAATCCCTTCGGCGGTGACCTCCATATCCAGACTGTCGGCCAGATTGATGATGGTGCGGCAGAGCTCCCGACTGTTCTTGTCTTCCGGTAATGCTTGCACAAACGCCCGGTCGATCTTGATGCGATCGATCGGCAGGGTCTTGAGCAGACTCAGCGACGAGAAGCCGGTGCCAAAGTCATCGATGGCAATCTGCACGCCGAGATTTTTCAGGCGGGTAAAGAGATCCAGACTCTGTTCGACCCGCTGGATGATGCTCTCCGTCACCTCTATCTCCAGCCGTTCTGGCGGAAATCCGGTCTCGGCCAGAATGGCGGCGACCCGCTCAACGTAGCCGGGGGATCGCATCTCCCGCACCGACACATTAACCGACAAGCGGGGCACCGGCAGTCCGGCAGCCAGCCAGTTTTGTCCCTGCTCGCAGGCGTTGCGCATCACCCACTCTCCAATCTTCTCGATCAGGCCGCACTCCTCTGCCACCGGAATAAAACGGGTCGGCGCTATCATCCCCTCATTCGGATGCTGCCAGCGCAGCAGGGCTTCCAGTCCGCTCAGGTGGCCGTTGGCCAGATTGGTCATGGGTTGATAGAAGATGCAGAGCTGTTCGAGCTCCAGGGCCTTGAGCAGACCCTGCTCAATCTGCATCCGCTCGCGGGCTCGAGCCGCCATGCAGGGGGTATAGAACTGGAATCCGTTGCGCCCCTGACTTTTCGCCTCGTACATGGCGCTGTCGGCGGCGCTGACCAGGGTTTCCGGGCTGTCTGCATGATCCGGATAGATGGCGATACCGATACTTGCCGAGATTGCCACCAGCTCATGGGCCAGCTCAACCGGTTCACGCAACACGGTCAGCAGGGTATTGGCCAGGGTTGCCAGCTCGTCAGGCTCCTCCAGATAGGGGATCAGCACCAGAAACTCGTCTCCCCCGAGGCGGGTCGCCAGATCGTTGTGCTGCAGGCAGCCGCGGATCCGCTCTGCCAGCCGCTTGAGTAGCTCATCGCCAACTCCGTGGCCCAGGCTGTCGTTGATCAGCTTGAAGCCATCCAGATCGATAAAGAGCAGCCCCAACCGTTTGCGATTGAGCTGCGCGGTTTTCAGCTCAAGGGCCAGCCGCTCCTGCAACAGATGGCGATTGCCCAGCTCGGTCAGGGGATCGTGATAGGCAAGGTGGTTCAGCTCGGCTTCCACCTTGCGAATGGCGCTGATGTCGGAAAGGGCGATCACATAGTGAGTGGTGTTGTTGAAGTTGTCATAGACAGCGCTGATCTGCTGCCAGGAGGAGAAGTAGCTGCCATCCTTGCGCAGACAAACCATCTCGCCATGCCAGGCGTTGTTGCCGGGACGCAGGTGATACCAGGGATAGTCGAGGTCGGTGTAGCGCCTGGGATGCATGATGATATCCGGGGTGCGGCCTATCACCTCCTCGGCATTGTATTGGGTCAGCATGGTGAAGGCCGGGTTGACCGACAGAATATGGTGCTCGCTGTCGAGGATGATGATCCCCTCGGCCGTGGTATCGAATACCACGTTGGCCTGATGGAGCCGCTCCTCCTGACGGCGACGGGCGGTGGCATTGTGAATGACTCCCATGACCCGATGACCGACCGACTCGGTGGCGGGGACATGGTCGGCATGAATATCGACCCAGTGCCGCTCGTTGAGTGCGGTGAGGTAGCTCAGGGTGAGATGGATGGGGTCATGACTTTGCAAGGCGGCCTTGAGCTGGCTGCCGGATTCCGGTTCAAAACAGTCGACGAACGCTTGCAGCCCGCCGTGGAATTGGTTGGCTTCGATACCCAGCAGCGGCTCAATCTGGCCGTCGAACAGTAATCTGTCCTCCGCCACGTGCCACTCCCACACCCCGATTTGGGCCGCTCGCATTGCCAGTTGCAGCCGTTGTTCGGTTTCGTATTGCTCGGTGATGTCCCGTACGATGGCGAGGATGCCGTTCAGCTCCCCCTTCTCATCACGCATCGGGCTGTAGGTGGCCTGAAAGCGGCGTGAGCTGCTGTCGTACGCCGCGGTTTGGCCCGTGATGGCGATATCCACGTAGGGCATGCCGCTGCGCATGATCTGCTGAAACATGGGCTCCAGGGTCGGGGCCAGTTTGGGAACCACCTCTCTGAGGTGCTTGCCCTGATGCTCCTCGATGCTTTTGCCATTGATGTCGGCCAGCACCTGATTGACTTTACGGTAGCGAAATTCGCAGTCAAAGACGCCGATGCCCAGAGGGGCATTATCCATCAGCTGTTCCAGGACGGTGTGATCTGACAGCTGGGTCAACATTGCCTCGGTGTCGGCGTTGAAAAGCTTCCCATCCATGATGACCTCGGCATTGATTGTTTTATCACTTGCATCAGTTGTCAGTATGGCACGAACTGTTTGGCCGGGAGTCAAGCGGAGTTATCTGGTTGTTTTGACGGCAAGAATAGGCAGAAAAACCTGATAAAAAGGATGGAAAAAGGGGCGAGTGGTTATCCCTTCTGGCGACCAAACGCCTGAATACCGCGCACAAATACCAGCCAGCCGAGCAGATGGAACGGGAGGGCAAGCAGATAGAGCAGCAGGAAGTGCGACTCGCAGCCGCTGCTGTTGATGAAGTCGATCCAGGCGGCCAGCAGCGCCAGCATGCCGGCAATCTGGAAGCGGCGGCGCAACACCACCTCGACGCCGAGATTGGCAAGGTAGAGGGTGAGCAGGATGCCGGCAAATCCGGTGAGCTGGGCGGTGCCGTAGAGCTCGCGATCCGGGTTGAACAGCAGCGCAATCAGGGGAGTAATGCCCTGATCCAGCGGGATCAGGGCCAGCAGCCAGCATACAATCAGAAGCAGGGCTGTCTTCATCGCGGCCTCAGTCGGCAGACGGTGCCGGTTTGACCAGAGAGAGGTAGTTGGCATCCATCTTGAGGAATACCCCCAGCAGACGGGCACTGGCACCGTAGAAGCCAAACCGGTCGGCGGCGCGACAGGCCGTCTCGAACTTGTCGAACCAGCCCAGCAGGTGGCCGTGCAGCAGCGCTTCCTGCTCGTCGAGCCAGCGTTCCCGCTCGGCTGCGCTCTTGGCTTCCGCCGCACGGATGATGAGATTGCCCATCAGATCCAGCTCGATGGCTAGATGATCCGCAGGCTCTTTGTATTTATCGCTGACATTGATACCAAGGCGATCGAGGCGGGCCTGCATCTCGGCCATCGGGGCCTGCATCAGTAGCTTGGCATCGCCGCGGTAGAGCGATTCGTAGGGCAGGGCGCCCTGTTTGGGATCCACCAGAAACAGGCCGGCGAAGTCGGCGGCCAGTTCCAGCTGGCGATCCGGGCGCACCAGCAGGCGGGCGATGGCGTCGTTGAGTTCGGCCACGGCTTCGCGCATCGGATCCAGGGTGGAGAGGCTTTTCAGGAAGCTTCGCACATCATAGGTGTCATATTCGGTGATCTGCTCATCACTGAGTTCGGCGGCGAACAGGGTGGAGAACCACCAGTAGAGTTCGGCCCGGCGTTCGCTGGTAGCCATAAATTCCTGCATTTTTCCTCCGTGGATGGCAATCGGGAGCCTTGATGGCTCCCGATTCTAACGACTTTAAAAATAAAGGAAACTCAAGGGGGCGCTTTCGTCCCCCAGGGGTCAGAGTGCCGGGAACATGGGGTCGATGCCCTTGGCCGATTCCGGCGCGCCGAAGGCAGTGACGGCGGGTGCCTGCCCGCGGAACTTCTCGATCTCCACCAGCGCGGTATGGGCCGTGGTAGCCTGCGCCAGGCTGGAGGAGCCGATGTCGGCGGTCAGCACGTTGGGATCGCCGTAGGTACAGAGAGTCCCTACCTTGCCACCCTCTTGCGGGCCATACCAGGCTCCTTCCTGAATGCGCACCACGCCGGGGGCGTAGTCATCGCTCACCACCAGACCGGCCAATACCTGACCGCGGCCGTTGAACACCCGCACAAGATCGCCGTCCTTGAGGCCGCGGGATTTGGCATCCTGCGGATTCATGTAGACAGGCTCGCGACCCTGCACTGTATAGGTGGCGCGATAGTTGTCGGAGGAGCAGAGCTGGCTGTGCAGCCGCTTGTCCGGGTGGCAGGATTGCAAGTGCAGCGGGTACTGTTTGCTGCCCGGCCCGCCGTGAGAGCGCTCGTAGGGCTCGATCCAGACCGGGTGGCCCGGGCAATCCCCATAGCCGTAGTCGGCGATGGTCTTGGAGTAGATCTCGATAAGACCGGACGGGGTACCGAGCGGTTCCAGATCCGGCTCCTGACGGAACGACTCGTGGCGCACCCAGGGTTGGCCCGCCGGGAAGGTGACGAAGCCTTCCCCGTGCCAGAACTGGCTGAAACGGGGCAGTCGAATGCCGATGCCGCGACCCTGCAGGCGGGCGTCGTCATAGATGCTCTGGATCCACTCCAGCTTGCTCTTGCCGCCGGTGAACTCGGCCTCGCGACCGAAGCGACGGCAAAGATCGGCGAAGATGTCGTAGTCATCGCGCGCCTCGAACAGCGGCTCCACCACCTTGTACATTGCCAGAATGCCCGCGTTGGAGTGGGAGCCCCACTGCTCTATGTCGTCCCGCTCATAAGTGGTGGTGGCGGGTAGCACGATATCGGCGAAACGGCAGCTGGCCGTCCACTGGTGATCGATGCTGACCACGGTTTCCAGCTTGCGCCAGGCCGCGACCATCTTGTTGCGATCCTGCTGGTGGTGGAACGGGTTGTTGCCGCAGAACACTGCCATCTTCATGTGGGGGTAGGTGATGGTCTGGCCGTTGAAGGCGATCTGCTTGCCCGGATTGAGGATGCAGTCGACGAAACGGGCCACCGGAATGTACTTGGAGTAGCCCTTCCAGTCGCCGTCATGGAGCGGCTTGACCCCGGGAATGACCGAGCTGAAACCGGACATGATGGGGCCGCTGGAGGTGATGGTGCCCGCTCCGTTGTAGTGCCAGCCAAAGCCGTAACCGCCCCCCGGCAGGCCGATCTGGCCAATCATCGAGGCCAGTACCACCAGCATCCAGGCGTACTGCTCGCCGTGGTGCATGCGCTGCACGCACCAGCCGCCGATAAGCTGGGTACGGCCGCTGCTCATGGCGCGGGCCAGCTCGCGGATGGTCTCGGCAGGGACGCCACAGATGGCGGCGGCCCACTCGGCGTCCTTCACCTGACCATCGCTGGTGCCCAGCAGGTAGGGCAGGAACTTGTCAAAGCCGGTGGTGTAGTTCTTCAGGAACGCCTCGTCGTGACGCTTCTCGCTGTAGAGGGTGTGGGCGATGCCCAGCATCAGCGGTACGTCGGTCTGCGGATTCAGGGTCACCTGATCGCAATTGAGGTACTTCTGGGTCTTGGATTTGACCGGGTCGACACTGATCACCCGGATCTCGCCCTTGGCTACCTTCTCTTTCAGCTGTGCCCAGTAGTCGTAGACGCTGTGATCCGGTACCAGCCAGCCCACCTGCAGGTTCTTGATGGGATCGGAGCCCCAGATGACGATAGTCTTGCTGTGTTCCAGCACCAGCGGCCAGGAGGTTTGCTGCTCATACACCTCCATGGCGCCCGCCACGTGTGGCAGGATCACTTGGGCGGCACCGGTGGAGTAGTCACCGGCCTTGGCCAGATAGGTGCCGTGCAGGTTCATGGCGCGTCCCAGCATGGCACCAGCGGAGTGCAGTTTGCCCACCGACTGCCAGCCGGAGTGGCCGGCATAGAGGGCGCTCGGGCCATAGGTTTTCTGCACCCGCTCCAGCTCGTGATAGAAAAAATCGAGCGCCTGAGACCAGGTGACCCGCACGAAGCGGTTCTGGCCGCGTTCGCTGGTGTCGGACTGGTGCCCCTTGCGCAGCCAGTCCAGCCGCACCATGGGATAGCGGATGCGGGAGGGGTTGTAGACCACCTCACTCAAGGCCTTGAGCATGTCGGTGGGGTGCTTGTCATGCTCGAACGGCAGGGTCTCGACCCAGCGGCCATCGACCACCCGGGCACGGAAGGCGCCCCAGTGGGAGCCGGACTGCACCAGTTTTTCACTGGACTCGGCGGCCATCACGGCGCGACCGAGCAGGGAGGGGCCGATCAGGGCAGAGGCACCGCTGGCCAGCAAGCCACCCAGAAAACCACGACGGGAAATATTGATCATCTTGTTATTCCTCTTTCGAATCCGGACTTAGTGGCTGCCCTGACCACCGGTATCGGCGGCATGGTTTTGCAGGTATTTGAGCAGGGTGCGCTCCTCTTCCTTGCTCAGGCGATAGTAGGCAGACATCGCCTTGAGTCCCGAAATCCAGCCGTTGGCAGTGAAGTGAGCGGGATCCGGCGCGCCGTGGCAGGAGTTGCAGGTGGATTTGTACATCTCGCCGGCGTAATCCCAGATTGGCTTGAGCGAGGACTCAAAGCCCTTGCCATCGACCCAGGCCTGCACCTGAACCTTCTCCCACTTGATATGAGTGGCGCTGTCGGTCTCCTGCTTGAGCACTTTCTCGTTCGCTTTCAGTTCGTCACGGATGGTGGCGACGAAGACCCGCTTGCCCATGTATTCGCTCAGCACCCGGCCCTTGCCATCGCTCTCGCGCCACCCTTCGATGGTCACCTTGAGGCGATCGCCGCTGCGGTCCACCACGTCGATGCGGGAGGCGGGCAGCAGTTTGCCGACCGGGTCGCTGCTCTGTTCGCTGGCATAGAGATCTTTTTCACCCAGGTTGTAGAGGGTCTCGGCGGCTGGCGCCTCTTGCGCGTCGTTGACCAGAGTGGCGTAAGTGGCCCGGAAGCCCCCCGCCATGTTGGGCAGTTCGTGGGCGATGCCCTTGTGGCACTCGATGCAGTTCATGTTCTTCGCCGCCGCATCTTTCATCGCCAGCGCTGCCGCCGGGGACTGCTTGGCGTGATCCATGTTGTCGTAGCTGTGGCAGGACTTGCAGGTCTTGGAGTTCTGGCTGCTCATCCGTGCCCACACCTTCTCGGCCAGATGCAGGCGTCGGTCCTCGAACTTCTCCTGGGTGTCGATGCTGTGGCCTATGTACTCCTGATAGAGGTCGTTGGCCGCCTCCATCTTGCGGGCCACCTTGCCGACGAAATCCTTCGGCTGATGACAGTCGGTACAGACCGCCTGTACCCCTGAGGCATTCTTGAAGTGGATGGACTCCTTGTACTCCGGATAGACGGTGTCTTTCATGGAGTGGCAGGAGATACAGAATTCGAGGCTGCTTGTTTTCTCAAAGCCATAGTGCAGACCGACGGTGCCCGCGAGGGTAACGCCGACGCCCACCAGAAGCAGCGCCAGTACCGACCAGCGACGGCTGGGGGTGCGCAGGAAGTGCCACAGTTTTTTCATCATGCTCTCTCACATCACTTTTTTGATGGGAGCCATGATAGGGAGGTGTTGTGAACAGGGCTGCCGCCACAAATTAATGAAATGGGGGTATTTATGACAAAATGTGAATAGAATAATCCTCCCTTGTCGACCATCGTGAACCCTGCCCATGAGCTACCACATTCTGGTTGTTGAAGATGATGCGGTTACCCGCGAGAAGCTGACCGGCTATTTCGAGCGGGAGGGCTATCGGGTGACGGCGGTCGAAAATGGCCAGGAGATGCGCGCCGTGCTGGCGGAGCAGACGGTCGATCTGGTGATGCTGGATATCAATCTGCCGGGAGAAGATGGTCTGCTGCTGACCCGTGAATTGCGGGCGCGCAGCACGGTGGGGATCATTCTGGTCACCGGCCGCAGTGATGCGGTGGACCGGATTGTCGGCCTCGAGATGGGGGCCGACGACTATGTCACCAAGCCGTTCGAGCTCAGGGAACTGCTGGTGCGGGTCAAAAATCTGCTGTGGCGGATCTCGCTGGCGGCCGCCGCGCCGAGCGAGCCTGCGGTGGCTGACGATGCGGTGCGCTTCGGCCCCTGGCGTTTTGACATTCCCCGCCGCCAGCTCAGCAAGGACGGGGTGCCGGTGCGTCTGACCAAGGCCGAATATGAAGTGCTGGTGGCCTTTGTCGCCCATGCCGGGCGGGTGCTCAGTCGGGAGCGGATCCTGACCCTTATCAGCCATCGCGGCGATGGCCCGAGCGATCGCACCATAGACGTGTTGATCCGGCGGCTGCGCGGCAAGATGGAAGCGGATCCGCGGGATCCCCAGCTGTTTGTCACCGTCCATGGTGAAGGCTATCTGTTTGCCGGCGAGATAGCCTCCTGACCCCGTTGCGGTGGCCTTGACCTGTTTGAGAGGTATCAGACCGGCGGGCGGGTATCAAATTGCGGGCAGTCGTCGCCAATCTGGTGCCAGGGCGCCTTGGAGCCGACAAAGATGTGAAACGCGGGTCGCTGGCTCGGCACGTCGTCCAGTACCCCCAACCGCAGATTGATCTTGCCGCTGCTGCTCTTCTGGCTGAACAGGCTGGAGCCGCAGTGACGGCAGAAGGCCAGGGTGGTCTCTGCCGATTTCCGGTAGCGGCCGATGGCCTCTTCCCCCTTCACTATGGTGACCTTGTTGCCATCAAGTCCGCCGACCGAGGCATAATCTCCCCCTGAAAACTTGCGGCATTCGCTGCAGTGGCAGTTCCCCATATAGTCGAACTGATCCGGCAGGGTCAGGGCGACGGCGCCGCACAGGCAGCTGGCATGTAACTCTTTCATCTCTTCTCCTTGAGTGTGTTAATCGGATTTGGAACGGCTATTCGACCCGATAGACGGGACGAAAGGCGCCATCCGAGAGGGAATCGGCGGGGTCGGCCAGTGGCGCAGAGAGCGTCAGAATGGGTGGCCCCATCACCCGCGGGCACTGTTCGGCACTGGCATCAGAGTGTTGCAGCAGGCAGACCGCCTGAGCGACCGCAAGACGCCCCTGCAGCCGCATCTGATCGCTGTTGGCGGCGAGGATCTTGCCCCGGCGCAAGCCCCGCTGTACGCCGTGGCTGAAGTAGGTGCTCAGCACCTGGGGCCTGTCGAGATGGCGCTGTGACAGTTCGTTGACGGCCACTTCGGCGGCGATGGCGCCTCCCACCAGATAGTCGAGGTCGGGATAGCGGGCCAGCGTCTGCTGCACCAGGGTGCGCTGGATTTCCCGGCTGTTGTCGCCGCGCTCGGTGGTGACCAGCTTGATGGCGCTCCCCTTGATGGCGTCGGCAAAGCCCGGTTCGACGAAGTTGTTGCCGCCGCTTGCCTGCGGGCCGGGGAAGAGGGCGACCGAGACCGGTTTGCTGCCGGCGGGGTGGCGCTGCGCCAGCCAGTGGCCAATCTGCCAGCCCATCTGGTACCAGGAGACTCCCACCTTGGCCTGCACCAGACCGCTGGGCAGATCGTTGACCAGCCCAAAGAGCGGAAGCGGCGTGACCTTGATGGCCTCGCGCAAGCCCTGATAGCTCACCGCGCCGAGCAAGATGGCGTCGCTCCCTTCCTGCACGCAGCGCTGCAACTGCTGGCGCTGCTCGGCGAGGGCGCCATAGCCCCCCGCTTCGTGGATCTGCAACTTGACTCCCAGCCGCTTCGCCTCGTCCACCATGCCCTGATTGACCGAAAGCCAGTAGGCGTCGCGCAGATGGGGGTAGAGGGCACAGAGGGTCAGCGGTTTGGTTGCGGCAGCGGGTTCCGGCCACTGCTGGCGCAGCGGTTGGCCGCTGAATTCGCCGCCGGGCCAGATATCGACCGCAAAGGCGAGGGCGGCGCTAGGCAGCGTGAGCAACCACATGAGCAACAACGGGGAGAGATAGACGCTTCGCATGGCCAGGGGTTTTGTTAAAGTGTTGGGCCATATTATCCGGTCAAAGCCGACCACAACCAAGGGACTTCCCGTGAGAATCTTTTCCGGCCTGGGTGGCAAGTTGCTGCTGGCCTTCTCCCTGATGGCGTTGTTGACCCTGAGTGCCTCCCTGCTGGGCTGGGTGGGGCTTAGCCATCTGCGCCAGCTGGAGCAAGGGGTGCAGCAGACGTTGGCCGATCAGGAGCTGGCCCGCACGCTCTCTCGCCTCAGCGGCGAGATCCAGAGCGCGTCGCGGCTGCTGGCCACAGCAACCAGCGAGCAGGAGCGGGAGCATCAGGGACGCTTGCTCACTCTGCAGGGGCAACAGCTACAACAGGTGCTGGCGCAACTTGGCCGTGGGCAGGGTTCAACAAGCCTCGATCAGCTCAGTCAGAGCATTATCGGTAATCTGGGTCAGCAGGGCTGGCTGGTGGGGGAAAGGTTGACCCTGATGGCGCAGGGGGAGGCGCAGCGGGCCCGTCTGGTGGCGGCGGCTGGGCAGATCGCCGAGCTGGCGAGAAGCCAGATGGAGAACGCCGAAACCGTGATGGTGGCGGGGTTGGGTTCCCTCTACCAACAGCAAGGTGCGCAGGCGACCCGGACGCTGGACCGCCTGCTGGAGCAGGATCTCGACTGGCTGGAGCAGATGACCGAGCTGCGTCATCGTACCCTGATGCAGCAGCAGCGCATCGAGGAGATGTGGCGCAGCGAACGGCAGGAACAGTTGCAAACGCTATTGCAAGAGGGGCAGCGGGAGCTGGCTATTTTGCAACTGCGGGCCGGGGCAGTGACCGATCCTGCCCGCCGGCAGGCGGTGGAGCAGGCGCTGACCGTGCTGGCGCAAAGCGACAAGCTGGTGCAACTGCGCAGTGACTGGCTCGGCAAGGGGGAGGCGCTGCGGGTGCTGGCCAATGCCAATGAAGCTCTGATGAGCAGCCTCAACCAGCAGGTCGGAGAGCTGGTCAGCCGTGCCCGCGATTCGCTGGGGCAGAGCCAGCAGGCGCTAAGCCAGCGTCTCAGGCTGCTGGAGCAGGCGTTGATGGGCATTGGCCTGCTCACGCTGGTACTGCTGATGCTGTTGATGTGGCGTATGGTCTACGGCCGGATCGTCTGGCCGCTGCAACGGGCGGTGGCGGGGATGAGCCGGTTGGCGCGCGGGGATCTGGCCCATCTTGAGCCGATCGCCAGTACCGGGCGCGATGAGCTGGCGGAGCTGGGGCGGGCCCTGCAGGTGTTTCGTGACAATGCGGTTGAGCTGGGCCGCTATCAGCGCGAGCTGGAGTCGCGGGTCGAGGAGCGCACCGGCCAGCTCAGCCACGCCAACGAGCGGCTCAATGAGGAGGTGGAGAAGCAACGGCAGGCCCGCGCCGAGGCAGAACAGGCCAACCGCGCCAAGTCGGTGTTTCTCGCCACCATGAGCCACGAGATCCGCACCCCCATGAACGGCATTCTCGGGGGCCTGACGCTGCTGGAAGATACCCATCTCAGCGAGACCCAGCAGCGCTATCTGGCCGCCATCGAGCACAGCGGCGAATCCCTGCTGGAGATCCTCAACGACATTCTCGACTACTCCAAGATAGAAGCGGGCCATGTGGAGGCGCGCCGCGAACCCTTCCCCCTGTTCCAGCTGGTGGATGAGCTCAGCGCGTTGTTCCGGCCAAAGGCTGCGGCCAAGGGGGTCACCCTGGCGCTGGAATATGCGCCCGAGCTGGCGCCTGTGGTCGAGGGGGATCTGGGCAAGCTGCGGCAGGTACTCGGCAACTTGCTCGGCAATGCGGTCAAGTTTACCGCCCGTGGCCAGATTACCCTGACGGTGGCGCCTCTTGCCTGCCAAGGCCCTTGCGCCGAGCCCTGCATCCGCTTCGTGGTGCGCGATACCGGTCCCGGCATTCCGGCCGATGAGCAGGAGTCGGTGTTCGAGGCGTTTCGCCAGCGCAAGCGCGATATGGGCCATCAGGGCGGCACCGGGCTGGGACTGGCGATCAGCCGCAAGCTGGTGGCCGCCATGGGGGGCGAGCTGAGCCTTGTAAGCGAACCGGGCAAGGGGTGTGAATTCAGCTTCAGTTTGCCGTTGCAGCGTTCGAGCGCCCAGCTGCCTGCCGAGGCGCAACCGCTGCACCTTGGCCAGTCCCGTGACATCCTGCTGGTGGAGGATAACGAGATCAACCGGCTGGTGGCGCACGGCATGCTGACCCGCCTCGGCCATCGCGTCACTCTGGCGGAGGATGGTCGCAGCGCGCTGGCGCAGGTAACCGAGCGCTCCTTCGAGCTGGCGCTACTCGATATCAATTTGCCCGATATGGACGGCATGACCCTGCGCGAGGATCTGGCCGCCATCAGTGAAGAGATGCATGAGCGGTCGCTGCCCGCCATCGCCATCTCGGCCCAGATGTATCCGGAGGATATCCGCCATTGCCTTGCCGCCGGGTTTGTCGATTTTGTCGGCAAGCCGGTGCGGCTGGCGGTACTGGCGAACGCCATAGATCAACTATTTCGGCAAGAAGGGGCCTCTATCGAGCCGCAGGTGCAGTTATCAGTAGCCGTGCCCCCAACTAACCAGCCCGGGTGGGCCAATCCGGTACTGGATGCCGATCTGCCCCTGCTCGGCATGGCGCGGATCCGCCAGCTGGTCGCGCTGTTTGAGTCGCAAGGGCGGGTGTTGATAGATAAGTTGGCTCAGGGTGAGGGGAAAGAGCAACGTCAGCTGGCGCACAAGCTCAAGGGGAGTGCGCTGGCGCTGGGGTTGACCGAATTTGCCAGCCACTGTGCGGCTCTTGAGGCGGGAGGCGGGGAGCCTGCGGCAATCGGGGCGCAATTTGACGCGGCGGTGAGCGGGTTGCAGCAGTGGTTGGCGGCCAACAGGGATGCGCAGCCCTGATCCCTGCTGGGGATGCACAACGTTCAGAGGGGGCCAGCCCCTGCGCCGTTATTCGCTCTCGCGAAACAGCACCTGCTTGCACTTGGCACAGACCCATTCCCGGCGAAAATCGGTCAGGTGCACCATGCCTACCTCCAGCAACTCGTGGTGGCCGCAGTGATAACAGAAGATGATGTCGCCATCGACGGATTCAGGGTGGGCCGCCAGATATTCGGCTTTGGTGGGGAGTTGATCCCACGAGGTGGTGGGGAGATGTTTGCGTTGGCTGGTGTAGTAGACCCAGTAGAACAGAAAAAAGACAGCCAGGATCACGAATGTCAGCAGATGGTCCATCTTGAACTCCTCCGGTTAGGTGCAGCCCCTCGGATGCATGGCTGCAATCAGCTCCATCATCATTAAATTTGTTTCGAATGAATATGTTACAGGATGGATAAAGAGGGCGTTGTGATCCCCTTCGGGTTTTGCCCGCCTGCAGCGGGATGAAAAATGTGCCATTTGGCTGAGCGGCCAGGGTATTGAACGGGGAGGGAATATTGTTTTTTACAACATAAATTCAACATTTTTTTAGGTGGTTGGACTGTCTCTTTGATCCAGCTCACGTTACAATGCCCGCGCCCACTTCACCTAACGCGCAAACGATTTTCAGGAGAGAAACGGATGTTGAAACGTGACATGACCATCGCCAATTATGATCCGCAATTGTGGCAGGCCATCACAGACGAAACCCGTCGTCAGGAAGAGCATATCGAGCTGATTGCGTCTGAGAACTACACCAGCCCCCGTGTCATGGAAGCCCAGGGCTCCCAGTTGACCAACAAGTACGCCGAAGGTTACCCCTCCAAGCGTTACTACGGTGGTTGCGAGTATGTGGATGTGGTCGAAACCCTGGCCATCGAGCGCGCCAAAGAGCTGTTCGGTGCCACCTACGCCAACGTGCAGCCGCACTCCGGCTCTCAGGCCAACAGCGCCGTTTACATGGCTCTGCTGCAGCCGGGCGACACCGTACTGGGCATGAACCTGGCCCACGGCGGTCACCTGACCCACGGCTCTCCGGTCAACTTCTCCGGCAAGCTTTACAACATCGTGCCTTACGGTATCGATGAGTCCGGCAAGATCGACTACGACGACATGGAACGTCAGGCTGTCGAGCACAAGCCGAAGATGATGATCGGTGGCTTCTCTGCCTACTCCGGCATCGTTGACTGGGCCCGCATGCGCGAAATCGCCGACAAGGTCGGTGCTTACCTGTTCGTCGACATGGCTCACGTGGCTGGCCTGATCGCCGCTGGCGTCTACCCGAACCCGGTTCCACACGCTCACGTGGTTACCTCCACCACCCACAAGACCCTGGCCGGTCCGCGCGGTGGTCTGATCCTCTCCGCCGCTGACGACGAGGAGCTCTACAAGAAGCTCAACTCCGCCGTCTTCCCGGGTGGTCAGGGTGGTCCGCTGATGCACGTCATCGCCGGTAAAGCCGTTGCCTTCAAAGAGGCGCTGGAGCCGGAGTTCAAGACCTATCAGGCTCAGGTCGTCAAAAACGCCAAGGCGATGGCGGCTACCTTTATCGAGCGCGGTTACAAGATCGTCTCCGGCGGTACCGACAACCACCTGATGCTGGTTGATCTGATCGGCCGCGAGCTGACCGGTAAGGATGCTGACGCTGCGTTGGGCAAAGCCAACATCACCGTCAACAAGAACTCCGTGCCCAACGACCCGCGCTCCCCGTTCGTCACCTCCGGTGTGCGGATTGGTACCCCGGCCATCACCCGCCGCGGTTTCAAGGAAGCCGAGTCCATCGAGCTGACCCACTGGATCTGCGACGTACTGGACAACCACGACAACGATGCCGTGCTGGCCACCGTACGCGAGAAGGTGCTGGATATCTGCCGCCGCTTCCCGGTTTATGGCTGATAAACCAGACCGTTCGGTTTGAGACCAATGCCACCTGCGGGTGGCATTGTTTTTTCTGGCTTTTACCGGTTTTGGATGGCCGTGCTACACTGGCCGACCTAGATCCTGGCCCGCCGGGCCGGTCCCTGTTTCATTAACGCCGGAGGTCCGATGCATTGCCCATTCTGTAGTGCGGTTGATACCAAGGTGATCGATTCCCGTCTGGTGGCAGAAGGCCATCAGGTGCGCCGCCGTCGTGAGTGTCTGCTCTGTCACGAGCGTTTTACCACCTTCGAGATGGCCGAGCTGGTGATGCCCCGCGTCATCAAGTCCAACGGCTCCCGCGAGCCGTTCAACGAAGACAAGCTGCGTGCCGGCATCCTGCGGGCGCTGGAGAAGCGGCCGGTGAGCATGGAGGCCATCGAAAAGGCGGTCAACCATATCAAATCCCGCCTGCGTGCCACCGGTGAGCGCGAAGTCGCCTCCGAGCTGGTGGGCAATCTGGTGATGGATGAGCTCAAGAGTCTGGACAAGGTGGCCTATATCCGCTTTGCCTCCGTCTATCGCAGCTTCGAAGATATTCGCGAGTTCGGCGAAGAGATTGCCAAGCTGGAGAAGTAAACCTCCATGCTCACCCATGTTGCCGCGTCCGATTACGCTGCGCTAATCGAACCTACGATACTGCGTAAAGTCGAGATGTGTTGTCAAAGGAGCCCGAATGTTTAGTCAAGATGATTACCAATGGATGAGTCGGGCCCTCGAACTGGCCCGCCGCGGCCGTTACACCACGGCCCCCAACCCCTGCGTCGGTGCCGTGCTGGTCAAGGATGGCGTGGTGGTTGGCGAAGGGTGGCATCAGAAGGCGGGCGAGCCCCATGCCGAGGTTTACGCCCTGCGCGCCGCCGGTGACAACGCCCGTGGCGCTACCGCCTATGTAACCCTCGAACCCTGCTCCCACCACGGTCGTACTCCCCCCTGCGCCGAGGCGCTGATCAACGCCGGCGTGGCCCGGGTGGTGGCGGCCATGGTTGACCCCAATCCCCAGGTGGGTGGGCGTGGCCTGCGTATGCTCTCCGAAGCGGGGATCAAGACCGATTTCGGCCTGCTGGCGAGCGAAGCTGAGGCGCTCAACCCGGGCTTTTTCAAGCGGATGCGTACCGCCTTCCCGCGAGTGACCGTCAAGCTGGGGGCCAGCCTCGATGGCCGCACCGCCATGGCGAGCGGCGAGAGCCAGTGGATCACCTCCCCCGATGCGCGCCGCGACGTGCAGCGACTGCGGGCCCGTCACGATGCGGTACTCTCCAGCGCTGAAACCGTGCTGGCCGATGGTGCCTCCCTGACCGTGCGCTGGGACGAGCTGCCCCCCTCGGTCAAGGCGAGTTATCCCAAGGAGACCCTGCGCCAGCCGCTGCGGGTCATCGTCGATTCGCAAAACCGGCTTACCCCAGAGCTGCCGCTGTTCCAGAACGAGAGCCCGGTGCTGCTGGCCCGTCACAAGGCGTCCGGCGAGTGGCCCGAGTGGGTGCAGCAGCTGGAGCTGCCGCTGCTGGATGGCAAGCTGGATCTGGTCAGCCTCTTCATGCTGCTGGCCAAGCAGAACGTCAACTCGGTGCTGGTCGAGGCGGGCCCGCGGCTGTGCGGCGCTCTGCTGGAAAAAGGGCTGGTGGATGAGCTGGTGCTCTATCAGGCGCCCAAACTGATGGGCGACGAAGGGCGCGGGCTGTTCCATCTGCCGGGCCTGACCCGGCTGTTCCAGGCGCCCAAGCTCGCCATCAAGGATGTGCGCATGGTGGGGCCGGATATTCGTATTACCGCCAAAATAGCCTGATTTATCAATGTTCAAGGGGGCATAATCAGCCTCCGTCATCAGCAAGGTGATCTGCATGTTTACCGGAATTATCGAAGCGGTGGGAACCCTGGCCGAACTGCGCCGTCAGGGCGACGACATGGCCCTCATCGTCCATGCGCCGCATCTCGACTTCAGTGGCGTCAAACTGGGCGACTCCATCGCTACCAACGGCGTCTGCCTCACCGTCGTGGCGCTGGGCGACAAGAGCTATACCGCAGATGTATCGCTGGAAACCCTCTCCCGTACCGGTTTTGCCGCCGCCAGAGTGGGCGATCGGGTCAACCTGGAGAAGGCGCTGATGCCTACCTCACGTCTTGGCGGCCATCTGGTCTCCGGCCACGTGGATGGGGTAGGGGAGGTGAAAAGCGTCTCCAGCAGCGGCCGCGCCATCGAGTACTGGATCAAGGCGCCGGGCGAGCTCTCCCGCTATATCGCCGAGAAGGGCTCCATTGCGGTGGATGGCATCAGCCTCACCGTCAACGCGGTGCAGGGCGACCTTTTCCGCCTGACGATCGTGCCCCACACCGCCCAGGAGACCACCATCGCCAGCTGGAAGCCGGGCCACAAGGTCAACCTCGAGGTGGATCAGATCGCCCGCTATCTGGAGCGGCTGATGATGGGGAAAAGTCAGGAGAGCAGCGCCTCGACCCTGACCATGGAGACGCTGGCCAAGGCCGGTTTTCTCTGACGGTGTGTGCTGAATCTGGCCACCAAAACGATTTTCTGTGATCCCGCTCTGATTGAAATGGAGCCGCTAGCCCCAATCTAGAGCAACATACACTCGCATTTGCGTTGAGCCTGCTGGCTCAACCCCCAAGCACACTGATGGAGTAGCCCATGGCGCTGAGCACAACCCAGGAAATCATTGCCGACATCAAGGCTGGCAAGATGGTGATCCTGATGGATGACGAAGACAGGGAGAACGAAGGGGACCTCATCATGGCCGCCTCCTGCATCCGTCCGGAGGATATCAACTTCATGGCCCGCTACGGCCGAGGCCTCATCTGCCTGACCCTGACCCGGGATCGCTGCAAGCAATTGGCGCTGCCGCTGATGGTGGATCGCAACAATGCCCAGTTCTCCACCGCCTTCACCGTCTCCATCGAGGCGGCAGAAGGGGTGACCACAGGTATCTCCGCCGCGGATCGTGCGGTGACCGTGCAGGCCGCTGTTGCGCCCAATGCCAAGGCGGCCGATCTGGTGCAGCCGGGCCACATCTTCCCGCTGATGGCGCAGGATGGCGGCGTGCTGACCCGTGCCGGTCACACCGAAGCGGGCTGCGATCTGGCCCGTCTGGCCGGTTTCGAGGCGGCCGCCGTCATCGTCGAGATCCTCAACGAAGATGGCACCATGGCGCGCCGTCCTGACCTGGAGATCTTCGCCGAGGAGCATGGCATCAAGCTTGGCACCATCGCCGACCTTATCGAGTACCGCAACCAGCACGAGACCACGGTCGAGAAGGTGGCCGAGTGCAAGCTGCCCACCGAGTTTGGCGAGTTCGACCTCATCACCTTCCGCGACACCATCGACAATCAGGTTCACTTCGCCCTGAAAAAGGGTGAGGTGCAGGCCGACCAGCCGACCCTGGTGCGCGTCCATCTGCACGATGTGCTGAGCGATCTGCTGCTGACCGACCGCCACGCCGCCCGCAGCTGGCCGCTGCCCAAATCCATGGCCCGCATCGCTGACGAGGGCGGCGTGCTGGTGATTTTGGGGGCGGAATCCCATGGCGCCGAGCTGCTGGCTAGGGTCAAGGGTTTTGAAGCCGCCGACAAGGGACTAGCACCGGAAGGAGCCAAGTGGCAGGGCACCTCGCGCCGGGTTGGTGTGGGCTCCCAGATCCTCAAGGCCCTTGGCGTGAGCAAGATGCGCCTGTTGAGCTCGCCGAAGAAGTACCATGCCCTCGGTGGTTTCGGTCTGGAAGTGGTTGAGTACGTTGGCGAGTAACGTACTACCAGAGAAGTACCATCCCCTTCCGGGCGGTTTCGGTCTGGAAGTCGTGGAATTTACCGGCGAGTAAGCGCGCCGGACTGGTTAAATCGCGATCATGGCCGTCTATTGCGGCCATGGTTTTTGTCGTGGGTCTGTTGTGCTAGAATGTGCGCACTTTTGACTCCGGCCCTTTTGATTGCACAGATACAGGATTTCCAATGAAGGTTATCGAAGGAAATATCGCCGCTCCTGAGGCGCGCGTTGCTATTGTTGTTGCCCGTTTCAACAGCTTCATCAACGACAGTCTGGTGAACGGCGCGGTGGACGTACTGAAGCGTCAAGGTCAAGTGCAGGACAGCAACCTGACACTGGTAAAAGTGCCGGGCGCGGTTGAAATGCCATTGGTCATCAAGAAGCTGGCCAAGAGTGGTCAATACGATGCCATCGTGGCGGTCGGTACTGTCATCCGTGGCGGCACCTACCACTTCGACCTGGTGGCAAACGAGAACAGCAAGGGCATGGCCCAGGTAATGATGGAATATGAAATTCCCGTTGCCTTCGGTGTGCTGACCACTGAAAACATTGAACAAGCCATCGAGCGTGCAGGTACCAAGGCGGGTAACAAGGGTGCAGAGGCTGCACTGGCAGCGCTCGAAATGATCAACGTCCTGAAAGAACTGGACGTGTAACGAGGAGAAGTACATTGAAACCGTCTGAGCGCCGTAAAGCCCGCCATTGCGCCACCCAGGCCATCTACCAGTGGCAGATGACCAAGGCTAACGTGGGTGACATCGAAGAGCAGTTCAAGATCGATCAGGACACCAAGGGTGTAGACCTGAACTATTTCCGCGATCTGCTGTTCGGGGTAGCCCTCCACTGCAGCGAGCTGGACAAGGTGTTTGCACCTTTCCTCTCCCGTCCGCTGGAAGAAGTGGACATGGTGGACAAGGCGATCCTGCGTCTGGCGACCTACGAGCTGACCCGTCGTGATGATGTACCGCCGCGCGTGGTCATCAACGAAGCGATCGAGCTGGCCAAAGCTTTTGCTGCCGATGACAGCCACAAGTTTGTCAACGGTGTACTGGACAAGGTGATCAAGTCGCTGAACAAGCGTTGATCCTGCTGTCCGTCAGCATCTAAGAGAGGAGCCAGCTTATTGCTGGCTTTTTACTGTATGGGTGAATTTGAGCTGATTGATAAGTACTTCAAGGTCCCCCACGCCCGCAAGGACGTGGTGATGGGCCCTGGAGATGACTGTGCCCTGCTGACCCTGCCCCCCGATACCCAGCTGGCGGTGAGCACCGACACTCTGGTGAGCGGCGTACACTTCTTTCCCGACATGGATCCGGTGGATCTCGGCTACAAGGCGCTGGCGGTCAATCTCTCCGATCTCGCTGCGATGGGGGCCGAGCCGCGCTGGGTGTCGCTGGCGCTGACCCTGCCTGCCATCAACGAAGGCTGGGTCGCCGGTTTTGCCGAAGGGTTTCTGGAGCTTGCCGAGTACTACAATGTGGCGCTGGTGGGCGGAGACATGACCCGCGGGCCGCTCTCCATCACCATCTCGGTGAAGGGATCGGTGCCTGCCGGTCGCGCCCTGATGCGCAGCGGCGCCAAAGCGGGTGACGGCATCTATGTCACCGGCACTTTGGGGGATGCCGCGCTGGCGCTTTCCCACCTGCTGGGCAAACGCACCCTCAACGAGAACCAGCTGGCAGCTGTGCTGCCACGGCTCGACCATCCCCATCCCCGCATTCTGGCCGGTCAGGCGCTGCGCGGGCTGGCGGGCAGTGCGCTGGATCTCTCCGACGGTCTGGCATCGGATCTCGGCCATATCCTCAAGGCCTCCGGCGTGCGGGCCCAGCTCGATCTCGATCTGCTGCCGCTCTCTCCGGTGTTGCAGGATGCGGTGAGCGAGCAGGAGGCGTGGCAACTGGCACTGGCCGGTGGCGATGACTACGAGCTCTGTTTTACCGTACCGGAGGAGCACCGCGGCGCGCTCGATACGGCGCTGGCCCACAGCGGGGTCAAGTTCAGCCGCATTGGCCGCATCGTGGCGGGCGAGCCGGGCATCGACTACCTGCGTGGCGACCAGGCGGTCGAGTTGCAACTGAAAGGGTGGGATCACTTCGCATGAGTTTGTTCAGGATAAAGCCCGAGCTGACACGACTGGATCTGAAAAATCCGCTTCACTTTTTGGCGGTGGGGTTTGGTTCCGGTCTCAGCCCCAAAGCGCCGGGCACCATGGGCACCCTGGCGGCCATTCCGCTCTACCTGCTGGTGAGCGGGCTGCCGACCCACTGGTTCATCGCCTTGCTGGCGGTGGGTTTTGTTGTGGGGATCCGTATCTGCCAGAGCGCCACCGATGCCATCGGCATGCCGGATCACGGCGCCATCGTCTGGGACGAGGTGATCGGCTTTGGCGTCACCATGATCGCAGCGCCAGCCGGTTGGGAGTGGGTGGTGGCGGGCTTCGCGCTGTTCCGGTTGTTTGATGTGCTCAAGCCCTGGCCCATCTCCTGGTTTGATCGCCGGATCCACGGTGGTCTGGGCATCATGCTGGACGATCTGATCGCCGGCCTGTTCGCCCTGTTTTGTATGCAATTACTGGCATTCTGGCTCGGCTGAGAGCCACCTTCCGGGGGATGACCGTTCTGGCATCCCCCGATTTATATCTGCTTAATTTTCATTCATCGGCATATGCTGCCGTTTATCATCCATTTCACATAAATATTCACTACTCATTCGGGGCTGGTGATTGTTTTGGAAATAGTGATAAATGCTGCTTGTTGCGTTGTTGTTGAAATTAAAGTAATGATACCAATAGATGTACGGACGCACCGGCCATTTGTGTGATGAAAATCATCATTTATCTCTGCCGAATTGGTGGTTATCTGCACAAAACATTGCGGAATTGTATAACTCAATCATTTACACCCGTGGTCAAACCGTCTAAGTTACTCGCGGGTTATTCCAAAAAAATGCAAAAAACCCGCCCGGATCGCTGGTTTCGCTGCCTCATGGATTGAGCAAATATTGCCCAAGGTAACAACCGGCATCTGCGGCTGATTTACGGACGAATTATTTGGGACGGATGTCCCCCGCAGAGGTAAACATGTCCTTGCTCGAAGTAAAGAACTTGCGGATCGAGTACCCCTCCCGCTACGGGGTGCTGGCCGCGGTGAAGGATCTCTCTTTCTCTATCGAAAAGGGTGAGATTGTCGGAGTGGTCGGTGAATCCGGCGCCGGCAAGTCCACCATCGGCAACGCCGTTATCGATCTCCTGAGCCCGCCGGGTCGCATCGCCCGTGGCGATATCTATCTCAATGGCGAACTCATCTCCGGCAAGAGCCAGAACGAGATGCGGGCCATCCGTGGCTCCCGTATCGGGTTCATCTTCCAGGACCCCATGACCTCCCTCAACCCGCTGTTCACCGTTGAGCATCAGCTGGTGGAGACCATTCTGGCCAATACCGACCTCTCTCGCGAAGCCGCTTTTGCCAAGGCATTGGAGCTGATGGGGGCGGTGGGTATTCCGCAGCCGGAGCTGCGCATCAAGCAGTATCCGCACCAGTTTTCCGGTGGCATGCGTCAGCGGGTGGTTATCGCCATTGCGCTCTCCTGCGATCCGGAGCTGATCATCGCCGATGAGCCGACCACGGCGCTCGACGTCTCCATTCAGGATCAGATCCTCCAGCTTATCCGCGCCCTCTGCAAAGAGCGTCAGGTGGGCTGTATGCTGGTGACCCACGACATGGGCGTTGTCTCCAACGTTACCGACAAGGTGGCGGTGATGTATCGCGGCGATCTGGTAGAGTTCGGCCTGACCGAACAGGTGCTGGGCAGCCCCAATCACCCCTATACCCGCAGCCTCATCTCGGCGGTCCCCCGTTCCGATGTGAAGCTGGTGCGCTTCCCGCTGGTCTCCTATATCGAGGATGCCAGTGCGCCGGATACCAATATCGACCTCAAGACCCACTGGCTCGGCCAGAGTCAGGACGAGCGTGCCTATGAAGGGGCGCTGCTGCGGGTGGAGAACGTCGATCTGAAGTTCGTCACCAAGGACTCCATCTTCCCGAGCCGCCGCCAGTATGTACGCGCCTGCAACAACATCAGCTTCGAGATCTTCGAGGGTGAAACCTTCGGTCTGGTGGGGGAGTCGGGCTCCGGCAAATCGACCATTGCCCGCGCCATCACCGGTCTCTATCCGCCTGATACCGGCAAGATTTTCTTCGAGGGGATCGATCTGACCGCTCTCAAGAGCGAGCGCGAGCGTCGCCCGTTGCGTCGCCAGATGCAGATGGTGTTCCAGAACCCCTATTCCTCGATGAACCCGCGGATGAAGGTACGCGACATCATTGCCGAGCCGATCCGCTTCCATCAGCTGGCAAGCAGCGAGAGCCAGATCGAGGGGATCGTCGGCGATCTGCTGGATCATGTGGGTCTCGGTCGTGGTGCTGGCCTCAAGTACCCCCACGAGTTCTCCGGCGGCCAGCGTCAGCGTATCTCCATTGCCCGCGCCCTGGCCACTCGCCCGCGCTTCCTCATCTGCGACGAGCCGACCTCGGCGCTGGATGTGTCGGTGCAGGCCCAGATCCTCAACCTGCTCAAGGATCTGCAGCAGGAGCTCAAGCTCACCATGCTGTTTATCAGCCACGATCTGCCGGTGATCCGTCAGATGTGCGACCGCATCGGGGTGATGCAGCATGGTCATCTGGTGGAAGTGGCCGAGACCGAGAAACTCTTTACCAATGCCGAGCATGAGTACAGCCGCAAGCTGATCTCCCTCATGCCGGAGTTCAAGGGAATGTCCCGCGAGGGGCTGGAAATCGCAAGCTAGGAGAGCGCCGGTGCGCCGGTCTGCTTGTCAAAAAAAGTGTCATAAGAAAGCCAAAAGCATGGAGAACAAGATGAAGAAAGGATTGTCCAAGATTGCCCTGGCGCTGTTTGCCGCCGGTTTCGCCTTCAGTGTCTCAGCCGCTGATATCAAGGTAGGTGTCGCTTCTGACGCCACTTCGCTGGATCCGCAGGAGCAGCTCTCCGGTCAGACCCTGGAGATGTCGCACCTGGTATTCGATCCCCTGATGCGTTACACCCAGGACCTGCAGTTCGAGCCCCGTCTGGCCGAGAAGTTCGAGCGTGTCGATGACAAGACCGTCCGCTTCCACCTGCGCAAAGGGGTCAAGTTCCACTCCGGTAACGACTTCACCGCCGACGACGTGGTGTGGACCGTCAACCGCCTGAAATCCTCCGTCGACTTCAAGGCGATCTTCGATCCCATCAGCGAAGTGAAGAAGGTCGATGACTACACCGTCGATCTGATTACCGCCAAGCCGTTCCCGCTGGTGCTGCAGACCGTCACCTACATCTTCCCGATGGACTCCAAGTTCTACACCGGCAAGACCGAAGCGGGCAAAGACAAGGCCGAGATCGTCAAAAACGGCGACTCCTATGCCTCTACCCACGTCTCCGGTACTGGCCCGTTCACCGTCAAGTTCCGCGAGCAGGGTGTGAAGCTGGATTATGCCCGCAACGCCAACTACTGGGACAAGGCCTCCAAGGGTAACGTTGAGAACCTGACCGTGGTGCCCATCAAGGAAGATGCGACCCGTGTTGCAGCCCTGCTGGGTGGCGACGTGGACATGATCTATCCGGTTGCGCCGAACGATCTGGAGCGCGTGAAGAATGGCAAGGACTCCCAGCTGGTTACCCTGTCCGGTACCCGCGCCATCATCATCGAGCTGAACCAGAACACCAACCCGGCGCTGAAAGACAAGCGTGTACGTCAGGCCATCAACTACGCCATCAACCAGGTGGGCATTGTCGAGAAGATCAACAAGGGCTTCGGTACCCCTGCTGGCCAGCTGAGCCCGAAAGGCTATGCCGGTCACAACGAGGCGCTGGTGCCCCAGTATAATCTGGCCAAGGCCAAGGAGCTGATGAAGGAGGCCGGTTACGAGAAAGGCTTCAAGATGACCTTCATCTCCCCGGCTGCCCGCTACGTCAACGACGTCAAGATTGCCCAGGCTGTCTCCGCCATGCTGGCCAAGATCAACATCAAGGTGGATCTGAAGACCATGCCGGTGGCCCAGTACTGGCCCGAGTTTGACAAGTGCGCCGCGGACATGCAGCTGATTGGCTGGCACTCCGACACCGAAGATACCGCGAACTTCTTCGAGTTCCTGACCTTCACCAAGGATGCCAAGACCGGTATGGGTCAGTACAACTGCGCTGGTTATGCCAACGCCGAAGCTGACAAGCTGGTGATGGATGCCAACGCCGAGACCGATCCGGCCAAGCGTGCCGAGATGCTGAAAAAGGTCGAAGCCATGCTGATCGAAGATGCTGCCTACGTGCCGTTGCACTGGGAAGATCTGGCCTATGGCGCCAAGAAAAACGTCGACATCAAGCCGGTGGTCAACGTGATGAACTTCCCTTACCTGGGTGACCTGGTGGTCAGCAAGTAAGAGAAGCGCTAAGGAAGGACGGGGCGGGGTGGTCAGCTGGCCACTCCGTCCACTAACAGAAGCCTGTGCCACGACACAGGCCACGTAGAAGGACAAGCATGTTTACATTCCTGCTGAAACGGTTCTATCAGGCCGTGATAGTGATGTTCGTCATCAGCCTGGTCGCCTTCTCCATCCAGGATAACCTGGGTGACCCGTTGCGCGAGCTGGTGGGACAATCCGTCTCCGAAGCCCAGCGTCACGAGTTGCGCGAGAAGATGGGCCTTAACGATCCCTTCCTCATCAAATACAGCCGCTTTCTGAAAAATGCGGTGCATGGGGATTTGGGCACCTCCTATTTCTTCAAGCGACCCGCTCTCGAGGTGATCCTCGACAAGCTGGTGGCTACCCTTGAGCTGGTGTTTGCTGCCGCGCTCATCATCGTGGTGGTCTCCATTCCACTCGGTGTCTATTCGGCGATCCGCCCGCGCAGCATTCCCACCAAGATCATCATGGCGGGGAGCAGTATCGGCATCTCGATCCCGGTATTTTTGACCGCCATCATGCTGATGTACCTCTTCTCCATCCAGCTGGGCTGGCTGCCTGCCTATGGCCGCGGCGAGACCCGTAACCTGCTGGGCTGGGAGTCGGGCTTCTTTACCTGGGATGGCATCCTGCACCTGATCCTGCCGGCGGTGTCCCTCTCCTCCATCATGTTGCCGCTGTTTATCCGGCTGGTGCGCTCTGAGATGCTGGAGCAGCTCTCCTCCGAGTACGTCAAGTTCGCCCGCGCCAAGGGGCTGGACAACAACAAGGTCTACTATCAGCATGCTCTGAAGAACACCATGCTGCCGGTCATTACCGTCGGCGGGGTGCAGATCGGCACCATGGTGGCCTACACCATTCTGACCGAGAGTGTGTTCCAGTGGCCGGGTACCGGCTTCCTGTTTCTTGAAGCGATCCACCGGGTCGATACGCCCCTCATCACCGCCTACGTCATCTTCGTGGGACTGATCTTCGTGGTGACCAATACCTTGGTCGACCTGCTCTACGGGTTGATCAACCCGACCGTTAACCTGACTGCCAAGGGGTAAGCGCATGACTAATGCTGTAACTGCAAGCCCAAGCCGTTGGGCACGTTTCAAGAACTCTGACATCGTCTACTACTTCCTGCGGGACAAGGTAGCCATGTTCAGCTTTGCGGTGTTCGTGGTATTTGTGCTGGCGGCGCTGCTGGCGCCCTGGCTCGCCCCGCACAACGTCTATGACCAGACCAGTTTTGATCTGATGGATGCCGAGTTGCCCCCCTCCTGGCTCGAAGGCGGCGAGGAGCGTTTCTGGCTCGGCACCGACAACCAGGGGCGGGATATCTGGAGCACCATCCTCTATGGCGCCCGTATCTCCCTCACCATCGGCCTGTTTGCGGTGGCGCTGCAGCTGGTGCTCGGTATCGTCATCGGTCTGATTGCCGGTTACTTCGGTGGTCGTATCGACAACCTGCTGATGCGCTTTGCCGATGTGCAGCTGTCGTTCTCCACCATGATGGTGGCGATCATCATCTCCGCCATCTTTCAGGCAACCTTTGGCTCCGAGTTCTACTCGAAGTTCGCCATCATGATGCTGGTGGTGATCATCGGTATTGCAGAGTGGCCGCAGTACGCCCGTACTGTGCGCGCCTCTGTGCTGGCGGAGAAGAAGAAGGAGTATGTGGAGGCGGCCAAGGTGATGGGGTTCCGCGCCCCGCGCATCATGTTCCGCCACATTCTGCCCAACTGTTTGTCGCCCATTCTGGTCATCTCCACCGTGCAGGTAGCCAACGCCATCATGAGTGAAGCTGCACTCTCCTTCCTTGGTCTGGGGATGCCGGTTGATCAGCCCTCGCTCGGTTCGCTTATCAGCGTCGGCTTCAACTACATCTTCTCCGGCTCCTGGTGGATCACCGCCTTCCCGGGCATCTGTCTGGTGGTGCTGGTGCTGGTCATCAACCTGCTGGGCGACTGGCTGCGGGATGTGTTTAACCCCAAGATCTACAAAGGGTGAATAGAAAATCAGAGCGTTGGGAAGATTTCTGTGCAGACAAGCTCAGGTAATTTGAGCTTAACTGTGTAGGGCAAAAAGCTAAAGAAGAGGGAGGCGCAGTGCCTCCCTCTTCTTATTTGATGCCCGCTTGATGCGGTTTTTTATCATCGGCATGGCCGTGATCAGTGGTGATGGCCCTTGCCACCACAACCGCCGCCACCGCAGCAGCCGCCGTGACCATGGTCATCACCGTGGTCATGGCCATGATCGTGACCGTGGCCAGCACCGCCGCAGCAACCGCCCTGGCCATGCTCCTCATCGTGGTCGTGACCATGACCGCCACAGCAGCCGCCGTGATCGTGGTCATGACCGTGATCGTGACCGCAACCACCGGCACCGTGAACGTGGCCGTGAGCCAGCTCTTCGGCAGTGGCAGCACGCACGTCCTTGATCTCGACCTTGAAGCCCAGAGTCACGCCAGCCAGCGGATGGTTGCCATCTACCTTGACGAACTCTTCAGACACTTCAACCACGGTCACCGGACGGTGGCCATCGTCGGTTTCAGCCACAAAAGTATCCCCTTCGGAGACTTCCATGCCGTCGAACAGCTCGCCCGGTACTTCTTGTACCAGTGTCTCGTCATATTCGCCGTAGGCCTGGCTAGGTGCCAGAGTCACTTCGAAGGCTTCACCTACCGCGCGACCTTCCAGCTCGGCTTCCAGGCCTGAGACCAGGTAACGGGTGCCGTGCAGATAGACCAGCGGCTCTTTGCCGACAGTGCTGTCGATGACTTCACCGTGCTCGTCGGTGACTGTGTATTCCAGCGTAACCACGCTCAGAGGAGCTACTTTCATGTCAGGATCCTGCGGATAGAAAAAAACGGGCTCAGAATACCCTAAAAAGCGGGCCGCGCATATGCCGTGCGGCGCCACTGAGTGACGAAAAAAACGGCAACAGCGTCAGCGAGGAGACCCGCATTCCACCCGCCGTTCCCTTATCAGGGGCGAAACACCCCGATCACCTCTTCCGCCTCGCGAGTCTGCTTGTCGACCTCGGCAGGCGTTTGTACCTGGGTATCGCCACAGGCGACACAGGTCACCTTCTCGACTCCATGCTCCAGATACAGCATCATGTTGTCCAACTTGCCGCACGCCGGGCAGACAGCACCGGCAATGAAGCGTTTTTTACGTCTGGTTTCCATATTTGTTACCTCCAGGCAGCATCATATCAGGGTTTTTACATGCATCACGCCATCGAGTATCACCATTTTTCCTGCCAGGGCCTGCACGCCGGCAACCGCAAACGAACTCCGGTCGGGCAGCTGTTGCGGATCACCCGGGGCGCTGCGCTGCTGAGACTGGGCCAACATGAGCTGTTGCTGCCGGCCGGCAGCAGCTTCTGGCTCTGCGCCGATGCCCTCGCTGCCTTCAGCCCCCTCAGCGGTTGCGAGTACGATCAGCTGAGCGTCTCTTTGCGCGTGGCTCAGCCGCAGCAGGCTGGCTGGCTGCAGGCCACGCCTCTGCTCGATGCCCTGCTCGACTCGCTTGCCCGGTGGCAACGTCCAAAAGAGTGGCAAGGGGCCTACGGTCAGCGACTGCAGGTGATCCTGGATGAGCTGCAACAGTGTGCCATCAGCCAGCAGGGTCACGGTGAGCTGCAAGCCTGCTGGCAAGCGCTGGCCAATGGCCAGCCTGAGTCTCTGCAACTGTGGGCACAACAAGCCGATGCGCCGGTGGAAGGGAGTGAATTGCAACAACAGTGGCAACTGCTGCAGGCGCTCAGATTGCTCAAGGGCGGCAGCAAACCCGCGCAGGTGGCCAGCAAGCTGGGTTATGCCGATGAGACCGCATTGCAAGCTGCCTGCCAGCAGTGGGGCGTTGGCGAAGATGGTGATCAATAACCGGACGCCGATGTGAGTGCGCCAACGAAATTGGCTGAATGAGTCCAGTTTTTTGCCAGATGGTCGTTAACAAGGAAGGGCCATTCCCCCCGTAATCCTTTATGCTAGAGGCCTGAAGTGACTGCCAACGTTTCGACCAACAGGACATCTGCCATGACGAGCAAAGCCAATCAATCCCAGGGCATGTTGCTGTTTCACCTTTCAGCCAAACAATCCTTTGCCATCGGTACCCTCAAGGTGAAGGAGATAGTGCCCTACACCCAGCTGACGGCAATGCCCCACTCGCACCCGACCGTGTTAGGGGCTGCCAATATGCGCGGCTCCACCATTCCGGTGATCGACATGGCGATGGCGGTGGGCTATCGCCCCATCAGCAAGGAGGAGATGCCCCACTGCTTCATCATCATTACCGACTGCCGCCGCACCCTGGTGGGCTTTCTGGTACGGGGCATCGACAAGATCACCGAGTGCAACTGGCGCGATATCGAATCGCCACCCGCCTCCCTCGGCCACAATGTGTTCGTAACCGGTGTGACCCGGGTCAATGACCAGCTGATCCAGCTGCTGGATGTGGAGCTGATCCTCTCCCGGGTCTATCCGGATGATCCGAGCCACCTCTATCCGGTGCTAACCGATGTGCAGCGGGAACGGATCAAGCCGATGCGGATCCTGCTGGTTGATGACTCTTCGGTCGCCCGCCGTCAGCTGATGGCCGCCCTCGACTACATCAATATCCCCTATGAAGTCTGCACCAATGGCAAGGATGCACTGACCCTGATGCAAACGCGGGCGAGCCAGAAGACCCCGATCGACATTCTGGTGAGCGATATCGAGATGCCGGGGCTTGATGGCTACGAGCTGGCCTTCGAGGTACAGAGCGACAGCAAACTGGCGGGGGCCTACATCATCCTGCACACCTCCCTCTCCAGCGAGATCAGTGTGGAGCGAGCCCATCAGGTGGGTGCTCATGAGGCGCTGACCAAGTTCGAGGCCAATGAGCTGATCCAGGCCATGCTGCGCGGTGCCGAACATCACGATCGCCTGCTGAAATAAGCCAATGACTGGCGGGAGGAACACGCCTCCCGTCCTCCTTATCTTCGACCCAGACCGACTGACCCCATGCTGACCGAGAGCCACTTCCACGCCCCCTGGTGGGCACGCAATCCTCATCTGCAGACCATATTGCCCAAATGGCTGCGCCGCCCCCCTGCCCGTTTTGTGGCGGAGCGGTTTGAACTGCAGGATGGGGACTTTGTCGACCTCGCCTGGAGCGGGGAAGTCAGCCTTGATGAACGGCCGCTGATAGTGGTGTTTCACGGGCTGGAGGGAAGCATTCACTCCCACTACGCCAAGGGATTGTTCGCCCACCTGCAGCAAGAGGGCAGAGAGGCCGTGCTGATGCACTTTCGCGGTTGCAGTGGCGAGCCCAATCGCCACCTGCAGGCCTATCACTCCGGCGCCATCGGTGATGCGCAGGAGCTGATTGCCGAGCTGAGCCAGCGCTTCCCGGGCAAACCGCTGATCGCCATCGGCTTTTCACTGGGTGGCAATATGCTGGTCAATCTGCTGGCGCGGGGCTGTCCTGCGGCATTGAAAGCGGCGGTGGTGGTCTCGGCCCCGCTGCAACTGGCGAGCTGCGCCGAGCGGGTCAATCAGGGCTTCTCGAAGGTCTATCAGAACTATCTGCTACGCACCATGCGCCGCAACCTGCTCAACAAGATCAGCCAGCAGCAGAAAGCGAGTGAACGCTGGCAACCTCGACAAGTGGAGCAGATTGCCACCCTGCGCGATTTTGACGAGCTGGTTACCGCGCCGTTGCACGGCTTTCACAGCGCCAACCACTACTACCAGAGCTGCTCGGGACTACCGCTGCTGGCTCAGATCCCCATCCCTACCCTTATCCTGCACGCCGCCGACGATCCCTTTATGTCACGCGCGGTCATTCCCCGGCCAGAGCAACTCTCGCCCACGGTGCGCTATGAGTTGAGCCAGCGTGGCGGCCATGTCGGCTTTCTGCACGGCACGCCCTGGCGGCCACGGTTTTGGCTGGATGAACGGATCAGTCGCTGGATTGCCGAACATAGTCACTCTGCAACACAGAACTGATTGCGTCCCGACTCCTTGGCCCGATAGAGCGCCTGATCGGCCCGCTCCAGCAACTGGCTCGCCCCTTCGCCGGACACATTGCTGGCAATCCCCTGACTCACCGTCACCCAGGGGGCAACATCGGACGCCAGATGCTCCAGCCGCAGGATGGCCAAGCCATCTTGCAGCCGCTGCGCCACGCTGGCCGCCGCCTGACGGTCGGTATTGGGCAGCAGCAGCACAAACTCCTCCCCGCCATAGCGGGCCACCAGATCAGATGGTGTGCGTACCGCACGGTTGAGCGCTTGTGCCACCTCCTTGAGGCACATATCCCCTACCTGATGGCCATAGTGGTCGTTGAAGCGCTTGAAATAGTCCACATCGATCAGGATGAGCGATAGCGGAGCGCCGCTCTCCTGGCTATGGGCCAACGCGCGATCCAGCTCGATATTGAAATGCCGCCGGTTGGCGACACCGGTCAGAGGATCTTGCTTGGCGAGCAGATCAAGTTGGCGCAGCAGCATCAGATTTTCATGCTCTCGCATGATCGCCAGCTCAAACCAGCGGTGCAGCATGCGACGGCCGACCTCCAGCGCAATCACGCCAAACAACACGCCGAGCAGGTAAATCTGGAGAAAATCGACGCGTAAAAAGAGTTCCAACCCCACACCCACCGTCATCGGGCCCAAGAGATAGCCATACAACACCTTGCGATCGGGATAAAACGCGATGAGCGCGGCCAGCAGGTTGAGCCGCATGATCCCGTTGGCATAGCTGACTCCTCCCCGCAGCTCCACCTGACCAATCGTGTAGATGTGCAGCGTCCAGAGTCCGCCCCATAGCACCATCACCAGTGCAGCCATCCGTAACCAGAGACGGTCCTGCAGATGGTCACAAAAGAGGCTAACAACAGGTAGCAGCAATAGCACCACCATGACCAGGGCCAGCTCACTCTGAAAGCGCCAGGGCAAGCTGTCATCACTGGCGAGCCCGACCTGGCTGTAAACCTCATAGCGTATCGAAAGAAACAACACCACCAGCCAGTTCAATAACCAGAACCACACCATGCCTCGGGCAATCGCCTCTCGACGTGCGCTGTCCAGATGCTCAGTCAGGGTTAACGGCGCGCTGCGCTGCGCTTCAGACAACATCTCTCAGACTCCGGTGAAAAGGTAAAAAGTGATTGCATTCGCGGGATTCAACACAACAATAGCCTGACGATCACCTCTTTTGCTGTGAGACCTTTAAATGATCATTCCCTGGCAAGAACTGGACGGCGACACCCTGACCAACCTGATCGAACACTTTGTGTTGCAGGAGGGAACAGAATATGGAGAACAGGATGTACCACTTGGCGTCAAAGTCGATGCAGTGAGAGAACAATTACAGCAAGGCAAAGCTGTCATCGTCTATAGCGAGCTGCACGAATCGGTGAATATCGTGATGAAAGACCGCTTCATCGAGCAGTCTTGACCCAACCGCAATCCGGACCTTATAACGGAATTCCCAAGGAAGAGAGAATCCCATGTCGGCCAAGCACCCCATTATTGCTGTTACCGGTTCGTCCGGTGCCGGCACCTCCACCTCCACCAACGCCTTTCGCTCCATGTTCCATCAACTGGGATATACCGCGGCTGTGGTGGAAGGTGACAGTTTTCACCGCTACACCCGACCGGAAATGGATGTAGCGATCCGCAAGGCGCGCGAACAGGGGCGTCATATCAGCTATTTTGGCCCTGAGGCCAATGACTTCGGGCTGCTGGAGAGCTTTTTCCAGGGCTATGGGCAGGATGGCAATGGCCAGTATCGCCGCTACCTGCACAGCTTTGACGAGGCGGTGCCCTTCAACCAGATGCCCGGCACCTTCACCCCCTGGCAGCATCTGCCCAGCAATACCGATCTGCTGTTTTATGAAGGGCTGCACGGCGGTGTGGTCACCGAGGATCACAATGTGGCGCGCCACGTGGATTTTCTGATAGGCGTAGTGCCCATCGTCAACCTGGAGTGGATCCAGAAGCTGATCCGGGATACCTCGGAGCGAGGGCATTCCCGCGAGGCAGTGACCGACTCCATCGTTCGCTCCATGGATGACTACATCAACTTCATCACCCCGCAGTTCTCGCGCACCCATATCAACTTCCAGCGAGTACCGACGGTGGATACCTCCAACCCCTTCAGCGCCAAGGTGATCCCGAGTCTGGACGAGAGTATGCTGGTGATCCGGTTTCGCGGTATCAAGCAGGTGGATTTCCCCTACCTGCTGTCGATGATCGATGGCTCATTCATGTCGCGGATGAACACCATAGTGGTGCCGGGTGGCAAGATGGGCTTTGCGATGGAGCTGATCCTGCGCCCGCTCATCCAGCAATTGATCGAAACCGGCAAAATAACCTGATTCAAAGGAGTTCACGATGCGGCTTGCTTATCTCTCTGTGGCACTGCTCGCCCTGCTTGGCGGTTGCAGCAGCGGGCCGGCGGCCCCCACGCTGGAGTCCGGCACCATGCTGGTTCGCCCGATGGGCAACTGGACCTATGGTGCAACCCCGCGCTACGCCCTGGCCGAACAGTATCAATTTGCCGGTGAGTTGGCGGAAGGGTGGCTGGAGCCGATGCAGCAGGCGGTAAGCCGGGAGCTCAATGGCAAGGGGTGGCAGAGTGCACCGCTTGACGAGGCGGATCTGTGGGTCGCCATCGGCGTCGCGGGCGGCAAGGATATGAGTGACGGCGAGATTTTCGCCCGTCTTGGCATGACGCCCGGGGTATATGCCTCGGCCAACCAGCGCAAAGGGTCGCTGGCCATCGTGCTGCTCGATCGCAAAACCCAGAAAGCTGTCTGGAGCAGCATCATCCAGCTGACCAGCGACGTGAGCATTGCAGACAACCAGCGTCAGGCGCTTAGCCAGCAGCTCGCGACCGAGCTGCTCAATCGCGTCCCCACCAACTAGCGCTTGTTTAGTGATAAGGGATGGATATAAAAACGGCTTGCCTCCCGGCAAGCCGTTTTTTGTGGTCTCAACCTCTTGACCCAATCCGGCCTAGGCCAGACTCGGGCACAAAGCCGCACACCTTCAGCTATCTGTGGTCACTTATTTAAGCGTACAGGTCAGCAGTGTGACCCCTTTCTGGGTGAGAAGAGCTTGTTTCTCCTGATTCCAGAAGGTGGTCAGGCCGTCAGAATATTTGGCGCCAGACTCTGACTCCACACGCGCCAGCTTGTGGTAAACCCCGGCATAGGGGAACTGCACCATCTCAGCCTGGGCATCATAGGTAACGGCCAGCATCTCTTCACCACACTGGTATTGGCTGTATTGATACTGGGTAGGTTGCGGGCTGCTGCACGCCGCCAGGCCCAAAAGGGGAAGCAGAGCGATCAATTTTTTCATTGCACTTTCCTTATGTAATGGCTTTATGTCATGGCCTTGTGCAGTGGCCTTACGTAACGGCCTTATGCCAGGGTACCAGCGAAACAATCGTTATCAAGCTTCAACAATTTGATAACTATGGGTAATTTGTACCGCTTTTTCCAACATCAGGGAAACAGAACAGTATTTCTCCATCGACAGATCCACCGCTCTGGCCACCTGTTTCTCTGCCAATCCCTTGCCCTTCACCACGAAGTGCAGATTAATCTTCTCGAAAACCCGGGGCACGCTATCGACCCGTTCGCCACTGACATCGACATGGCATGCTGTCACCGACTGGCGCGCTTTTTCGAGGATGGAAACCACATCAATGGAGCTGCAGCCACCGACCGCCAGCAGGATCATCTCCATCGGGCTGGCCCCCTCACCGGGGTTGGCACCATCCAGGATCACCTTGTGACCAGATTCACTCTCACCCACAAACTTCATCCCTTCCACCCAGCTGACCTTGGCTTTCATCTCGCACTCTCTCCTGTTAATCATGATGATGGATCCCTAGCATAACCCAGTCGCTTATCTCTGCCGAACAGGGGGAGTTGGGATGGAAATAGATCAAAATCAACATCTCCGACCTCTATCTTCCCTAGAATGGCCGAAGCGGCGCAGCAGGCATTACTCAAAGGGCTCTGTCAAAAGCCCGCAAAGCCTTGTCAGCACAGGCAAAGGCTCTTATCCTACTGCGACCAATACAAGGAATGGCAAGATTGGCAGCTTGCCCGGACGCACAAGTCCATAAAAAGACACTACAGAGGAATTCTCATGGTCATTGGCAAACCGCAAAGCGATCCCACCCTGGAATGGTTCTTGTCGCACTGCCACATTCATAAGTATCCCGCCAAGAGCACCCTGATCCATGCGGGTGAAAAAGCGGAGACCCTCTACTACATCGTCAAGGGCACTGTGGCCGTCTTGATCAAGGACGATGAGGGCAAAGAGATGATCCTCTCCTATCTGAACCAGGGTGATTTCCTGGGCGAGATGGGGATGTTCGAGGAGAACGAGAACCCCGAGCGCTCCGCCTGGGTTCGAGCGAAAGGCTCTTGCGAAGTGGCAGAGATCTCCTACAAGAAGTTCCGCCAGCTGATCCAAGTCAACCCGGACATTCTGATGCGTCTCTCTGGCCAGATGGCCAAGCGCCTGCAACACACCAGCCAGAAAGTGGGTAACCTCGCCTTCCTGGATGTGACCGGCCGGATCGCCCAGACCCTGCTCAACCTGGCCAAACAGCCGGATGCCATGACCCACCCGGATGGCATGCAGATCAAGATCACCCGTCAGGAGATCGGCCAGATCGTCGGCTGCTCTCGTGAAACCGTGGGCCGCATCCTGAAGATGCTGGAAGAGCAGGAGCTCATCTCTGCTCACGGCAAGACCATTGTGGTATTTGGCACTCGCTGATGACCCGTCCGCAGGCCTGACTGAGGCCTTGGGATAAAAAAGGCTGCTACGGCAGCCTTTTTTGATCCTCTCCCCTATAATCCCGAACGCCCTTCACTGTTCCGGCATTCGCCCAGAGAGTTACTATGCACCTTCAATGTCCCCGCTGCCGCAGTCCGCTCCATCTTCATGAAGCCTCCCAAGGGCGCTATTGCGACAACAAGCATCACTTCGATCCGGCACCGGAAGGTTATCTGGATCTCATCCCCGGCAAGAAAAACCCCAAAGACAGCGACAGCCGCGCCCTGATGCGCGCCAAGCACCATTTCCTGGAAGCCGGCCACCAACTGCCGCTGGTCGAGGCCATGGCCAGCCTGCTCGCTCCGCTGGCCCCACAAGAGCTGATCCATCTTGGGTGCGGTGAAGGCTACTACTGCCGCGCGCTGGCAGAGCGCCTGCCCGGCTGGCAGTTTGCTGGGGTTGATATCGCCAAGAACACCATCTTTGCCGCCAAAAAAGCGCAGCCGGACGGCCAGTTTGTCATTGCCGATCCCGCTCGCGCGCCGCTGCAACCGGGCTCTGCTCAGGTGCTGCTGGTCAACGATCTCAAGGTCAAGACCGAGCAGCTGGTCAGCTGGCTGGCGCCCGGTGGCTATCTGCTCTATCTGCAGCCCGGCCCCCGTCATCAGTGGCAACTGCGGGTCAGCCTCAATCCGGTGAGCATGGAACACCCTCTCAGCTGGCCAACCCTCGGCGGCCTCAATCCGGTGACTCAACAACGCTGCCAGTTCAGCCTCACCATGGATCAGGCCATGCGCAGCTTTATTCTGGAGACCAGCCGTCTTGGCTGGCGGGCAACCGGTGAGCAGCGTCACGCTTTCGCTCAACAGGGCCCGAATGAACTGGAACAGGATCTGCTGCTGACCCTGTGGCAAAAGCCCATCTGATCACTGGGGGGAGCCTTGCAAGTCTCCCCACGTTTTTTCCCCGCCCCCATTCTCCCCTACGTGATCTAGCTCACAACTTGAGCCATCGACCTTGTTGCTCAGAACAGCCTTGATGTCAAAAAAGTCACTAGAAAATAATTCATTGAATTTAATCTCTTTTTATCTTGTCAAAAACCGTCACACCCAGTCTTGATAACGACCTCGTCACCTCAATTAAACAACGATGGATTCAGGCCCAGTCAAGGTTGGGACGCCTACCGTGTGGCTATCGGACCATTTCCGATTTCACAGAACCGACAACAAGTTCGGAAGTGTTTACATCAGAGGAATAACGCATATGAAGAAGTCTGCACTGACTATTGCCATCTCCAGCCTGCTGCTGGCGAGCGGCGCCCATGCTGCTACCGTTTACAACCAGAACGATACCAAGCTGGAAATCGGCGGCCGTGCACAAGGTGCTTACTACGGTACTGACGACAACGGTTCCGAAGGTGACCAGAGCTACTTCCGTCTGCACGTTGCTGGCGAGACCAAGATTGCTCCCGAGATGAAGGCGTTCGGCTTTGCCGAGTACAACCTGCCGACTTCCGGTTCTGACAACGACGAGCTGCGTTATGCCTATGCCGGCATCAAGCACGACCGTTTCGGCGCATTCAGCTATGGTCGTCAGGATGGCCTCTTCACCAAGGCCGTCAACAACTATACCGACGTCCTGCCTGAGTGGGGCGGTGACGGCTTGGGCAAAGATACCGAAGTATTCGGCACCGGCCGTACCAACGGTCTGGCCCAGTACATCTACACCTATCAGGGTCTGACCCTGGGTGCCCAGTTCACCGGTAACAACGATCCGCAAAACGCCGGTCGCAGTGCAATCACTGAATCTTTCAACGGCAACACCTATAACGGCGAAAGCTGGAATAGCAAAGGTTCTGCTGAAGGCTTCGCAGTATCTGCCAACTACGATTTCGATATGGGCCTGAGCCTGGGTGCTGCCTATAACCAGGCTGGCAAGACTGACGAGCAAGCTCGCTACGCCGCCTTCGGTGGCGACAAGGATGCCAAGCTGATGGGCTTCGGCGCCAAATATGCAACTGGCGACCTCTACTTGGCTGCAACCTACTCCCACGGTGAAGACCACCTGTTCGTCAACAACGGCTACGCCGAGAAGATGGATGGCTACGAAGCCGTTGCCCAGTACACCATCGGCAAGTTCAAGCCTTCTCTGGCCTACCTGCGCACTGACGTGAAAGACTCCGCTCGCGGTATCGATGATACCTACACCGAGTACGTATCTATCGGTGCCTGGTACAACTTCACCGAGAACTTCAACGCCTATGTTGATTACAAGCTGAACCTGCTGGACTCCGTAGATGGCAAGTCCACCAACTCTCTGGGCAAGAACACCGACGACGTAGTCGCGGTTGCCCTGCAGTACAACTTCTAAGTAATTGGAAGTCAGTTATACCCTGTGATACCAATGTCTACTGTTTGAATGACTTCCGGCCGCTCTGCGGCCGGTTTTTTTATTGCGCCTTTTCAGCACCTTGCATATAACTATCGAGCGGATTGATGACAATATCCGCGCCGTTGACAGGGAGTGACAAGGAGATATTCACGGATGAGACAAGCGCGCGGGAACATAGACTGGCAACGCGGGTGGCTGTTGTTGCCACTGCTGTTGATATCGCTTATCTGGAGCAGCACGGCAGATGCCAGCTGGGATCAGAGCCTCTATCGTCAACTGGGTCTGGCCGGCAAGCTGGATAAACAGACCTTTCGTCAGGCTCTCAACAGTTATCAAACCGTGCGCCACAAACGCAAACCCATTCTCACTATCATCGATTACAGCAAGCCATCCACCCAGCGCAGACTGTTTGTCATCGATATGAAGCGCCAAAAGCTGCTCTATCACACCTGGGTCAGCCATGGCCGGAACTCAGGTGAACTGGATGCTGAACGCTTCTCTAACCAGCTCAACTCCCGCCAAAGTTCTCTTGGCGTCTATCGCACGGCGGAAACCTATCAGGGCAAGCATGGCTATTCGCTGCGACTCGATGGCTTGTCACCGGGTAAAAACTGCAATGCCCGCAAGCGTGCCATCGTGGTACACGGCGCCGCCTATGCCAGCCCGACCCATCTGCGCAAATATGACAAACTGGGCCGCAGCTGGGGTTGCCCCGCCCTGCCCAAGGAGCAGGCCAGAGCCATCATAGATACCATCAAGGGGGGGAGTGTCATCTACGCCCACGGCTAGCGGGCACAACACCAGAAAACGCAAGGCCAGCAATCGCTGGCCTTGTTTGTTACGCTTTTCACACTAAACGTGGCGCGTTATTGGCGCACCACCAGTACCGGACAGGGTGCATGACGCACCACAGACTCGGCGACACTGCCTACCAACAGATGGCTGATACCGGAGCGGCCGTGGCTGCCCATCACGATCAGCTCAACCTCATTCTCCTTGGCCTGAATGACGATCTCATCGGCTGCGCGACCAAAGCGAATATCAAAGGTGGCTGGGATCGGCAGGGTGGCAACCAGCTCTTTGAGCTGGGTTCTGGCCTGACGCTCCATCTCGTGAGTGATCTCGATGGCCGTCATATGCAGGATCTTGTAGCTGTCGAAACCGTGCAGTTGATCAACCACGTGGATCAGCTTGAGTTGGGCCTGATGGCTCTGTGCCATGAAAACGGCATAGTCGAGTACCGCGCGAGACATTTGGGAAAAATCGACTGGACAGAGCAGAGTCTTGATCGATGGCATAATGCAGTCTCCTCTACTGATTGGGGTGCTATTGAATCTTTACTCGATCATAACGATCCGACCGCAAATAACCCTCGACCCTGTCGCAAAATGGAGATGCGAGATGTTTTCTCCGCCCGCCGCGATCAATGCATGGTATAAATCAGGTGATACGTGCTCTCCTCACCCCTGCGAGGATAATGCTGACCATGCTGCGCATCGGTCTGACCTGACTATATTCATTCAGCAAAAAAGAAACCCGCCATGGGCGGGTGGAAGGATTGCAACACTAACCAGGAAGAGGTGTTACCAAGTAGACCCCACCTCTTCGGTAATAGTTCAATTTTATTGAAGTTTTTTCGTTTTCTTCGCGGGGTTTCCATCGGGATCTGTGGGGGCGGATGGGTTATCATTCTGCTCCCGTCATCCGGTTGCAGAGGATCTATGCCCGCGTTTTCCTGGTTAGCGCTCTTTTTCGGCGCCTTCTATTTTGTCTACGGTGCTTACTTGCCGTTCTGGTCGCTCTGGCTGGAGGGGGTGGGCGTCAGCGCCGAGATGATTGGTCTTCTGCTGGGGGCGGGGATGGCGATCCGCTTTGCCGGCAACCTGATGGTGATGGGGCAGATCAAAGGGGCGGGCCATCTGCTGCCGGTTACCCGATTGCTCTCCCTGCTCAGTCTGCTGGCGTTTCTCGGCTTCTATCTCAGTCATAACCTCTGGTGGCTGGTGGGCTTGACCCTGCTGGCGAACTTTATCTATCCGACCCTGATGCCGGTGGGGGAGGCGCTGGCGACCCGCATGGTGGTGCAGGCGCACCTCGATTACGGCAAGGTGCGGCTGTGCGGTTCGTTTGCCTTTATTGTCGCCTCTACCCTGGTGGGGGCGCTGGTGGGCAACTTCGGTAGTGACTGGATTTTGCACACCATGGTGGCGGGGCTGGCGCTGATGCTGCTGCTCAGCTGGCTGCCGCTCTATCCGGCGCCACAGGATAGTCAGGGCGAGCGGGCCAAGGCGTCCTTGCTGGCGACTCTGCGCAGCGCACCGGTGCGCCGTTTCCTATTGCTGACGGCGTTGCTGCAGGGGAGCCACGCCGCCTATTACGGTTTCAGCGCCATCTACTGGAAGGCGCAAGGATATAGCGGCACCATCATCGGCTATCTCTGGGCGCTCGGGGTGGTGGCGGAGATCTGTATGTTTGCCGCCGACAAGCGTTTCTTGCAGCGCTTTGGCGCCCAGAGTCTCTTTATCGCAGGTGCCATCGGTTGTGTTGTGCGCTGGGTATTGCTGGGTGCCTCGACCGAGTTGTGGGTGCTGGTGCTGGGGCAGCTGCTCCACTCGGTGACGTTTGGCATGAGTCATCTGGGGGCGGTGCGTTTTATGACTCGCCAGCTGCCCGCCGAGCAGTTGATCCCGACCCAGGCGCTCTATGCGGCCCTTGGCCTCGGCATGACGGTGGCGGCCCTGATGGCACTTTGCGGCGTGCTGTTCGAGCCTCTCGGCGGCGGCATCTTCTTCCTGATGGTGCTGGTGGTCTTGCCGGTGTTCTTCCTGCGGCTGCGCCCCTTTGCGCCGTCTGCGCAGGAGAGGGCTCCGGCCTGATATTTGTCTATTTGAATCATCACCTAACAAAAGGGAGAGCCACGGCTCTCCCTTTTTCGTTGCTGCAGTTTGCGCGTTACTGCTGTTCGCCCAGATAGAGGCGGCTGAGGCGGCGCCAGGTATCCGAGCCGATGGTGCCAGCAAGCAGTTCATTGGATGCAGCATCAAAGCGGCCATCCGGCAGCCAGCCCAATTGGGGCAGTAGTTGGGCCAGCGTCACGTCATTGTGCTGCAGCTCCCGCTCCAGCACTTCCCAGAAGGCGCTCCCCTTAACGTAAAAGAGCGGGTAGTAGGAGCGCTCGCCCGCCAGCACCTCGCGAGCTGCCCGATAGAGGCCGCTCTCGCTATGGGGCAGCTGTTTTCCCCGCTCGGCCAGCTCGTTGACCGCCGTGACCTGATGCAGCCGAAAGCGGCGCAGCGCCTTGATGGCGAGGTACTCGGCGAGGCTTTCGTTGACCCAGGTGGGTTGTGGAGCCGCGCGGCGAGCGCTGAGGATATGCACCGCCTCGTGGGCCGAGGTGCGCAGCAGGCGCAAGGGGGCCTGTGGCGTCGGCTTGCCAGCCTCGGTGGGGTAGTTGGCGACAAACACCTGATCTCCGGCGGCGCCGCCGAGGGAGCGGGTCGCCACATCCCGCCCCAGCCACACCAGTTGCCATGGATGAGTGGGCGGATCCACATCGAGCTGGAAGGCCAGATAGTCGATGATCTCATTCAGTTGCTGCTGCAAGGCCGGCAGATCGAGCTGGTTGGCGGTCTCGTCATGGCTCAGCACCAGCCGCGGATCCGGCTTGGTGACGGGCACAGTGTCCATACCAAACGGCAGGATCAACGGCGGCTGGTTGACATCCGACAGCGGTTGGCAGCTGCCATCCGGCAGACAGACCTCCCCTAGGTGGTTCCCCATCTGGCGCACAAAGTTACCCCATTCGGTCAATAGCCACTGGTTGGGAGCGAACAGCAGCGACTGTTGGGCCGAGGCATCAGCACCCACTGTCGGAGCCGGTGTGAGCGTGATTTGCCAGCCGATCTCCTTGCAGGAGAAGGGCTGGTTGAGGGCAACCGGCTGGTTGTTTGCAAGGCAGACCAGCGTGGGGGAAACCGGCGTGGCACTGCCCGGCAACTGACGAGCGGGGAGCAGGGTAAAGGGAGGCTTGCCCTGCATGGTGAGGCGCACTTGCAGCACATTGGCGCTGGCGCCCTGCTCGATAAGGTAGCGGGGGCCGTCCGCGTCATTGCCAGCGCAGGCCCACAGCGGCAGCAGCCACAGGGCAAACAGGGTGATATGACGACTCATAAGAGGGTTAGCGCTCCTGCTCGTAGCCCAGCAGATCGCCGGGCTGGCATTTGAGTTCACGGCAGATGGCCTCCAGAGTGGAGAAGCGCACCGCCTTGGCGTGGCCATTCTTGAGGATCGAGAGGTTGGCCTCGGTGATGTCGATGCGCTGGGCCAGCTCGCGGGCGGTCATTTTGCGCTCGGCCAGCAGGGCATCGAGGCGGATGATAATGGGCATACGTTCCTCACACCGTCAGTTGCTGTTCATCGGCCAACAGTTTGGCCTCGCGCATGACCAGCGCCAGCGCCAGTACGATCAGTCCCGCCAGCAGTACCCGAAAATCTGAGGTACTAAGCGCTATGGTACCGAGTACTTCCGGACCTCTCATGGTGAGCACCGTATCCAGCAAGGGGGTCAGGGTCAACTCGACCAGGAAGGTTGCACAGAGCAGCACTCCGATCTGCCGATAGCGGCGGATCTGCTCGAAGGTGAAGAGCAGACCGGCGCGGTAGCCACGAAACAGCTGACGCAGTTGCCAGAGCATCATCATAAAGACCAGATCCGGCAACAGCTGCACCAGGGTGCCGAGCAGCCGGGTGGAGAAGTTAAGGGGATAGTCGGCAGGATGGATGCCGGGGCGGCTCAAGATGGTGTTGAGCTTCTCCTGCAGAAAATCGGCGCCACCGAAGGGGGTCCACACCTCGAGCAAGGTGATCAAAGGGGTCGCCAGCAGTGCCAGCAGTAGCAGCCATTCGATCAGCATGCTCGAGCGTTCGAGTTTGTTGGAGATCATCTCATTCCTCACTGTGATGGTTTTATCTGAAAGGTAAAGTTTATCGTTTATCAATATTCACATCGGCAATGTTTATTGTTTTACGATATACAGTCAAGATAAAACTTATTGAAAAACGATAATTTCAATCTGTCCGAAGGGGATGACTTTTGGCTGCTGCCTCTCTAGACTGGCGAGGCTGTATACAAAAACTCAACATGGACAAGGAGTTATCGATGCACCAGGGATGGCTGCTGATCGGATTGTCGCTCACCTATCTGGGGCTGCTGTTTCTGATCGCCTTCGTGGCAGACAAGCACAAACGGCACCGTCTCAAGGGGCAACCGCTGCTCTACAGCCTGTCGCTGGCGGTCTACTGCACCTCCTGGACCTTCTTCGGCACCGTGGGGCAGGCGAGTGAATCCCCCTGGTCGCCGGTGCCCATCTACCTTGGCCCCATGCTGGTCTTTCTGTTTGGCTGGCGGCTGCTGGCCCGCCTTATTCTGGTGGCCAAGCGCGAGCACATCACCTCCATCGCCGACTTTATCGCCGCCCGTTACGGCAAATCCCAGCGGCTCGCCATGGTGATCGCCCTCATCGCCATCATGGGGATCCTCCCCTATCTGGTATTGCAGCTCAAAGCCATCGTCACCGGGCTGGATCTGCTGATGGTCAACAGTGGCGGCATCAGCCCGACCAGCAATACCAGCGAGCTGGCGCTCGGGGTCACCCTGCTGCTGGCGCTGTTCAGCATCCTGTTCGGCACCCGCCATCTCGATGCCACCGAGCACCACAGGGGGATGGTGGTGGCCATCGCTTTCGAGTCGGTGGTCAAATTGCTGGCCTTTATCGCGGTGGGGGGCTTCGCCCTCTGGCTGATCCTGAGCAAACCGGGCGAAGCTCACGAGCAGGTGACCCGCGACTTCTTTGCGCAGGTGGTGGCGGTGAGCCCCGGCAACCTGCTGGAGCTTGCCATCTACACGGTGCTGGCGATGTGCGCTGTTATCTGCCTGCCGCGCCAGTTTCATGTGACTGTGGTGGAGAACAATCAGGGACAGGACCTGCACTGGGCGCGCTGGATCTTCCCGCTCTACCTGTTCGTGATGGGGCTCTTTATCTGGCCGCTGGCCCTGGCGGGCAAGCAGTGGGTGGGTGTCGATATGGCCTCCGACACCTATGTGATCAGCCTGCCGATGGCACTCGGGTTCGATGGCATGGCGATGCTGGCGTTTCTCGGCGGCACCTCGGCGGCCACCGGCATGGTGATCGTCTGCACCATCGCACTGGCGATAATGGTGAGCAACGATCTGGTGCTGCCGGTGCTGCTGCGGCGCTTCTGGCGGCAGGGGCGCGACGAGCGGCTGGTACGGCTGCTGTTGCAGGTGCGCCGTGGCGCCATCCTGCTGATCTTGCTGGCGGCCTGGGGGCTCTACCTCTGGCTCGGCGATCTCACCAGCTTGTCGCGCATCGGTTACCTCTCCTTTGGCGCGGTGGCCCAGTTTGCACCAGCCCTGCTGCTCGGCCTCTACTGGCGTCACGGCAATCGCAAGGGGGTCTATCTTGGGTTGAGCCTCGGGGTTAGCCTCTGGTTCGTGACCCTGCTGGTGGAGAGCGGGCTGCTGGCCGGTTCACCGCTGGCCGAGCTGCTGGCGCCGCCGGACTGGCCCGCGTTTCGCGAGCTGAGTCTCGGGGCCTGGTGCATCTTCCTGAGCCTGCTCTTCAACCTGCTCGGCTATGTGGCAGGCTCGCTGCTGTCGCGCCCTGCGGTGAGCGAGCGGCTGCAGGCGGCCAACTTTGTCGGCAAGCCGAGCCGCGATACCGCCGCCCTCTATCAGGCGCGGGTCTCGGTCAAGGAGCTGGAGATGCTGGCGGCCCGTTTTGTCGGCTCAAGCCGGGTCAAGCGTGCCTTTGGTCGCTTCGCCGGAGAGCGGGGCGGCACCCTTGCGCCCCAGATGCAGGCTTCGGCCGAGCTGATTGCCCACACCGAGCGGCTGCTGGCGGGGGTGTTTGGTACCTCGTCGGCGCGGTTGGTGCTCGCCTCGGCCCTGCAGGGGCGCAACATGCAGCTCGAGGAGATCGCCACCATAGTCGATGAGGCCTCCGACGTGTTTCGCTTCAACCGAGGCTTGTTGCAGGGGGCGATCGAGCATATCGGGCAGGGGATCTCGGTGGTGGACAGGGAGCTTCGGCTGGTCGCCTGGAACCGCCGCTACATCGAGCTGTTCCACTATCCGCCGGGGCTTATTCAGGCAGGGCGCCCCATTGAAGAGATCATCCGCTACAACGCCCAGCAGGGGCTCTGTGGCCCCGGCGATATCGAGGATCACGTGGCACGGCGGGTCGCCTTTATGAAGCGGGGTAGCGCCCATATCTCGGCGCGGGAGCGCCCGGATGGGCGGGTGATCGAGATGCAGGGCAACCCCATGCCCGCCGGTGGTTTCGTCATGACCTTTACCGACATCACCCCGTTTCGCGATGCGGAGCGGGTGCTGCGCGAAGCGAACGAACATCTGGAGGCTCGGGTGGCCGAGCGCACCCGCGAGCTCTCCGAACTCAACCGCCAACTATTGCTGGTGAACCAGCAGGTTGAGCGGGCCAATCAATCCAAGAGCCGTTTTCTGGCGGCGGTCAGCCACGATCTGACCCAGCCCCTCAATGCCGCCAAGCTGTTTACCTCCTCTCTGCTGGAGATGTTGCCCGATGCTGGCGAGCAGGCCCGCATTGCCCGCCATATCGATGATGCGCTGGGGGCGACCGAGGATCTCATCACCGATCTGCTCGATATCTCGCGGCTCGAAGCGGGCAAGTTCAAGGCCAAGAAGCTCGACTTTGCCCTGCGCGATCTGCTCGACAACCTCAAGGCGGAGTTTGGCGTGCTGGCCCAGGCGGGGGGGATCCACTTCTCGGTGGTGGAGAGCAAGCATGCGGTACACAGCGATGTGCGGCTGCTGCGCCGGGTGCTGCAAAACTTCCTCACCAATGCGTTTCGCTACAACCCGGGCGGCAGGGTGCTGCTTGGTTGCCGCCGGATGGGGGAGAAGATCCGCATCGAGGTGTGGGATAACGGCCCCGGCATCCCGCAAGACAAGCAGGAGGCTATTTTTGACGAGTTCTCCCGTCTCGATCACTCCCGTACCGCCAAGGAGCAGGGGCTGGGTCTGGGGCTTGCCATCGCCCGCGGCATCTCGCAGGTGCTCGGTCATCAGCTCACATTGCAGAGCTGGCCGGGCAAGGGGTCGGTCTTTGCGGTGACCCTCAATCTGGCGACCCGGCCGGTCACGGCCCATCAGCTGGCGGCGCCGGTGGTGCGTGACAGCCAGCTGGAAGGTGTAGCCGTGCTCTGTATCGACAACGAGCGGGACATTCTGACCGCCATGAGCACACTGCTCGGCCGTTGGGGCTGCGAGGTGCGCTGCGCCGTCGATCTGGCCGAAGCCGAGGAGCTGGTAGCAGAGGGGTTTGTGCCGAGACTGGTGCTCTCTGACTACCACCTCGACGATGGCAAGACCGGGTTGGAGGCGCTCGCTGCCCTGCAACGAGTGTGTGGCGACGAGCTGGGGGGCATCATCATCAGTGCCGATCGCAAGAGCGAGTTGCAGGCGCAGATCCGCGAGCGGGGGTATGGCTACATCAGCAAACCGGTCAAACCGCTCAAACTGCGGGCCCTGATGAACAGCCTGCTGCTGCGCTAGCCGCAGCCGGGGCGGCTAGCCGTGAACCTGCTCACAAAACCGCGCAATGATCCCGTGGACCCTGGTCATGGATGAATGCCGAAAACAGAGATTTATTGGCGAAGATATCTTCATCTTCCTGCGTAATGGCTGCCAGTTAGTGCATTGACTTGCCACTGTCGGTGAACGCCGACAGTGGCAGACCGGATTGGCTCACTCTATAGTCGGGATGCGATTTTTTGCATCGCAAATGAAGTAACCGAAGGGCAAACCGATCGCAAGATCGGGACGCAAAGCTTCCGGTCCAGGGATGAGCCGTACTTGAGATAGCGGGGCCACCACAGGTTGTTGTGCACCTTTGCCAAGAGGCCGCACTGCCGTCTGCGTTACCTGTCAGGGCGTAGCCCTTTTCGTTGCCAACATAACGAAATAGGGAAATATAAAAATGCTAAGTCCAAAGCCTACCATGCTGGCCCTTGCGGTCGGTCTGTGCTGCGCCTCGTCCGCTTATGCTGCGGCGCCCGGCAAGCCCACCATCGGATGGGGCCCCACCAAGTTTTCCATCGTTGAAGTCGATCAGGCGGCCACTGCCTACAACAATCTGGTCAAGGTAAAGGATGCCGCCGATGTGGAGGTGAACTGGAACCTCTGGAGCGGCGATCTGGGCCAGAGAGCCAAGGTACTGCTCAATGGTCAGGAGGTGTGGTCCGGCCCCTCGGCCGCAGCGGGCAGCGCCAAATTCAAGGTGAAGAAAGGGGGGCGCTACCAGATGCAGGTGGCGCTGTGCAACGCCGATGGCTGTACCCTCTCTGATGCCAAGGAGATCGTGGTTGCCGATACCGACGGCAGCCATCTGGCGCCACTCAAGGCGCCGCTGCAGGAGAACAACAAGCCCTACGCCAACAAGTCCGGCAAGGTGGTGGGGACTTATTATGTGGAGTGGGGGGTCTATGGTCGCAAGTTTACGGTGGACAAGATCCCGGCCCAGAACCTGACCCATATCCTCTATGGTTTCACCCCCATCTGCGGCGGGGATGGCCTCAACGACAGCCTCAAGGAGATCGAAGGGAGCTTCCAGGCGCTGCAACGGGCGTGTGCCGGCCGGGCGGACTTCAAGGTGGCGATGCACGATCCCTGGGCCGCCATCCAGATGCCGCAAGGCAACCTCACTGCCCATGACGAGCCCTACAAGGGCAACTTTGGCGCCCTGATGGCGCTCAAGCAGGCCTATCCGAACCTCAAGATCCTCCCCTCGGTCGGCGGCTGGACCCTCTCCGACCCCTTCTACTTCCTCGGTGACAAAACCAAGCGCGATGTGTTTGTCGGCTCGGTGAAAGAGTTCCTGCAGACCTGGAAGTTCTTCGATGGTGTGGATATCGACTGGGAGTACCCGGGCGGACAGGGCGCCAACCCGAAACTGGGCAGCCCGAGCGATGGGGCCACTTATGTGGCCCTGATGAAGGAGCTGCGTGCCATGCTCGACGAGCTGGAGGCCGAGACCGGTCGCCAGTATGAGCTCACCTCGGCCATCGGGGCGGGGGGCGACAAGATCCAGGATGTGGACTACAAGGCGGCCCAGCCCTACATGGATCACATCTTCATGATGACCTACGACTACAACGGCGCATGGAGCAACACCGAGCTGGGTCACCAGACCAACCTCTATGCGGCAAGCTGGGATCCCGCAACCAAGTACACCACCGACAAGGCGGTGAATCAGCTGCTGGCGCAGGGGGTTGAACCGGGCAAGCTGGTGGTCGGGGCCGCCATGTATGGCCGTGGCTGGACCGGGGTGAGCGGTTATCAGGGCAACAACCCCTTCACCGGCAAGGCGACCGGCAAGGTGAAAGGCACCTGGGAGGATGGGGTGGTGGATTACCGCGACATCGTCAACAACCGGATGGGGGCTGGCTGGGAGAAGGGCTATGACGAAGTGGCCGAGGCGCCCTATCTGTTCAAGGCGGCGACCGGCGATCTCATCACCTATGACAACGATCGCTCGGTCAAGGCCAAGGGGCAGTATGTGCTGGCCAACCAGCTCGGTGGCCTCTTCTCCTGGGAGATCGACGCCGACAACGGCGACATCCTCAACGCCATGCACGAGGGGCTGGGCCACGGCGAGGGAACGACTCCACCAGCCAACAAGCCGCCGCTGGCCAACGCGGGCAGTGACCTCAAGGTGACCGGTCCGACCGAGGTGACGCTGGATGGTTCGGCCTCCCACGATCCGGAAAATAGCGCTCTCAGTTATAGCTGGAAGCAGATCTCCGGGCCGCAGGTTGTCCTGCTTGATGCCACTCAGGCCAAGGCCCGTGTTGTACTCGATGCGGTGACTGCCGACATCAATCTGGTGTTCGAGCTGACAGTGACCGATGACCAGCAGTTGAGTGCCAAGGATCTGGTGGTGGTGACCAACAAGGCGCCGCAGGCCAATCTGGCGCCGGTGGTGAGTGTAGCTGCAACGGCCTCTGTGGAGGCGGGCAAGCAGGTGACCATCAAGGCGACCGCCTCTGATCCGAATGGTGATCCGTTGACCTATCAGTGGAGCGTGCCGGCAGGCATCACCGCAACGGGTCAGAACAGCGCCACTCTGGTGGTCACCGGCCCGAGCGTAACCAGCGACACCGGCTATGACCTGAGCGTCACCGTCTCCGACGGCGGGCTGGATGCCAGCGCGGCAACCCGTCTGACGGTCAAACCGGCCAGCAGCGGCGGTGGTTGCACGGCGACCGATCCGGATGCGGTCAATTGGCCAGTCTGGAAAGCGGCCAGCACCTATAACAGCGGCGACAAGGTGAGCCACAATCAGCTGGTGTGGCAGGCCAAGTACTGGACCCAGGGCAACGAGCCTAGCCGCACCGCGGATCAGTGGTTGCTGGTGAGCAAGGTGCAACTGGGTTGGGATGCCAATGTGGCCTACAACGGTGGCGAGCTCACCACCCATAACGGCCGTCAGTGGAAGGCGCAGTACTGGACCAAGGGCAATGAGCCCGGCAAACACGACGTCTGGCAGGATATGGGAGCCGCCAGTTGTAAATAAGCATTGAATGGTGGCGGGGCATGCCAGTCATGCCCCGTTTTTTCTCCCCGCTTCGCCACATTCTGGCGGGTCTGCCAACCGGTTTCCCCACCCAGCTTCTCTTTTGTGCCTGCAAAGCAGCCCTTCCGAACTAGTGATTAATGCTCTCCCCGATAGCTGGCATCGGTGCCGCACGCTGCTCTTTGTGGTGCCGCTTGTGTTGATACATGTCGGCATCGGCTCTGGCAAACGCGGCGGCAAAGTCGCCGCGATAGGGGGCCATCCCCATGCTGCACGAGATAGTGGGGGAGGCGTTGGCCAGCATGGCCGTCAGCCTGGCCATCGCCTGTTGCAGTTCGGTCGGTGTCAGAGTGGTGAGCAGCACAAACTCATCCCCGCCGAAGCGGGCGGCAATCACCCCCTGACCAAAATGCTGGCGTATGCCGTCTGCGATAAGGCGCAGGGCCTGATCACCGGCCAAATGGCCACTGCTGTCATTGAGCTGTTTGAGATTATCCATGTCGATCAGCAGCAGGGTGCCTTCCGGCTGTGCTTGCAGAGCGAGTTCGAATTGCTGGCGATTGGCGAGCCCGGTCAGCTGGTCGGTATTGGCCAGCTGATAGATGCGGCGGGACTGCTGATAGATGGTGATGGCGTGGCGAATATCCCGCGCCAGGATCGCCATCAGGTGGCTGTCGTAGCGGGTAAAGGCATTACGTTTGCTGCTGTCCATATTGATCATGCCGTAGAGCTGACCATCGATATGGATCGGGGTCGCCAGCGTGGCCTGGATGGGCAGGTCGGTGCAGTTGACCAGCAAGCAGCTCTCTGTCCTGTTCGGACAGGGGCATGGTGGCATTTATCTTCGACAGGTCGTTGATCAGCAGTGTTTTGTTGCAGCGCCCCTGAGTCAGCTTGTACTGAAAGGTGTGCTCCAGCGGCAGATTGATTCGCCGCAGTTTCACCAGATCCATGCCGATGGCTGCTTCATACCTCAACATGCCTGTGCCCGGCAGCAGCTTGATCAGGCAGCCCATCTCGGCCCCCGGGATCAACATCACGGCTCGTCTGAGCAGATCCTCCAGAAAGGCCTCTTCGGTCTGGTATTGCGCCGAGTTGCGGGCCAGTTCGGCGGTGGTTTCGTTGATCTTGAGCGCCTCACTCAGATGCTGCCACTGGCGGTGCAGATGGTAGCGGTAGTGGCGATAGAGCCAGAAGGTGCAGACAAGGTAGCTCTGGACTAGCAAGGTGCTGGCAAGCGGCGCCCTTTGCCAGCCATTGAGGCTGTTGATAAGCCAGATCATCCCGGCCAGTGGCAAGGCATAAATCGTCAAACGAACAAATTTGTCGTATCTGGATAACCGGGTGCGTGAGGGCAATTCGCTGGGCATGAAGACACCTGCTGGCCATGCAAAGCGACGATTATAAATTCATTAGTTGCGATACAGATGGGTCTTTTGTCGCATATTGTTCTTACTCATTGATTTTTCTCAATTTGGTGTGATGCAGATCAAAAAAATGGTGTGAGGTATCTGGTTGGAGGTGATGAGATTAGGTCTGCATATCCGGCTGTTTTTTAAACATTAATTCCTTGAAAGTGGGTAATTGTCAGGGTTGGTAACTGGTGGGCTGGCAATGGTCCGATTTGCTTACTTATCAGAATTACCCTACAGTCAATCAGCGATTATTTATCGCCAGAAATAACGTTGTGACAAGGGCAAACCGATTGAAAAGTCGGGACGCAAAGCTTCCGGTCTAAGGGTCAAGACGACCTAGGATAGCGGGGCCACCACAGTAGAATGCAGGCTGCCTTTGCCAAGGGGTGGCCGTTTTTGTGTCACCTGTCGTGTTGCGTTGCCCTTTCGTTTTTCCAATAACGAAAAGGAAAGCAATATGCTAAGTCCAAAACCTGCACTGCTGGCCATGATGGTCGGCACCCTGCTCGCCTCCTCCGCCGCTTATGCGGCAGCTCCCGGCAAACCCGCCATCGGTTGGGGCCCCACCAAGTTTGCCATCGTCGAAGTCAACCAGTCCGCGACCGCTTATAACGAGCTGGTCAAGGTGAAGGATGGCGCCGATGTGACCGTCACCTGGAATATCTGGAACGGCGATATCGGCCAGAGTGCCAAGGTGCTGCTGGATGGCAAGGAGGTGTGGTCCGGTCCCTCTTCCGCCGCGGGTACCGCCACCTTCAAGGTGCACAAGGGGGGCCGCTATCAGATGCAGGTCGCGCTGTGCAACGGCGATGGCTGCACCCTGTCTGATGCCAAGGAGATCGTGGTCGCCGATACCGATGGCAGCCACCTTGCACCGCTCAAGCCTGCCCTGCGGGAGAATAACAAACCCTATGTCAACAAGTCCGGCAAGGTGGTCGGCACCTACTATGTGGAGTGGGGGGTCTATGATCGCAACTTCACCGTGGACAAGCTGCCGGCCCAGAACCTGACCCATATCCTCTATGGCTTCACCCCGATCTGTGGCGGTGATGGCCTCAACGACAGCCTCAAAGAGATTGCCGGCAGCTTCCAGGCGTTGCAACGAGCCTGCGCCGGGCGCAAGGATTTCCAGGTCGCCATTCACGATCCCTGGGCCGCGCTGCAAAAAGGGCAGGGGTCACTGGTTGCCTGGGATGAGCCCTACAAGGGCAACTTCGGTAATCTGATGGCCCTCAAACAGGCCTATCCGGACCTGAAGATCCTCCCCTCCGTCGGTGGCTGGACCCTCTCCGACCCCTTCTTCTTCATGCATGACAAGGCCAAGCGTGACGTGTTCGTCGCCTCGGTCAAGGAGTTCCTGCAGACCTGGAAGTTCTTCGACGGTGTCGATATCGACTATGAGTTCCCGGGCGGCGACGGTGCCAACCCCAATCTGGGGGACAAGACCAAAGATGGGGAAACCTATGTGCTGATCATGAAGGATCTGCGCGCCATGCTCGACGAGCTGGAGGCCGAGACCGGTCGCACCTATCAGCTCACCTCCGCCATCGGTGCCGGTTACGACAAGATTGAGGATGTGGATTACAAGGCTGCCCAGCAGTACATGGATCACCTCTTCGTGATGAGCTACGACTACAACGGTGCCTGGAGCAATACCTCCCTGGGTCATCAGGCCAACCTCTATCAGGCTACCAACGGCTCGGCCAACAAGCGCTACAACACTGATGCAGCGGTACAGCAACTGCTGGCGCAAGGGGTCGACTCCGAGAAGCTGGTGATCGGTGCCGCCGCCTACGGTCGCGGCTGGAAAGGGGTGAGCGGATATCAGGGCAACGATCCCTTCACCGGCACCGCCACCGGCAAGATCAAAGGCACCTGGGAAGATGGCGTGCTGGATTATCGCCACATCGTCAACAGCCATATGGGCGCAGGCTGGGAGTACAACTACGACGAGACTGCCGAAGCGGCCACCCTGTTCAAGCCCTCCACCGGCGAGCTGATCACCTATGACGACGAGCGCTCGGTCAAGGCGAAAGGCCAATACGTGCTGGCCAACAAGCTGGGCGGGCTCTTCTCCTGGGAGATCGATGCCGACAACGGTGACATCCTCAACGCCATGCATGAAGGTCTCGGTCACGGTGAAGGGGTCACTCCGCCAGCCAACAAGCCGCCAGTAGCCAACGCGGGCAGCGATGTGGCGGTGACCGGCCCGGCTACCCTGACGCTGGATGGCTCCGCTTCTCACGACCCGGAAAATGGCACCCTCACCTATAGCTGGAAGCAGGTCTCCGGCCCGCAGGCCGCTCTGCTTGATGCCACTCAGGCCAAGGCCCGGGTTGTACTCGATGCAGTGTCCGCCGACATCAATCTGGTGTTCGAGCTGACGGTGACCGATGACCATCAACTGACCGCCAGGGATCAGGTGGTGGTGACCAACAAGGCGCCGCAGCCCAACCTGCCTCCGGTGGTGACTTTGCCTGCCAGCGTCAAGGTGGAAGAGGGCAAGCAAGTGACCATCACCGCCAAGGCATCCGACCCCAACGACGACGAGCTGATCTACCAGTGGCAAGTGCCTGCCGGTATCACGGCGACCGGCCAGAACAGCTCCACCCTGGTGGTCACCGGCCCGGCGGTGGATGTCGAAACCGGTTATGACCTCTCTGTGACCGTCTCCGATGGCGCACTCGACGCCAACGCGGCAACCCGCCTCACCGTTACCCCGATCAACGAAGGCGGTGAGGGTGGCTCTTGCAACACCACAGATCCGGAAGCAGCCAACGTTCCCGCATGGCAGGCCAGCAAGGTCTACAACGGCGGTGACAAGGTGAGCCATAACCAGCTGGTATGGCGTGCCAAGTACTGGACTCAGGGCAATGAACCGAGCCGCGCCGCCGATCAGTGGGCGCTGGTGAGTCAGGTTGATCTGGGTTGGAACGCAGCCGTTGCCTACAACGGCGGGGATCTCACCAACCACAACGGCCGTCAGTGGAAGGCCAAGTGGTGGACTCAAGGCAATGAGCCGGGCAAGCACGATGTCTGGCTGGATATCGGGGCAGCAAGCTGTAACTGAGGCCTCCTCACCGATGACGGGGCATGGCGACATGCCCCTCATTCCCGGTAGCAATATGAACGAGAACCCGACAATGACCACAAATGTGACCCGAATCGCTGCCCTCATCATGGCAACCCTGGCGGCTGGCCCCCTGTCTGCCACCACCTCGCACCTGATATTCAATGACACGACACCGCAAAGCGATCTGACCGGCAGTCTGGCTGCCAGCGTGCAGTTTGCCCAGAGCCAGATCCTGCCGTCTCATCCCAAGGAGGGGGATCGCCAACCCATCCTGACCAGCCTGCGCAAGAGCCTGCTGCTGGTGAAACCGCTCCAGGCCGATGGGGTGACCCCGATGACGGTGGAGGCCCGTGACGGCAGTGGCACGCTGCTGGGCACCCTGACCTTGTCACCGCCATCGGCGCTGCCCGAGACTGTCTACCACCTCGCGGGGGTTCCCGAAGGGGGAGTGAGCTTCATCCCAGAGAGCGGCACCACAGCCGTCATCAGCAGCAGTGCTGATTTGGCCAAACTGAACGACAAGAGCGGCGCCTTCCTCAAGGATCGGTTGACTGGTCGAGCGCTGGTGGAGATCCAGACCGCCGACGGCCGCTGGGTTCGGGATATCTACCTGCCCGTGAGCCCGGAGCTGGAGGGCAAGATGGTGCGCTTGCGTTCCAGCGCAGGCTACAACTCGACAATTTTCTATGGCGAGCGGCAGGTGACCGTCTCCCGTGGCCAGACCCTGCAGTTCAAGTTTGCCAATGGGCAGTGGTTCCGCGAGGGGGAGCTGGAGAACAACCGCATCACCTATGCAGCGAATACCTGGAGCGGCGAGCTGCCTGCCGAGTGGATCCAGCCCGGACTGAACCTCTCCGTTCGTCAGGGCAATCTCAGTGGTGAACTGCGTGACATCAAGGTCGGCGCCCCCGGCGAGCTGCTGCTGCACACCATCGACATCGGCATGCTCACCCCGCCACGGGATCGCTTTGCCTTTGCCAATGACAAGGAGGCACATCGCGAATACTTCCAGACCATCCCGGCCAGCCGGTTGATCGTCAGTCAGTATGCACCGCTCTCCCTGCCTGAGGTGATGCTGCCCAATGGCACCCTGCTGACCGATTTTGACCCGAGCGAGGGGGGTTGGCATGGCGGCACCATGCGCCAGCGCATCGGCAAGGAGCTTATCTCCCACGGCATCGACAATGCTAACTACGGCATCAACAGCAGTGCCGGTGAAGGGGAGGGGAGCCATCCCTTTGTGGTGGCCCAGCTGACGGCGCACAACAGTCGCGGCAAGTATGCCAATGGGGTTCAGGTGCACGGTGGTTCCGGTGGCGGTGGCATCGTCACGCTGGATGATTCGCTGGGCAACGAGTTCAGCCACGAGGTGGGTCACAACTTCGGCCTTGGCCACTATGTAGATGGTTTCCGCGGCTCGGTTCATCGCAGTGCCGATCAGCTCAACTCCAGTTGGGGCTGGGACAGTGACAAACACCGTTTCATCCCCAACTTCTCGCCGACCCGCACCAATGAGGATGCCTGTCTGGATGGCCAGTGCCAGCCACCGTTCGATGGCCGCAAGTTTGGGCACGATGCGATGGCGGGCGGCCGCCCTCTCTCCGGCGCCAACCGTTTCACCCTCTATACCCCCAATTCGGCCGCCATTATACAGCGTTTTCTGGAGAGCAAGGCGGTGTTCGATGCCAACTCGGCCACCGGCTTTAGCAAGTGGAACAGTGCGACGGCCAGGATGGAGCCCTATCAGCACACAATCGAGGGGATCGAGAAGGTCGATGCCCCCATGGATGCCCTGAGCGAGGCAGGACTGAGTGCCCTGCTGGCGGATTACGGCTTGGTCAGGGTCGCCATGTGGGACGGTCGCTGGACTCGTGATATCCGGGTGCCGGTTGCCTCTGCGGACAACCGGGGACGCAGTCTGACCATCGATCACGGGGCAGGTTACAACAGTCGCCTCTTTATCAACGGCAAGGAAATTGTGGTGAACCGGGGCTTCAAGAAGAGCTTCACCTCGGATGGCCAGAGCTGGGTGGAGGTCTCCCTCATCGATACCAAGGTTGCGCGCAAGCCCGAGCAATTCGGCGTGCCGGTGACCACCCTGGTGGGCTATTACGATCCGCAAGGAGCCCTGCGCAGCTACATCTATCCGGCGCTGCACGGCGCCTACGGCTTCACCTACCCGGATGACAGCAGCACCCTGTCCGGCAATGACTGCCAGTTGCAGGTGGAGACCCGCGATGGTCTGCAGCGCTTCAGGCTGGCCAATCACAGAGCGGCCAGTAGCGTCATGAACAAGTTCCACATCAACCTGCCCACCGCCAGCGAGCCCGGTCGCGCCACTATCCAGTGCCGTGGCCAGACACTGGTACAGCAGAGCTTGTTGCCACCGCAGCAGACCCTCTCCTTTACCGTCAACGGGCGGCCGCTGGAGCAGGGCGTGGTTGAGAACCAGCCTCCGGTAGTAACCGTGCCGGCACAACTCGGCGGCATCGGCGGTGAGTGGCTGACCATCACTGCCGAGGCGAGCGATCCCGAGGGGGATGCACTCAGATACCGCTGGCACTTCCCGGCGGGCTGGCAGGCGGAAGGCGAGACCAGTGCCAACCTGCGTCTGCAACCGCCAGCTGTCACCACCAGCGAGCAACATGAGCTGAGTGTGAGCGTCTCGGACGGGGTACACCAGAGCGAAGGGCGTGTCGTGTTGACGCTGGCGCCCGTGGTCGATGGCTCTTGCAACACCACAGATCCGGAAGCGGCGAATGTTCCCGCATGGCAGGCCGGCAAGGTCTACAACGGCGGCGACAAGGTGAGCCACAACCAGCTGGTATGGCGTGCCAAGTATTGGACTCAGGGCAATGAACCGAGCCGCGCCTCCGATCAGTGGGCGCTGGCGAGTCAGGTTGATCTGGGCTGGAGCGCTACCGTTGCCTACAACGGCGGTGAGCTGACCAACCACAATGGCCGTCAGTGGAAGGCCAAGTGGTGGACTCAAGGCAACGAGCCGGGCAAGCACGATGTCTGGCTGGATGTCGGGGCGGCAAGCTGCCCCTAGGTTGAGTCCATGATGAAGATGGCGGAGCCTGTTCAGGCGGGTTCTGCCTTTTGCCACAAAACCATAGAGAGCAACAATAATGAAAAAAAACCGCATCACCCTTCTGCTTGCCAGCATGATGCTGAGCGGCCACCTGTGGGCGGCCGAGGCATACGACATCAACAAATCCTATCCGGGCGGTAGCCAGGTCAATTACAACGGCCAGGTTTTCGAGGCCAAGTGGTGGGTCAACCCGGGTCAGACTCCCGGCATGGCGGCCGCCAATGAGTGGGATACCCCGTGGAAGCTTGTCGGCGAAGGGGAAGTGACCCCGCCGGACACCGGTGGCGATGACAAACCCAATCCGCCGACACCTACCCCGCCGGATGGCAGCACCACCCCCGTCTATATGAGCCAGGCCGAGCTGGATGCCAAAGAGAAGGCGCTGACCGACTTCCCGGCGATGGAAGCGGTCAAGGCTTCCATCGCTACCCGGGACAATCTGGTAGTCGAGGCGGTGCAGCCGGGCCGTGCCGACAACCCGGGCAACGTCAAGCGGGTCGAAAGCCTGCTGAGCGAGAGCCAGTTCAACTACCTGTTCCCGCTGCGCGCCCCCGAGTACACCTATCGCGGCCTGCTGCAGGCGGCGGCCAAGTTCTCGGCCCTGTGCAGCGACTACAGCGATGGCCGCGATGCCGATGCTATCTGCCGCAAGACGTTGGCGACCATGTTCGCTCACTTCGCCCAGGAGACCGGCGGCCATGAAAACTGGCGCCCGGAGGCCGAGTGGCGTCAGGCGCTGGTCTACGTGCGCGAGATGGGATGGAATGAGACCATGCGCGGCGGTTACAACGCCGAGTGCCGCCCCGATGTGTGGCAGGGTCAGCAGTGGCCGTGCGGTACGTTCGACAATGGCGAGTTCAAGAGCTACTTTGGCCGCGGCGCCAAGCAGCTCTCCTACAACTACAACTACGGCCCCTTCTCCGAGGCGATGTTCGGTACGGTGCGCACCCTGCTCGACCGGCCAGATCTGGTGGCCGACACCTGGCTGAACCTCGCCAGCGCGGTGTTCTTCTATACCTATCCGCAGCCGCCCAAGCCCTCCATGCTCCATGTCATCGATGGCACCTGGCAGCCGAATGACCATGACAAGCAGAACGGTCTGGTGCCGGGCTTCGGGGTCACCACCCAGATCATCAACGGTGGGGTGGAGTGCGGCGGCCCGGTCGAGCACGCCCAGTCCCAGAACCGCATCAACTACTACCGCGAGTTTGCCAACTACCTCGGAGTGGCGGTGCCATCCGACGAGGTGCTGGGTTGCAAGAACATGAAGGTGTTTGACGACAATGGCGCCGGTGCCTTGCCCATCTATTGGGAGCAGGACTGGAGCTATGTGGCAGAGAACCCCAACGGCGGCAAGAGTTACGCTTGCAAGCTGGTGGGCTACCAGACCCGCTTCAGCGCCTTCAAGGCAGGGGATTACAGCCGCTGTGTTCAGCACTTCTATCCGGAGGTGGTGATCGAGGATAACGGCGGTGGCACCAACCTGCCACCAGTGGCCAATATCACTGGCCCGGCGCAGGCCGAAGGTGGCAGCAAGGTGACTCTCTCCGGCCAGCACTCCAGCGATCCGGAAGGCAAGCCGCTCTCCTATGCCTGGACTATCCCGGCTGGAGCTTCTGCGCCTGCGCTGGATCAGGTGACGCTGGAGTTGACTCTGCCCACGCCGGCCAGCGATACCAAACTGGACATCAAACTGACGGTCACAGATGAAGGCAATCTGAGCCGCAGCACTACCCATAGCCTGCTGGTGAAAGGGGAGGAGGGGGGCGTAACGCCGCCTGACTATCCGGCCTATAAAGAGGGGATTCCCTACAAGGCGGGTGAGCGGGTCAGCAACGGTGGTGCCAGCTACGAGTGCAAACCGCACCCCTACACCGGCTGGTGTGCAGGTGCTGCCTGGGCTTATGAGCCGGGCAAGGGTACGGCCTGGGCCGATGCCTGGATCAAACTCTGAGCCGTTTCAGGGTTACAAGGCTTGCCGATTAGCCAGCGCACTATCCAGTGCAATGACAATCCGGAGCAATAAAAGATGGGGCCTGCGGGCCCCATTCTTGTTTGGTGGAGTTCAGGTTTGGCCGTGGAACATCTGGCCCGGACAGGACAGCGCCTCGAGAGGGCTGTGTGATGATGTGTGTTGTTTTTTTATTACATTTTCCGTGAAAGGCTTTCAGCAATTACTTGCCGTAGCGGAAGTAGTATTCACGGGTGGAGGGGGCATAGGCATCTTTCTCTACAACGCCGTTCTTGGTGGTTGCACCGCGCAGGTGGAACAGGACTGCCAGATTCTCAAACATGGTTTACCTCATCGCTCTGTCATTTATGGTTATGGTGTGTGACCTGGGTCACGGTTTGATCCTATGGTCATTTGTGAGCCAGATCAACTTTCTGTGTTGTAAATTTACAAAAATCATGGAAAGGGTTTTCAAATGCAATGCCCTTTATGGAAAGGCTTTCCCGAGGTGACGGGGGAGAAGCTGATTACCAGCCAGCATAGAGAGGTCTGAGAGCGGGGGGCGTTGCACGGGGAAAGAGGCTTGCTGCACGGCCTCTCCTGTATAGGTGCTTGAGCCGATTTGTGACATAAAACAGAGAGATAGCACGCGCCTTGCTGGTAAAAACAGCGAACTGCTGCAATTTTGACTAAACGAATCAGTCGCGGTTATTTTAGGGTTGACAGCAAAGCGGGTGATGCCTATCATGCGCCTCCGTTGCCGGAGATAACTTCGTCAGCGCCGAGGTGAGTTGGGGTTATAGCTCAGCTGGGAGAGCGCTTGCATGGCATGCAAGAGGTCCGCGGTTCGATCCCGCGTAGCTCCACCAAATTCTCCTCGAACAATCTGGAATCAAAGGGGTTATAGCTCAGCTGGGAGAGCGCTTGCATGGCATGCAAGAGGTCCGCGGTTCGATCCCGCGTAGCTCCACCAGATTCTTGATTGTTTTATTGAATACCCAGGGCAGTGTGGTGTGTATCACCCAAGCCGACCTTTGTGGGGTTATAGCTCAGCTGGGAGAGCGCTTGCATGGCATGCAAGAGGTCCGCGGTTCGATCCCGCGTAGCTCCACCATTATTTAGGATGAATGGCCGCCAGAACCATTCATTCAGTACCGAATTTGGGGTTATAGCTCAGCTGGGAGAGCGCTTGCATGGCATGCAAGAGGTCCGCGGTTCGATCCCGCGTAGCTCCACCAAATTAAGAGTGACTGCTGGTCATTCACACAAATCGGGGTTATAGCTCAGCTGGGAGAGCGCTTGCATGGCATGCAAGAGGTCCGCGGTTCGATCCCGCGTAGCTCCACCAAATTCTTGTTACAAGAAACAAAAAGGCCACCGCATCGCGGTGGCCTTTTTGTTTTCTCCATCATTTATTTTCTCCATACGTCCGCCCCTTTCATTTGTACATCCAATGACCTGAATGAAAAAGCCCGCGAGAGTCGCGGGCTTTGCTTGCACTATTCAGATGCGCTTGTGGTTAACGGCGACGTCGCCAGGCCAGCGGTAACAGGGCCAGCAGGCCGAGTCCCAGTGCACCACCGCCTGAGGAGGTGTCCGGTTTGGTGGCATCGCTCTCCAGTCTCAGGTCGACGATGATGGGATCATGGTCGGAGGCACTGAAGGGGTTGTCAGACTTGAGCAGGGAGCCGGTGTACTTGCTGCCGTATTCGAACAGGGAGCTTTCGAAGGAGTTGATGTGCCAGTCGGCGACACCTGCCACCTTGCTGACCAGCGCCGGGTTGGCGAGGGCATAGTCCAGGGTGCCCAGCTCCCCGTCGTAGCTGTAGGAGATGGCTTTCTCCTTGTTGAATTTGACGTTGAGATCGATCAGGCCGTAGCTGCGAGTCACTTCGCGACCGAGCTGTTCATAGGACTGCTCACCGATAAAGGTGTGGGAGGCCGATACGATCTTCCGCTCGCTGGTGGCCGGGTTGTAGTCGGTCAGCACCCGGATCGGATCTTCCTTGGCGTAGGAGTTGAAGTCGCCCACCAGCAGCACCTGGCCCGGCAGTTTGCTGACCGCCTCACCCAGCACCTTGGCGGCAGAGACCCGGAACTCGGTGCACTTACCCTGCAGGTCGGCCGGTTCTGTCTTGCCATCGCCATTTTCGTAGCAGCCTGACCCCTTGGATTTGAGGTGGTTGACCACCAGTGTCAGCGGCTCCTTGCTCTTGGCGAGGGTGAAGGTCTGAACCAGAGAATCGCGCTGACCAGCTGTCTTGGCTACACCACCAGTGGTGTAGCGCTGCTCCGGCAGCTTGATGACGCTGGCATCTCCGCTGGGGGTGAGCAGGGCAGGGCGGTAGATCATCGCCACCATGATGGCGTCGCCGCCGAAGAACTTGCCATCGGTAAGGGCAGTTACCGGCAGACGCACATAGGCGTAGTGTTTGCTCGCATCCTTCTGCTGTTCGTTGAGGCGGGTCACCAGATTGTGGAGGGCCGAGTTATCCTCGAAGCCGTTGTTCTCCATCTCCATCAGGCCGAGCAGATCGGCATCCATTGCGGTGATGGCATTGACGATCTTGGTGCGCTGCTTCTCGAACTCGGGCTGGCTCTTGGCACCCCGGTTGCAACCTTTGGCGTTGTCGGCATCCGCTTGATCCTTGCACAGGATATTGAGTGCGCCGCCGATGCTGGAGTGACTGGTGAAGTAGTTGAGCACGTTGAAGCTGCCGATCCGCAGATCGCTGCCAGAGAGGCGAGCCGGCGCGTCTTGACGATCCTCTTCAGGGCTGCGCAGCAGGGCGCCGGCAGTCAGGGTGATATCGCTCGGTACTACCAGACGGAAGGCATCCTTGTTATAGACGATTACCCCCTCCAGCCCGGTCAGTTGATCACCGATGCGCAGATATCCCTGATCGGCATCCCAGCTCGGGAACCAGGGCAGTACGCCATCCAGTGCTTTGTAATCAGACTCAACCACCAGACGGTTGCTGCCATTTTTGGTGGCTAGTGCGACAGCGTCCGCACTGTTGGCAACATGAAGTTGGGTCGGTTTGATCAGCGGGGTTTTGTGGGCCAACTCTACGTTGTTGCGATAGACCTTGTAGTCGAAGCCGTAGTTGCGGATCAGGTGCAGGTCACTGCTGCTGTCGAGACGTACCCGCATCCCTTCGTGGCGATTGAGCGCTTGAGCCAGCGTCTCCCCTTCATTGACCTGCAGTACGCTGGTCGGCACATTCAGCCCTTGTGCGGTGACTTGCAAGTGGGCTTTTTTGGTGGCCTTGTCGACTAACGGGGTCAGCTGGGTGCCGCCGTAAAATTCTTGCACCTGTGCTTCCAGACAGACTTCGCTCCCCGGTTTGATGTCTTTATATTTGGTCGCGAAGTCCTTGTCGTTCAGATAGACAAAGATGCCATCAGAGGTGGCCGGATTGCCATCGCCCACCGGGTCGGTCAGATAGAAACCCTTGGTCAGGCTTTGGCCCAGCGTCGTCACGATACCGCGAACGTTGAAGGTGCCCGTGCTGATTTTACCGGTCACATTGCCGTTCTTGTCGGTCACGGTCTGGGTGGCCAGCGCGCTGGCGGAGCCTGTGCCCTGAATGGTCGGGATGGGGGTGAGTTGAGCCGGATCGGACGGGCAGACAAATGCCGCATGGGCGCCTGAGGATGCAAGCGCCAGCCCCACGGCCAGCGACAGCAGGGTACGAGTACCTTTCATAGGTGTTCCTTTTTTATTTTTGCCAGTGATTCCATAGCCTTGGCTCGTTGACCAAGGGCGCGCATTGTCACATTTCTGGCATGTCATACCAGTGAGCCAACGCACATTAAACGAATCTGGGAAGATGAGGAAAAGCGTTTTTATGATCCCAGTAACAGTATGATTTTTTTGATAATTCAATCAATTCTAACCCTGTGATCATGACGCTTTCGTGGCAGGGGATAATTCTCTTTGAGAATAAAGATTGAGGGGATCTTGTCGCCTTCCTATACTGGGTTCGTTCCTCACGGAACCCAGGTAAAGGGCAAACCGGCAGTGATGTCGGGGCGCAATGCTTCCGGTCTCGATCGTGGATCCAGATAGCGGGGTTTCCCTGGGTGAGGGGTGGTTTTTGTGGCCGGTCCATTGCCAGTTGTCTGCGCCCATCATGCAGGTTGCGATCGTTCTTTGCCTTGGTGACCAATGCCAAGACAAAACAAGGAAGATAACAATATGCAACAGCTCTTCAGACCCAGCAGGCTTGCCATGCTGGTCGCCCTTGCGGCTGCGCCCGCCTGGGCTCAGGCCGCTTATCCCGCCTATAAATCCGGTACTGCCTACAAGGCTGGCGATATCGTCAGCAACGTCGGTGCCCTCTACGAGTGCAAAGAATTTCCCTATTCAGGCTGGTGCGGGGCATCCCCCTATCACTATGAGCCGGGGGGAGGTGTAGTCTGGGCCGATGCCTGGAAGCCCTATGGTGGCGAGGTGCCCCCTCCTGCGCTCGGTGTGGCAGTCAGCTCACCGGCTGCTGGTGCCAGCTTCAACGAAGGTACCAGTGTGGCGCTGGCGGTGACCTTGAGCGGCCCGGTAACGGCCTTGGCCCGGGTGGAATATCTTGTCGACGGCACGCTGGTCGCCACGGCGAACACCTCGCCCTGGAGTGCCAGCTGGAGCGCCGCCGGAGTGGGGGCCCATACCCTCAAGGCTCGCGCGCTGGATAAAGATGGCAAAGTGCTGAGCGAAGCGGATTCGAGCTTCAACGTCGCCGCCGTGGTCGCGCCAGAGGCGCCCAAGGCGAGCATCAGCAGCCCGGCCAATGGAGCCAAGATGACGCTGGGTCGCAGTGTGGCGGTGAGCGGTAACGTCACCGATGCCAACAACGATGTGGCCAAAGTCGAGCTCTATGTCGACGGCAAGAAGGTGGGCGAAGATACCACTGCCCCCTGGCAGGTGAACTGGACACCGGATGCCAAAGGCAGTGCCGCCCTCAAGCTGGTGGCCACTGACAAGACCAATCTGAGCGGTGAGTCGGCGGCGGTGACCGTCAATGTCGAGGAGGCCGCGCTGCCGCCCACCGGTGGCAACCTCTCTTGTGACATTCGCCAGATCTATCGCCCGGATGGCTACGAGTGCATGGGGGATGACCATGCCCGCCGGGTCATCGGCTACTTCACCTCCTGGCGCACCGGCAAGAACGGCCTGCCCGCCTATCTGGTGAGCGATATTCCATGGAACAAGATCACCCACATCAACTACGCCTTCGCGGCGGTGGATGAGCAGAGCCACACCATCAAGGTGGACGATGCAGCCACCAAGATGACCTGGGATGGCGTGCCGAGTGCCGAGATGGATCCTGAATTTGCCTACAAGGGCCACTTCAACCTGCTGTCGAAATACAAGAAGCAGTATCCGGACGTGAAGACCCTCATCTCGGTCGGCGGCTGGGCCGATACCCGCGGCTTCTACACCGCCACTACCAAGGGGGACTGCTCGGTCAATACTGCCGGTATCAACACCCTGGCTGACTCGGCGGTGAGTTTTATCCGCCAGTACGGTTTTGACGGGGTCGATATCGACTACGAATACCCCACCTCGATGAAGGATGCGGGCAATCCCAACGACTTCCCGCTCTCCAACCAGTGCCGGGCCAAGCTGTTTGCCAACTACGAGGTGCTGATGAAGACCTTGCGGGCGCGGCTCGACAACGCTGGTAACGAAGATGGCCGCAAGTATATGCTGACCATCGCCTCACCGGCCTCGGCCTATCTGCTGCGCGGGATGGAGAACTTCCAGGTCACCCAATATCTCGACTACGTCAACCTGATGACCTATGACTTCCACGGCGCCTGGAACCACTTTGTCGGTCACAACGCGGCCCTGTTCGACAACAATGCTGACCCCGAGCTCTCCCATTGGGGCGTCTATACCCAGACCCAGTTTGGCGGTATCGGTTACCTCAACGCCGCTTGGTCTGCCCACTACTTCCGCGGTGCGCTGGCGGCTGGCAAGATCAACGTTGGCGTGCCCTATTACACCCGCGGTTGGCAGGGGGTAAGCGGTGGCAGTCACGGGTTGGGTGGCAAGGCAGCCCTGCCGAGCCAGAACGAGTGCCAGCCGGGCACTGGTGGCAGCACCATTCCGTGCGGCAACGGGGCGGTCGGCATCGACAACATCTGGCATGATCTGGACAAGAACGGCAAAGAGATCGGCGGTGGCGCCGTGCCCATGTGGCATGCCAAAAACCTGGAGCATGCAGCCAGCCTCGGCATCACCACGCTGCCGAGTTATGGCACTGCCTGGGGTCTGGATCCCAACAATCCGGCTCACGTGATGCAGGGCAAGTATGTGCGTTACTACGATGAGAAGGCCCACGCGCCCTGGCTGTGGAACGAAGAGAAGAAGGTGTTCCTCTCAACCGAAGATGAAGAGTCCATGGGCCACAAGCTCGACTACATCATCAAGCACGGTCTGGGTGGCGTGATGTTCTGGGAGATGGCGGGTGATTACGCCTTCGATCCGGCCAAGAACGAGTACGGCATGGGCAGTACCCTGACCACCCTGGCTTATGAGAAGTTTGCCAAGGCAACTCCGTACAACACCAAGCAAAACGATCTGGCCGCGCCGAGCACCCAGCTCGACATCCAGATCAGCCTCTCCGGCTTCAAGGAAGGGGACTCCAACTACCCGATCAACCCGAAACTCAAGCTGGTCAACAAGTCGACCCAGACTATTCCGGGCGGCGCGCGCATCGAGTTTCTGGTGCCCACTTCCACCTCTGACACCATCACGGATCAGAGTGGCATGGGCCTGAAAGTGGTGGAGAGCGGTGGCAACGACAATTCGGAAGGCATTGCCAATGAGAAGGACTTCCACAAGGTCGCCATGAACCTGCCGGGATGGCAGACTCTGGCACCGGGGGCCGAGATTGAAGTCGCCATGACCTACTACCTGCCCGCCGCTGGCGTACCGAGCGGTATGCGCATCATCAGCGGCAGCCAGACCATTGGTCTCAAGGCCGAGTTCCCGACCCTGCCGGAGGCCGTGCTGGGCTCGGGTGGCGGCGAGAATCCGGGCACCAGCTGCAGCAGCCAGAACGTCAATCCGGCGGCCTACAAGGCCTATCCGAGCTGGCCGCAGGGGGATCATGCCAATGGCGGCGATCGCATTACCCATAACAAGGTAGTGTGGCAGGCGAACTGGTGGACCAGCAGCGAGCCCAAGGCAACCGATGGCAGCTGGAAGTCTGTCTGTAGCTATTGATTTTAAAATCAATGAGATAAGTGAGGCTTCGGCCTCACTTTTTTTGTCTGGTTGGTCGCTCTGGTTGAAAATGCGCCTGCCTTTCCTGGCGGGCAGCCTCTATAATAGAGTCGATTAATAATCAGATGGATATCAGCGTATGGCGAGTATATTGGATTCCGTTGATCAACGAACTCAACTGGTGGGTGAAAACCGCCTTGAGTTGTTGATGTTTCGTCTCGGCACCCGTCAGATGTTCGCCATCAACGTCTTCAAGGTACGGGAAGTGGTCAAGTTGCCCCATCTGAGCAAGATGCCGGGCTCCCATCACAATATCAGCGGGGTAGCCAATATCCGCGGTACCTCGATCCCGGTGATCAACCTGCGCAGCGCCATCGGCATGCGTCCCATGCCCATCGACAGTGAATCCAACCTCATCATCACCGAGTACAACCGTACCATTCAGGGCTTTCTGGTGGGGCAGGTGGCCAACATCGTCAACATGACCTGGAAGGATATACTGCCGCCACCGCGCTCTGCCGGGCGTGCCAACTACCTCACCGCCATCACCCGCATTCCCGAAGATGGAGTGGATCAGATCGTCGAGATCATCGATGTGGAGAAGGTGTTGGCGGAGATCATCACCTATGACATCCGCATCTCCGAAGAGGTGCTGGATCGGGAGATCCTGCCCGAGATGCATGGCCGCAAAGTGCTGATCGTCGATGACTCCAGCACCGCCCGCAATCTGGTGCGCGAGACCCTGGGCCAGCTTGGGCTTGAGGTGATCGAGTGTCAGGATGGTTTGCAGGCGCTGACCCTGCTCAAGGGGTGGTGCGATGCTGGCAAGAAGGTGACCGACGAGATCCTGCTGATGATCACCGATGCCGAAATGCCGGAGATGGACGGCTACCGCCTGACCCACGAGGTACGCAGCGATCCGCGTATGTCTGACCTATTTATCACCCTCAACACCTCCCTGAGCGGCAACTTCAACGAAGCCATGGTCAAGAAGGTGGGGTGCGACCGCTTTATCTCCAAATTCCAGCCCGACTTGCTGGTCGGCGTGGCCCAGGAGCGGCTGCGTCAGGTGCTGGAAAGCTGAGAAGCTGCCTGCCGGTTATGCTAAATCAATAACAACACATCCCGCTTCGGCGGGATGTGTTGTTATTGGGTATTGGCGATGGATTGGTTGAATCAAGGTGCCACGCAGAGATCGTCGACTGCCCAAAACATCCGATTTCGGCGGGATGCTTGGTTATGGGATATTGGCGATAGACGGCGGGCTTATTGGCTGAGCAGCGGCTCCATAAAGCGGGCGACTTTATCGCGGATTTGGGGCTGGGCCGCCGGGGTGGGATGAATACCATCGTTCATCATAAGTTCAGGGCGCAGCGCAATATCATCCATAAAGAAGGGCAGCAGGGGCAGATCGTTAGCCTGGGCCAACTCGGGAAAGATCTGTTCGAACTGGCGCAGATAGCGGGCACCGTAGTTGCGGGGCAGCTGGATTTGGGTCAACACCACACGGGTCTGCTGCTCCTTGGCGAGCGCGATCATGCTGGCCAGATTTTGGCGGGTAATGGTCGGTGCGAAGCCGCGCAGGCCGTCGTTGCCTCCCAGTTCGATCAGCAGCCAGTCCGGTTTGTGCTCCTTCAGCAGAGCGGGCAGACGGGCCAGCGCCCCTTGTGTCGTTTCACCGCTGATGCTGGCATTGAGCAGGGTGTGTTTTCCCCCCTCCTCCTGCCATTTCTGGTTGAGCAGGGCAGGCCAGCTCTGCTCAACCTGCATTTGATAGCCGGCGCTCAGGCTGTCTCCCAGCACCAGCAGGGTCTGGGCCTGAGCCGACGAGAGCAGGCTGCCAAGGCCAACTAACAAGACAAACAGAATACGCACCATCAATTCAACTCCCGCTATGGATTGTCATCAAGGGATTGGAACAAAGGATACAGAGCATGAGTTCAACCCCCATTATTGTCGTCAAGGGCCTCGGCAAATCGGTTCGCCTCGGCCAGGAAAGCCTCACCATCCTTGAAGGGATCGATCTGCAAGTCAATAGTGGCGAGACGGTGGCTCTGGTCGGTGCCTCCGGCTCCGGCAAGTCCACCCTGCTGGGATTGCTGGCCGGGCTCGATCTGCCGAGTCAGGGGGAGATCGAGATCCTCGGCAAATCCCTTGGTGAGCTGGATGAGGAGGGGCGGGCCCGATTGCGCGCCGAGCAGATCGGCTTTGTGTTCCAGTCGTTCCTGCTGCTCCCGACCATGACGGCGCTGGAGAATGTGATGCTGCCCGCCGAGTTGCGCGGCGAGCGGGATTGCGAGCCAAGAGCCCGTGAACTGCTGGCGGCTGTCGGGCTTGGCGAGCGGTTGCACCATCTGCCGCCACGGCTCTCCGGTGGTGAGCAGCAGCGGGTGGCCATCGCCCGTGCCTTTATGACCCGCCCCAGTCTGCTGCTGGCGGACGAGCCGACCGGCAACCTCGACAGCAAGACCGGCGAGAAGGTGATCGAGCTGCTGTTTGAACTCAATCGCAAGCACGGCACCACGCTGGTGGTGGTAACCCATGACCATCAGTTGGCCGAGCGTTGCCAGCGGCAAGTGGTCATGACGGCGGGTCGGCTGGATCGCGAGGTGGCCCATGATGTGGTGTAACGGGGTGAGCTGCGGGTCAGGCGGGAGATGCAAGGGATGATGCAGTGGCGATTGGGATGGCGACTGCTGCGCCGGGAAGGTTTCAGCGGCGAGCTGCGCTGGTTTGTGCTGGCGCTAGCGCTTAGCGTGGCGTGTGTCTTGAGTGTGGCATTGGTGGCGGATCGGCTCGATGCCGGACTCAAGGCGTCGGGCCGCGACTTTATCGGAGCGGATCGGGTGTTGCGCACTGCCGCTGCGCTGCCGGATGGCTGGCTGGCCCGAGCGAAACAGGATGGCTTGGCGGTGCAGACCACCGTCAGCTTCAACAGCATGCTGTTTCACGGCGACGCGCTGCAGCTTGCCTCCATTCGGGCGGTGCCCGACGGTTTCCCTTTCTACGGCAAGCTCACTCTGGAACCTGCCCGCGCCCCGGCTCCCGGCGAGATCTGGCTCTCCGCCCGGGTGATGCAGCTGCTCAAGGCTAAAACGGGGGATGAGCTGGAGGTGGGCAATACGGTGCTCAAGGTGGCAGGCCTGCTTGGCGAGGAGCCCGATCAGGGCTTCAGCCCCTTCCTGTTGGCGCCGCGTGCGCTGATCCACAGTGCCGATATCGAGGCGACCGGCGCCCTGTTGCCGGGCAGTCGCCAGCAGTGGCGCTATCTGTTCAAGGGGCCACGGGAATCGCTGGCTCGTTACGAACAGTGGCTGCTGCCGCAGTTGCAGGCCGGACAGAAGTGGATCAAACCGGATGACAGCGAATCCCAGGTGGGCCGCTCGCTGGCCAATGCCGAGCGTTTCTTCCGGCTTGCCTCGCTAAGCGGGGTGTTGCTGGGGGCGTTGGCGATGGGGATTGCGGTGCGCCACTTTGCCGAGCGCCAGACCAATATGGTGGCGCTGCTCAAAACCCTGGGGGCATCTCGTCGCTCGCTCTGGCAACTGATGGGAACCCTGCTGCTGTCGCTGACGCTGATTGGTGCGTTGCTGGGTCTGGTGGCGGGCACAGCCATGCAGTGGATCACCTTGCAACTGCTGGGGGACCTGCTGCCGCCGGATCTGCCGCCCCCCTCCTGGCGCCCCTTTGCGCTGGGGGTGGCGGTGGCGCTCTTTATCACCCTGCTGCTCGCTTTTGTGCCCTTCTTGCGGCTGCTGAAAGTGCCGCCGCTGCGGGTATTGCGCCGGGAGCTGGAGGCGGGTATTCCCCCCTGGCTGGCCCTGCCGGTCGGCCTGTTCGGGCTGTTTGCGCTGGTCTGGGGCTTTACCGCCGATGTGCGGCTGGCGCTGGGTCTGGTGGGTGGCATGGGCTTGCTGATGGGGCTGCTGGCCCTGCTGGCGGCGCTGATGTTGCGGCTGGGGACGAAAGTGAGCGGGCCTCATGCCTTGCGGCTGGCGCTGGCCCACCTGTCGCGCGAGCGCAGCAGCGGCCTGTTTCAGCTGGCGGGCTTTGCGCTGGCATTGATGCTGTTTGGCTTGCTCTGGGCGGCCAGGGTCGATCTGCTGGATGAGTTTTCGGCCCGTCTTCCCGTCGATGCGCCCAACCGTTTTCTGGTCAATGTGGCCGAGAACGAGCGGGAGGGGATCCTGAGCGAACTGGCGGCGGCCGGGGCCACCACCTCCGACTTCTATCCCATGGTGCGTGGCAGGCTGACTCATATCGCCGGTGAGGCGGTGGGCGAGGGGGCCAGCAGTGGCCGCGAAGGGGTCGATCGGGAGCTTAACTTCACCACCACGGCAACCCTGCCAACCGACAACAAGCTGGTTGCCGGGAAATGGCTCGCCGGCCCCGGCGAGGTGTCGGTGGATAACGAGTTGGCCAAGCGACTCGATATCAAGCTGGGGGACATGCTCGCCTTTACCATCGAGGGGCGCAGCTTTGGCGCCAGGGTCACCAGTTTGCGCAGCATCAAGTGGGACAATATGCGGCCCAACTTCTACATGATCTTCTCCGAGGATCTGCTGGCACCCTTCTCCCGTACCTGGCTTGGCAGCTACCGGCTGCCCGAGGCGGGGCGCACTGCCGAGGTGGAGTTGATCCGCCGCCACCCCACGGTGAGCCTTATCGATGTGGATGACCTGATTGCGCGGCTTACGCAGGTATCGGAGCAGGTGAGCCGGGCGCTGGCGCTGATGCTGGGGCTGGTGACAGTGGCGGCGCTCTTGGTGCTGCTGACCCAGACCCAGGCCAGCATGGCTCAGCGTCGGCGCGAGCTGCTGCTGATGCGCACTCTGGGTGCCAGCAGCGATCTGCTCAGGAAGATGCTGCGCTGGGAGCTGGTGGCCAGTGGTGCGCTGGCGGGGTTCTGTGCCGCCATGGTGGTGGAGCTCTGCTCTTTTGGCCTGCAGTGGTGGTGGTTCGAGGGGCAGTGGCAGTTCCACTGGGCTATCTGGCTCGGCCTGCCGACACTGGGGGCACTGCTGGTGACGCTGGCGGGGCAGGGGATGCAGCGTCAGCTGCTGGCTGGCACCCTGAGCGATCGGCTGCGAGGGCTGGGTCAGGGGGTGTTGTAATCCCGCCAGCGCGAGCCGATGCACACAAGGTGCAATAGCGCAGCCACCATAAACAAGCAGCCCGGCCATTGGCCGGGCTGCTTGCTATGTGGGGCGCTGACGAGTGGACGCAGCGAGCGGGTGTGAGTTAGCGGGGCTCACGCAGAAGATTGGTGAGGGCGCTCGGCAGCTCGGGATAGCTGAAGTGAAAACCGGCCTGTTGCAGCCGTGCTGGTATCACCTTTTGTCCGGTCAGCAGCAGATCTGCCGCCTCCCCCATCACCAGTTGCAACAGCGGCGCCGGGACGAAGAAGATGTGTGGACGGTGCAGCGTGGTGGCAAGGGTTTGGCTGAACTCCCGGTTGCTGACCGGATGGGGCGCAGTGCCGTTGAAGATGCCGCTGCACTCTTCGTGATCCAGCAAGAACAGCATGGCGCGCACCAGATCCTGCACATGGATCCAGCTCATCATCTGGCTGCCTGACCCCATGGGGCCGCCGAGTCCGAGTCGGTAGGGAGGGAGCATTTTGGGCAGGGCGCCCCCATCCATGCCAAGCACCAGCCCGATCCGCACGATACAGACCCGGGTTTGGCGGCTCTGGGCCTCTTGCGCCAGGGTTTCCCACTGCTGGCAGAGCTGGTGGGTAAACTCGTCGTTGGGAGAGCGGCACTGCTCGTCGAGGGTTTCGGTGCCCTGTCTGCCATACCAGCCGATGGCGGAGGCGTTGATCAGCACCTTGGGCGGCGTGCTGGATAGCTTGATGAGATCGACCAGCTGCTCGGTCAGTAGCCAGCGGCTATCGCAGAGCAGCTGTTTGCGCGACTCGCTCCAGCGTCCGGCGGCGATGGGTTCGCCGGCCAGATTGATCACCGCGTCCACGTCATTGAGGTCATCAAGCCGGTCGAGGTTATCCAATACCTTGATATCGTGACCGAGCAGGGAGTAAGCGCGGCTCCCCTGCCTGCTCAATACCACGACCTCGTGATTGACCTTGAGATGGGCAACCAGCTTGCGGCCGATAAAGCCGGTCCCTCCGGTAATAAGAATCTTCATCGCTGCATGCTCCTGCTGCCGTTTGCTCAACTTTAATGGTGTGGCTTCCCTTCAACAAGTGAGACGTGCTTCGGGAGTTTTCTGTTTGACGTTTGTTAACTCTATCCTCTTCTTACGACATATTGTTGAACAATAGTTTGAATTGATTGATTTTTGTTGGGTGGACATTTGTTGATCAATCGCTATTATGGCGACCCTTTTCGCCTGTCCAACGAGGCTGTCACCCATCATCCGAGCATCAAAGAGGCCGCCATGCCATTTCGTCGTTTGAAACTTCGCCAGCTTTACTCGAGGATTCTGGTGGCGCTGCTGATGGGGGGCGGGATCCTGCTGCTGGGGGTTATTGCAGTTATCTGGCAGACCGTGACGGAGATAGAGCGTGATGCCGATTCACGGTTGCAGCATGCCCGTGTGATGTTTGATCGCACCATCGGCCATGCCCGGCAAGCGGCCATCAATGTGGAGGGGATGCTGGGTCACTCGTGCAAGGAGGCGGCACAACTGCTACGCGAGCAGGTGGCTACGATCCCCGATGTGCGGTCCGCCAATCTGGCTGTCGGCAGCCACATCTACTGCACCTCGCTCTATGGTGACTACGATGGCCCCTTCAATCCCGACCGCTATGTGGATGGCAGGTTGCAACTGCTGCCTGGCAATGAGGTCACACCGGATCGCCCCTTGATCGTGCTGCGTCATGAAACTGACAAGGGGAGTGTGCTGATCGGTGTAGATGGCTACTACCTGCGCAATACCCTGGAGATCTCCAGCAAGAACTCCCCGATGGCTCTGGTGGTGGGGCAGAGGGCTCTGTTTGGCTCAGGTCAGGTCGGGGCGGCGCCCTCTCCGACAGAAGAGGGTTATATTGCCCTCGCTTCGGCCGATTTCCCCTATCAGGTCGTCACCCGGGTCACGGTGCATGACTACTGGAGCCACGCATGGCGCTACTCCAGATATACCTTGTTCCTCTCTCCGCTGCTGGCACTGCTGATTGGATTCGGCACCTTCAGGCTGATGGGGCGTAGCAGCTCACCAGCGGAAGAGCTCAAGCGGGCGTTGATCGAGGAGGAGTTTATCCCCTATCTGCAGCCGGTGGTCTCCGGTGAGGATGAGCAGTGGCGTGGCTGTGAGGTGCTGATGCGCTGGCAGCATCCCAAGCAGGGGATGATCTCGCCGGATCGCTTTATTCCGCTGGCGGAAGATAGCGGGCTGATCGTGCCCATGACCAGCCTGTTGATGGCCCAGGTGCGCGACCACTTCTCCCCTTATGCCCGCAAGCTGCCGGCCAAGTTCCATTTTTGCTTCAATATCAGCGCCAAACACTTTCAGGATCTCGACCTGTTGGCTGACTGCAAGGCCTTTCTCGACGCGTTTAAGGACAATCCCGTTGATTTGGGGCTGGAGCTGACCGAGCGTGAACTGCTGGTAGCTGATGAGACAACCGCTCAGATGTTTGCTGAACTGCGCAAACTGGGCGTCTTAATCTCTATCGATGACTTTGGCACCGGTCACTCCAGTCTCACCTATCTGCAACAGTTTCAGGTCGATGCACTCAAGATTGATCGGAGCTTTGTAGAGATGATCGGCACGGATGCACTCTCCAGCCATATCGTTGAAAACGTGATTGATCTGGCGAAGCGACTTGAATTGATCCTGATCGCGGAGGGGGTCGAGAAGCAGTCGCAGGCGGACTACCTGCGGGCGCGCCACGTTGACTATCTGCAAGGGTATCGTTACAGCCGCCCCATCCCGATGAAGCAGTTTTGCAAGACCTTGTTTGGCTGAACGGTTGAATGGGGAGCATAAAAAAAACCAGCGATCGCTCGCTGGTTTTTTGTTGGTACGGTTTGGCTTGGGCGATCAGAGCATGCGCTGGAGGGCGCGGGCCAAGCGTTTGACCCCCTCTTCAATGGTCGCTTCATCGACGCAGGAGAAGCTCAGGCGCAGGGTGTTCTTGATCTCGGGGCGCACGTAGAAGGGGGCACCGGGTACGAAGGCCACCTTCTCCTTGATCGCCTCGTCAAACAGCGCCATGGCACTGATGTGGGCTGGCAGAGTCAGCCAGAGGAACATGCCCCCTTCCGGTCGGGTGTAGCTGACGCCGGGCGGGCAGTGACGGGCCAAAGCGGCCTCCATGGCAGCGCGCTGGCGGCCATAGACCTCCTTGATCTTCTCCAAGTGAGCGTCGAGGGAGTTGTCGGTCAGGAAGCGGTGCAGCACCTGCTGGCTGAAGGCGTTGCTGTGCAGATCGGTCGCCTGCTTGGCGATGGTCACCTTCTTGCGCAGCCACTCCGGCATCACCATCCAGCCCAGACGGAAGGCAGGCACCACGGTTTTCGAGAAAGAGCCGAGCAGCACGGTATTGTTTGGCGCCAGCTTGGCAATCGGGGGGAGATGCTCCCCTTCGAAGCGCAGCTCGCCGTAGGGATCATCTTCCACCATCAACAGCTCGTGGCTGATCAGCCGCTCCGCCAGTGCCTCGCGGTTGGCACGACTGTAGGAGACACCGCTCGGGTTCTGGAAGTTGGGCACGCCGTAGAGCAGTTTGGCATTGGATCCGCTTGCCAGCAGCGCATCCAGCGCCGCCAGGTCCAGCCCCTCTTCTTCAAGGGTGATCGGCTTGAAGGTGGGCTGGTAGACAGAAAAGGCCTGAATGGCGCCAAGGTAACCCGGCTCTTCGATGATGAGATCCTGAGCCTCGTCTATCAGCACCTTGCCCAGCAGATCCAGCGCCTGCTGGGAGCCGCTGGTGATGAGGATGTTGTCCGGATTGATCTGCATGCCGTGGCGGGCCAGATAGCGGTCGGCAATATACTGGCGCAGCGGGGCGAAGCCCTCGGTCGCCGCATATTGCAGGGCGGCAGCCCCTTGCTCGCGCAGCACATCCTGACAGGCCTGATCGATCGCCTTGACCGGAAACAGGTGGGGATTGGGCAGGCCACCAGCGAAGGAGATGATCTCCGGATTGGCGGCAACTTTGAGGATTTCACGGATAAAGGAAGGTTCAACCTTCTCGAAGCGCTGGGCAAAAAACGGCTGCATAGACAATTCTCTCGGCATGTGGGCGGTCGCTCCATTCGACCGCCAGGTTATCCGTTTGTATCAGATTTCAGAAATGAGGCAATGATTGTCACAAAAATCGCCAAAAAAGGGCTGGAACGACTCTACTGCGGATTATATTGGACGGTTAGTCGGTGTGGTGATGCCAGTGAGGGAGCAGGGAAGTGGATGGCCGGAATATTTGTTGCGCGAAACACTTGCGCCTTGGGCCTATCTTGGGATAATTCGCTCCCCTGTTTTCGCGGGTCGATGAAATGCCGAGCCGCGAGCGGTCCCGCTCGGGATCGGACACAAGATGTATTACCCGGATTGATGAAATAACGAGACCATTATGCCTGTGACCCAAGATGTATTTAACGAAGACGGCAAGTTCATGCGCAAGATCCGCAGCTTTGTCCGTCGCGAAGGCCGCCTGACCAAAGGGCAGGAGAAGGCCCTGGAAGAGCTTTGGCCGGTCATGGGCATCGATTTTGAGCCAAAGCAGCTCGATCTGGTCGCGCTGTTTGGCCGTGAAGCACCTGTGGTGCTGGAGATCGGCTTTGGCATGGGCGCCTCTCTGGTGGAGATGGCCAAGAATGCCCCCGAGAAGAACTTCATCGGCATTGAAGTGCACTCCCCGGGCGTGGGCGCCTGTCTGGGTACCGCTCAGGAAGCGGGCGTCACCAATCTGAAGGTGATCTGCCACGATGCGGTGGAAGTGCTGGAGCACATGATCCCGAACGGCTCACTCTCCTGCCTGCAGCTCTTCTTCCCGGATCCCTGGCACAAGAGCCGTCACCACAAGCGTCGCATCGTACAGCCTGCGTTTGCCCAGGACATTCGCCAGAAGCTGGCCATCGGTGGCGTGTTCCACATGGCGACCGACTGGGAAAACTATGCCGAGCACATGCTGGAAGTGATGAGCGCCGCCGAGGGTTACGAGAATACCTCTGCCACCGGTAACTGGGTGCCTCGTCCGGACTGGCGTCCGCTGACCAAATTTGAACAACGTGGCCACCGTCTCGGCCACGGGGTTTGGGATCTGATTTTCAAGCGTGTCAGCTAAGCTGGCACGTCAACACACCTAGCGTATCAACTAACTTGAGGAGCTATCATGGCCAATCGTAGCCGCCGCCTGCGCAAGAAACTGCGCGTCGATGAATTCCAGGAAATGGGTTTCGACATCAGTTTCAACTTCCCGGTCGGCACTGCCGAAGAGACCATCGATGCGGTAGTCGATGCGATGATCGATGAGGTTGTTGAACCCCGCAAACTGGCTTTTGCCGGCTCCGGTCACCTGGCCTGGGAAGGGATGATCTGCACCCAGCAACTGGGCAAGTGTACCGAAGAAGACCGCGCTGCCGTCAAATCCTGGCTGGAAGGCAAGGGGATGGAAGCCGTGGTCGTTACCGAACTGTTCGACCTCTGGTACGGTGAACCGGCCTGATACAAGGCTGCCGCATCTGGCGCCTTGTTGTGGGTAACTGAAAAATCCCGCCGCTGGCGGGATTTTTGTCAGTGGGGATGGGATCTCCACCGCTGTTTTAGTCATGGAATCGCTTATTGCTTATGGTGTTGTCATCCGAATTACTGGCCAGCATCCTTGAAGAGGTGCGCCCGTTGCTGGGACAAGGCAAGGTGGCCGACTACATTCCGGCACTGGCTCAGGTACCGGCCGATCGGCTTGGTATCGCAGTCTGTACCGTCGAGGGGGAGCTGTTCACCGCCGGTGACGCTTTTGAACCCTTCTCCATCCAGAGTATCTCCAAGGCCCTGAGCCTGACCCTGGCACTCACCCTCTATCAGGAGGAGGAGATCTGGGCCCGGGTGGGCAAGGAGCCCTCCGGCCAGCCCTTCAACTCGCTGGTTCAGCTCGAGTTCGAGCAGGGGATCCCCCGCAACCCCTTTATCAATGCCGGGGCGCTGGTGGTGAGCGATCTGCTGGAGACCCGCCTCACTGCGCCCCGTCAGCGTACCCTAGAGCTGGTGCGCCGACTCTCGGGCAACCCAGCCATCATGGCGGATCAGGTGGTCGCTCGCTCCGAATATCAGCACTCTGCCCGCAACGCCGCCATCGCCTATCTGATGAAGGCCTATGGCAACTTCGAAAACGAAGTGGACAAGGTGCTGCAAAGCTACTTCAATGCCTGTGCCATTCGCATGAGCTGCGTCGATCTGGCGCGGGCATTCATCTATCTGGCCAACCGTGGTGTGCCACTGGGCGAGAGCGTACCGCTGCTGCCCGCCCGCACCACCAAGCAGGTCAACGCCCTGCTCGCCACCTGCGGTCTCTATGATGAGGCGGGCGATTTTGCCTATCGGGTCGGCATGCCGGGCAAATCGGGTGTCGGCGGCGGTATCATCGCCCTGATCCCGGGCGAGCTCTGCGTCTGTGTCTGGTCGCCCGAGCTCAACAAAGCCGGTAACTCGCTGGCGGGCACGGCGGCGCTGGAGCTGCTGGCCGAGCGGCTGGGTCGCTCCATTTTTTAACCTTGTTCACTATGAATCGAGAAATCACCATGAAACGACATCTTCGCTTCTTGCAGGCCGCGCTGGCGACCTTACTGCTCTGGTGTGCCCTGCCCGCCGTGGCAGGGGAGTTGCCACCGCTCTCGCTGGCCGATGCCAAGGCCAAACAGGCTGTCATCCTGGATACCCGCGCCAGCTACTTCTATCAGGGGTGGCCGATGGAAGGGGAGAAGCAGGGCGGCCATGTGGCGGGCGCCGAGAACCTCTCTGCCGAGTGGAAATACAGCGATGAAGAGTGGCCAAAGGCCCTCGAGATCAAGGGGCTGAAGGCCGATCGTCCGGTTGCCCTCTACGGTGCGTCCCGCGAAGTGGCCGAGGTGGCCCGTCTGCTGCGCAAGCAGGGGATCAAGCAGCTGTTCGAGCTGCAAGGGTGGCAAGCCGCACCGCGCGAGTCGCTGGCACGCTGGCAGCAGCTGGTCTATCCGCGCTGGTTGGCGGATCTGCAAGAGGGCAAGCCGGTTGCCGCGGCGCCCAAGGGTGACTGGAAGCTGTTTGAAGTGGATTGGGGTTCACCCAAGGCCTACCTCATCAGCCACATCCCGGGGGCCGGTTATATCGATACCAACAGCCTCGAAGAGGAGCCGCTGTGGAACAAGGTCTCTGACGAAGCGCTCAAGAAGCTGCTGCTGGATAACGGCATCCGTCACGACACCACCGTGATCCTTTACGGTCGCAACACCATGGCGGCTGCCCGTGCCGCGCACCTGATGATGTATGCGGGGGTGGAAGATGTACGCCTGCTGGACGGTGGTCTGGATGCCTGGTTTATCCAGCACCTGCGTACCGAAACCGGTCTGCCCAACAAGTATGAGCCGGTGAAGGAGTTTGGCGTGGCCATTCCCGCTCACCCCGAGTACTACACCACGCTAAGTCAGGCGAAAGAGCTGCTCAAGCAGCCCGATAGCGCACTGGTCAGCGTGCGTACCTGGGACGAGTTTGTCGGCAACACCTCAGGTTACAGCTACATCAAGCCGAAGGGCGATATCCCGGGGGCCAAGTGGGGTCATGGTGGCGTCGATGCCAACAGCATGAGCGACTTCCACAACCCGGACGGCACCATGAAGCCGGCCCGCGAGATCCTCGCCATGTGGGACCAGTGGAACATCGAGCCAACTCAGCAGGCTGCGTTCTACTGCGGTACCGGCTGGCGCGCCTCCGAGGCCTTCTTCTACGCCTGGCTGATGGACTGGAAACAGATCAGCGTCTACGACGGCGGTTGGTACGAGTGGAGTTCCGATCCCAAGAACCCGACCGTGACCGGTGAGCGTCAGCCCGCCAAGTCATGATTGCGCTCTTGCGCTGAAAAGAAGAGGCCGGACAGAGATGTCCGGCCTTTTTCATTGCGCTCGCCACCCGGCCAGATAGCGAGGCTAAGTCGCTGATTATTGACGGCGATCCCGCTTTGCTCATCGCGCCATCCCGTGCCGTGCGATTGAACTAGGCTTCAAGAAACATCCTCGTGGTGAGGATGATCGCAGAAGAGGCCGCAATGAAAAAACTGATGATGATCCTGGTGTGTGCCCTGGGGCTGGTGGCATGCAGCTCCCAATACATCATGAGCACCAAGGATGGCAAGATGATCACCACAGAGAGCAAACCCAAGCTGGATGAGAGTACCGGCATGTATCGCTATTACGATCATGAAGGGCGCGAGGTGATGATCAAGAAAGATGACGTGACCCAAATCATGGAGCGCTAAGCGCTCTCTTGCCGCAAGGGCCGCTATCTGCGGCTCTTCTCTTTTTGCCGAAAAGTCGCGCTGTTTTCTCTGTTGATCCCCGCACATTCGCAGCAAATTCAGCCGTGATACAGCTTCCGTTATGGTTTAACCCTTATCATCACACTCCATTTTTTATTGGAGGTGTTATGTCCTTGATGTCTATCTGGAATTCCCGTTTTTCTGCACGCAGCTTGCTGGGTGGTGTCTTGCTGGTGGTGGCGTCAGCCAGCCATGCCGGTGACGATCAGTTCACGCTGGGGCGGACTATTTTACTGGGAGCCGGTGATCATGGTGCGACAATTCCTTTGGTGGTTTGCCGTCAGACCAAATATATCAAGGTGAAGGCGGAGCGTGATTTGACCCTGGATCGGGTGGTGGTGACCTATGGTGGTGATCGTACCAAGACCATTCGTTTCGATCGGGAAATGAGCAGTGATAAAGAGACCGAGTGGAAATCACTGGGCTCGCGCCGTTGTGTGAAAAAAATCGAAGTGTACGGTAATTCAGAGCGCAGCAAAGCGGGCGTAAAAGTATTCGGCCGCAAATAATTGATGCGGTTCTTCTGCGCAGACAGATGAGTTACAAATAATGGCGAGCCGTGGCTCGCCATTATTTTTTATGGTCGGGTTCGCTATTTTTTCGGCCGAAATGGTTTGATGACGGTTTCATCGCACTCGAGATATGGCCCTTCCATCAAATCGATGCAGTAGGGGATGGCGGGGAAGACTGCATCCAGACATTCGCGGATTGATTTGGGCTTGCCTGGCAGATTGACGATCAGGGTATCGTCCCGCAGCCCGGCAGTCTGGCGCGATAGAATGGCAGTCGGCACAAACTTGAGGGATTCGGCCCGCATCAGCTCGCCAAAGCCAGGCATCATGCGATCACATACCGCCTCGGTCGCTTCCGGCGTGACATCCCGCTTGGCCGGACCGGTGCCGCCTGTGGTGACGATGAGACAACACTGCTCCTCATCCGCCAGCTGGATCAGGGTCGCTTCAATCAGCTCCTGCTCATCGGGGATCACCTGATAGACAGGTTCCCACTCCGAGGTCAGATAGGCGTTCAGGGTGTCGATGATGGCCTTGCCGGAGAGGTCTTCATAGATGCCCGCGCTGGCGCGATCGCTGACGGTGACGATACCGATTTTTGCCTTGCTCATGGTTTGCTCTTGAATGTCCGATAAAAGTGGCAATTAAAATAACATAATCAGTGAGATATGTTAAACCGTCAGGAGATGACGCGGGTCGGTGAGGGAAGAATAAAGTGTCGAATGAAGCAAAATAAGGCCACCCGGATTTTTATTTGCAATAAAAAACAGAAAATCACAACCTAAAATGTATAAGTGTTTTATCTCGCCTGAATTAAAAACAATCGCTTGTTTCCAAACACAATTAAAATAGATAGACACCCTCGTAGTGACCATTGTCCGGTTTAGTCGGCAGTGGATGGATTGAACCCTTTTTAGCCGCGTCGTATATACAGATTTATATGGCTGGGACGTGATGGTGTGGTACCGCAGTGTGTTGCCAGCAATAGTCGCCAAGGAGGGCATATGGAGTTGCCTGATTTTGACACCCTGAAGGAGTTGGCTGCGAGTGAGCCCTCCCGGCTGGATGCGATTCTGGAGCAGCAGATCGACCAGCTGATGGCCCGAGCGAGCCCCGATCAGCAGCGCCGTCTGCGCGGGTTGCAGTTCAAGATTGATGGTCAGCGCCGTCTGGCGAAAAACAATCTTGATAGCTGTATCCGGATTACCAACATGATGCGGGAATCTTTTTATTTGATGCGCAGCGAAATGAGCCAGTTCAGGGAAGAGGGGGACCCTCCGCCTGAAAGCGATGGCAGTGGTAAAATAATCCGTCTGGCGGACTATCGACGTCGTAAATAATCTGCAATAACCCCCTTGGTTGATATTTCAGCCAAATCGGTGAGGCCATAATAAAGGGAATTGCTGGCGACCTGATTGTTATGGTTTTTAATGTTAGTCGTAATGTATTTGTGATGTAACCTCTTTTCTCTTTCTTGTAATAACTAATTAGTCAGGTTGTGATAGGGGTGGATGAATAACAGTAAAAGTTAGGCTAATATGGCCGAAATTTTTATTGCTACGACTCGAAGGGATTATGAGAAGTATCACACCAAGACGGGTGTTGTCGCGGGAGCAACAGACAGAGATCACCCGCATTATCGTCAAGGTGGGTCAGATGTTGGCCCAGTTCGGGGCGGAGAGCCGGATCATCGAGCAGACCACGGTGCGGCTGGGGATGGCGCTGGGGCTGGAGAGTGTCGAAATGGCCATCTCTTCCAGTGCCATCGTGCTCACCAGTCTCTATCAGGGGGGTTGCGTCACAACTACCCGGCGGGTGCGCGAACATGGCATCAACATGCAGGTGGTGTGCGAGATCCAGCGGATCTGCATCATGGCGGAGAAAGAGCTGATCGGCGCCCGTGAAGTGCGTCAGCGCCTCGAGGCCATCGTCCCCTTTCACTATCACCCCTGGTTGGTGGTCCCCATGGTGGGGCTCTCTTGCGGCGCCTTTAGCCTGCTGTTTGGCGGTGACTGGCCCATCTTCCTGGTGACCTGTTTCTCGTCTGCCGTGGCGATGCGGGTGCGCCAGCTGATGGCCCGCCATCACCATAGCCCGCTCATCAACTTTGCCGCCACCGGCTTTATCGCTACCTTGCTCTCCTCCAGCGCCACCTTCTTTAACTGGGGTGACCAGCCCTATCTCGCCATGGCGGCCAGCGTGCTGCTGCTGGTGCCGGGCTTTCCGCTGATCAATGCGGTCTCAGACATGGTGAAGGGCTACTTCAACATGGGGCTGGCCCGCTGGGGGACCGCGACCCTGCTGACCATCAGCGCTGCGATCGGCATCATTCTCGCCATGTCGGTCACGGGGATCTGGGGGTGGAAAGTATGATGGATTTGCTCTGGCTACTGGCCAAGGATGCCTTCTGGTCCTCCATTCCGGCGGTGGGGTTTGCCATGTTGTTCAACGTGCCACCACGGATGCTGAAATATTGCGCCATGGGCGGCGCGCTGGCCCACAGCCTGCGTACCCTGCTGATCCACTACGGCATGCCCATCGAGTGGGCGACGCTGGCGGCGGCTACCACGGTCGGCTTTGTCTGCGTCTACTGGTCGCGCCGTCTGCTGGCGCCGCGTCCGGTGTTCAGCGTTGCTTCCATCATTCCGATGATCCCGGGCAGTTATGCGTTCAAGACCATGATTGCGGTGGTGGAGCTCAACATCAATGGCGTGACCATGGAGTTGATCCAGAGTGCGGTGGAGAACGGCCTCAAGGCGCTCTTTATCGTCGGTGCCCTCAGTTTCGGTTTGGCGATCCCCTCTCTGGTCGTGTACCGTAACCGCCCCATAATCTGACAGACGGTGAGAGGCCCCATGAAGATTTCCATGATTGCCGCCATGGCCTACGACAGGGTGATCGGCAAGGACAACCAGATGCCCTGGCATCTGCCTGCTGACTTGGCCCACTTCAAGCGTGTCACCCTCGGTAAACCGGTATTGATGGGGCGCAAGACCTTCGAATCCATCGGTCGACCGCTGCCCGGACGGCGCAATCTGGTGATCAGCCGCAATCCCGACTATCAGGCTGAGGGCATTGAGGTGGTGGGCTCCGTCGAGGCGGCGCTGGCGCTGTTGGCAGGCAGCCCGGTGGAGGAGTTGATGGTGATCGGTGGCGGTCATCTCTATGCCGAGATGTTGCCGAGCGCGGATTGCCTCTATCTGACCCGCATCGATCTGGCGGTGGAGGGGGATACCCGTTTCCCTGCTTTTGATGATGGCCAGTGGCAACGGATTGAGTGCGAGAGCCACCCTGCCGATGAGAAAAACCCGCATCCCTATAGCTTCGAGACCTGGCAGCGCCGCTGACGGACGAATGCTAATGGGCAAATAACAACAAGGGCATCTTCGGATGCCCTTGTTGTTCTGTTGGGTTTTCAAGACGGGATTAGATGCCTGAGCCGTCGTTCTCGCCATTTTCCTCGTGCAAACCGCACTCGCGCTTGAGGCCGAAGAAGCGGGTCTGCTCCTCGCTCATGCCCGGCTCCCACTTGGCGGTGGTGTGGACATCGCCCACCGAGAGATAACCCTGCTCCCACAGCGGGTGGTAGGGGAGGTCGAACTCCTTGAAGTAGTAGAAGACATCCTTGTTGCTCCAGTCGATCACCGGCAGGAACTTGAAGCGGCCGCGCTGGATGCCCAGCACCGGCAGCTTGCCACGGCTGCCGGACTGCTCCCGGCGCAGGCCGGAGAACCAGGTCTGGGCCCCCAGCTCACGCAGGGCGCGGTCCATCGGCTCCACCTTGTTGAGCTGGTTGTAGCGGGTGATCCCCTCCACCCCCTGCTCCCATAGGAGACCGAAGCGCGCCTCCTGCCAGGCAGGACTGAGCTCGGCCCGATAGATCTTGAGATTTAGTACGAGGCGCTCGGTCAGCTCGTCGATGAAACGGTAGGTCTCCGGGAACAGATAACCGGTATCGGTCAGCACCACTGGCACGTCGGCCCGCTCGCGGCTCACCAGATGGAGCATCAGTGCCGCCTGAATGCCGAAGCTGGATGAGAGCACATGCTCCCCCGGCAGATTTGCCAGGGCCCAGCGCACCCGCTCGGGGGCGCTCATGGTATCCAGCTCCCGGTTGAGGGGCGCGAGTGCCTCGACTTGCTCCTCACGGCCGAGGGCCAGCAGTGCCTGCAGGTCAAGGCGGCCATCTTCAGTGACATTAAGCGGCAGATTAAGCGGCATAGAAGTCCCTCGCAGAATCGATAACGGGGGCAATTACCCCAACCCGGATCACGAAGTCGCCGAAGCACTCACCCTGATTGCGCTCGGTGGCCCAGCGGCCGATCAGCGCGTCCAGTTCGGCCAGGATCTGCGGCTCGGTGATGTTCTCGAGGTGCAGGCGCGGAATGCGGGTGCCTTCCAGGTTGCCCCCCAGATGGAGGTTGTAGCGGCCGGGCGCCTTGCCCACCAGACCCACCTCCGCCAGCATGGCGCGGCCGCAGCCGTTGGGGCAACCGGTGACCCGGAAGATGATGGCGTCATCCGCCAGCCCATGCTTGGTGAGCAAGCCCTCGATGTCGGTGACAAACGCCGGCAGCATGCGCTCGGCCTCGGCCATCGCCAGCGGGCAGGTGGGCAGGGCCACACAAGCCATGGACTGCTTGCGCTGCTCGCTCACACCGTCATCCAGCAGGCCGTACTGGCGCGCCAGCCCTTCGATGCGGGCCTTCTCGCAGGCAGGCACCCCTGCGATGATCAGGTTCTGGTTGGCGGTCAGGCGAAAATCTCCCTGATGCACCTTGGCGATCTCCAGCATGCCGGTTTTGAGCGGCTTGCCTGGGAAGTCCAGCAGGCGGCCATTCTCGATAAACAGGGTGAGGTGGTGCTTGCCGTCGATCCCCTCGACCCAACCGAAGCGATCGCCACGGCTGGTGAACTCATAGGGACGAACCGGCCCGAACTGGATGCCGGCGCGGCTCTCGACCTCTGCCTTGAAGGCTTCGACGCCAACGCGCTCCAGGGTGTACTTGGTCTTGGCGTTCTTGCGGTTGACCCGGTTGCCCCAGTCGCGCTGGGTGCTGACGACGGCGGCCGCCACCTCCAGCACGTGAGAGAGCGGAATAAAGCCAAAGTCGCTCGCCTTGCGCGGGTAGGTGCTGGTGTCGCCGTGGGTCATGGCCAGACCCCCGCCCACCAGCACGTTGAAGCCCACCAGCTTGCCACCTTCGGCAATCGCCACGAAGTTGAGGTCGTTGGCGTGGATATCCACATCGTTGTGAGGCGGGATCACCACAGTGGTCTTGAATTTGCGCGGCAGGTAGTTGGAGCCCAGGATCGGCTCCTCGTCCTGCCCCAGTTTTTCACCGTCCAGCCAGATTTCCACGTAGGCGCGGGTCTTGGGCAGCAGGTGCTCGGAGATCTTCTTGGCCCACTCGTAGGCCTCCTGATGCAGCTCGGACTCCACCGGGTTGCTGGTGCAGAGCACGTTGCGGTTTACATCGCCTGCGGTGGCGATGGAGTCGATGCCGGTGCTGTTGAGGGTCTGGTGCATCAGCTTGATGTCGCGCTTCAATACCCCGTGGAACTGGAAGGTCTGTCGGGTGGTAAGGCGGATGCTGCCGTAGAGGCTGTGTTCTTCGGCGAACTTGTCGATGATCTGCCACTGGGCCGGGGTGATGATCCCACCCGGCAGGCGGGCACGCAGCATGACGTTGTGCAGCGGCTCCAGCTTCTGGGCGGCGCGCTCCGGGCGGATGTCGCGGTCATCCTGCTGATACATGCCGTGAAAGCGGATCAGCTGGAAGTTGTCGCCGTTGAAACCCCCGGTGAGCGGGTCCTGCAGATCCTGCTCTATGGTGCCGCGCAGAAAGTTGCTCTCGCGCTTGAGGCGCTCGTTGTCGGCCAGCGGCCCTTCGACCGGTCCCGCTTTTGGGTGAGAAAGAGGTTGTTTGCTCATCAATAGACATCCCTTTGATAACGTTTGGCACGACGCAATTCGCTCAAATACTCTTCTGCTTCCTCACGGCTCTTGTGACCGTGTTCGGCAATCACATCCAGCAGGGCCTCCTGTACATCCTTGGCCATCTTGTTGGCGTCACCACACACATAGAAGTGAGCGCCTGCTTCCAGCCACTGGTAGAGCTCAAGCCCTGCCTCGCGCAGACGGTCCTGCACATAAATCTTGTTGGCCTGATCCCGGCTGAAGGCCAGGGAGATCTTCGACAGCAGCCCCGATTTCACATAACGCTGCCACTCCACCTGATAGAGGAAATCCTGGGTAAAGTGGGGGTTGCCGAAGAAGAGCCAGTTCTTGCCTTCCGCGCCCTGAGCTTCCCGCTCCTGCATAAAGGCGCGGAACGGGGCGATACCGGTGCCCGGGCCCACCATGATGACGGGTGTGTCGGGGTTTTGCGGCAGGCGGAAGTTGTCGTTGTGCTCGACGAATACCCGCACCTCGCCATCCTCAATCAGCCGATCCGCCAGATAGGAGGAGGCTGCGCCAGAGCGCACCGTGCCATCTTCCTGCGGGTAACGCACCACGCCGACGGTCAGGTGCACCTCCTCTTCCACCTCGCTCTGGGCGGAGGCGATGGAGTAGAGGCGCGGGGTGAGGGGGCGCAGCAGGCCAACCAGCTGCTCGGCCGTGAGCGCGGTCGGGAAGCGTTTCAGCACATCCACCACCTGAGCGGAGGCCACCAGTGCATTGACCTGGGCCTTGTCACCAGCCAAGTCTTTCAGCGCCGCGTTCTCCGATATGTCAGCGAGTCCTGTGATAAAGCCGCCGTGCAGCCGGGTCAGTTCGAAGTGAGTGGTCAGGGCGGCGCGCAAGGTGCCGTGAGTCGTGGCTTCATCGCCAGAGAGGCCGGTCAGGGCCAGCACTTCGTCCACCAGTTCGGCGTCATTGTCGAACCAGACACCGAGGGCATCCCCCGGCTGATAGGTGAGGCCGGAGTCGGCCAGATTGATCTCGATATGGCGGATATCCTTGGTGGAATCTCGGCCGGTGATCTTCTGATTGACCGACAGGCGGGCAGGGAAGGGATTCTCCTTGCTGTACTGGCTGTGGCCAACCGCCTGCTGCACCGCGCTGGCTACGCTGTTGCTGGCAGCACCGATAGAGAGCGTCGCTTCAATGGCATTGAGTGCTTGTTCGCCCCACGCCTTGGCTGCATCCTGATAATCCACATCGAGGCTGGCGAGTTCATAAATGCGCTCGGCCCCTGCGCTGGCGAGGAAGTTGTCAAAATCTTTGCCGGTCTGGCAGAAAAATTCGTAGGAGCTGTCACCCAGCCCAAGCACCGCGAACTTGAGGCCGTCCAGCTTGCCGACCTTGCCTTTTTTAAGCTGCTCGAACAGATCGACGGCGCTCTCTGGCGGTTCACCCTCCCCGTAAGTGCTCACTACCACCAGCAAGTGGCTCTCTTTCTTGAGCTGCTTGGGTTTGTAGTCGGCCATCGACGCTAGGGTGACGGGTAGGCCACGGGCTTCGGCCTGCGCCTTGATGGCACTGGCGACACCTTTGGCGTTGCCGGTCTGGGAGCCGTAGAGAATAGTCAGGCTACCGCTGGGAGCCACGACTTCTGCGCCGGCGGTCGCAACGGGTTGGACGCCCGCCTGGGAGAGGCCGTAGAGATATCCGCTCACCCAGGCCAGTTGCTGGGTATTGAGGGTCGAGAGTACCTGGCCCAGCTGACGTTGCTGCTCGTCAGAGAGGGGTGAGAGGTTGAATGGGGAATCCTTCAATTGCATCACACGCGTCTTCCATGGTCTGATTTTTGGCCAGATTAAAGGGCGTGTTGGATAACAACAAAGAATAAAAATGTCTTCTTTATTCTATTAATGCATTAAAGGGGCAGAGGTACGCCTGTTCCCGCAGCAAAAGAGGGGCGTGGTATAAAGGGCGTTAAATGAGAGCCACTTAATAACACAGGAAGTGCCATGTCCAATATCAGATTGTTTCATGTCAATGCGTTCAGTCGGCAGCCCCTTGGTGGCAACCCCGCAGTGGTTGTATTGGGACCCGCCCTGCCGGATGCCAGCCAGCTGGCGATGGCGGCCGAGTTCAACCTCTCCGAGACAGCCTTTCTGGTACAACTTGGCAGAGCCCATTATCAGTTGCGCTGGTTCACGCCGAAAGTCGAGGTTGATCTCTGCGGTCATGGCACCTTGGCGGCTGCTCATGTGTTGTGGCAGACAGGGGCGGTAGCTGCACACGAGACTATCCGCTTCGAGACCCGTAGTGGTGAGCTGCTGGCCCAGCGCGAAGATGAGTGGATTTGGCTCGATTTTCCACGTATCGCATTGGCTCCACTGACTCTGGACCTAGCCTATGCTGCCGCGCTCGGCTGCCAGCCACGACAGACCCTGGCGGTCGGGGCCAAGTTCTTGCTGGAACTGGCAAGTGAAGAGGAGATCCGTACGCTTTCGCCTGATTTTCATGCTCTGCGCGCCCTGCCGGGACGGGGGGTGATAGTGACGGCGCCCTCAAACGACCCGAACCATGACTTTGTCTCCCGCTATTTCGCCCCTTGGGTGGGCGTCGATGAGGATCCGGTTACTGGTTCCAACCACTGCGCTCTGGTGCCCTTCTGGGCCGAACGGCTTGGTAAACGGCAACTGCGGGCCCGTCAGATTTCGGCCCGTGGTGGTGAGTTGCGGCTTGAACTGCAGGAGGCGCGGGTACTGATGGCCGGTCAGGCCGTCACCTTGTGGCAGGGAGAGTGGCTGCTACCGCCAGCCTCATAAGCGGTAAGCATTCGTCAATTGTTGTGAGCATTATAAAAAAACGCCCCGCAGTTGCGGGGCGTATTTATTGGCTATCACGCTTGGGATTGACCCAAGGGATGTAGCTGACTTCTGTGGGCCTTATTTCTGCGGACGCAGGGCCGGGAACAGAATGACGTCACGGATGGTGTGGCTGTTGGTGAACAGCATGACCAGACGGTCGATACCGATACCCTGACCGGCAGTCGGCGGCAGGCCGTGCTCCAGTGCGGTGACGAAGTCGGCGTCGTAGAACATGGCTTCGTCGTCGCCTGCTTCTTTCTGATCAACCTGATCCTGGAAGCGCTTGGCCTGGTCTTCTGCATCGTTCAGCTCGGAGAAGCCGTTGGCCAGCTCGCGGCCACCGATGAAGAATTCGAAGCGGTCGGTTACATCCGGGTTCACGTCGTTGCGGCGAGCCAGCGGAGAAACGGCGGCCGGGTACTCGGTGATGAAGGTCGGTTGCAGCAGCATGTGCTCCACGGTCTCTTCGAAGATCGCGGTGATCACGTGGCCCAGTTCCCAGCCCTTCATCAGCTCGATGTGCAGACGCTTGGCAACGGCCTTGGCGCTCTCGAGGCTAGCCAGATCGTCCAGAGTTACGTCCGGGTTGAACTTCAGGATGGACTCGACCATGGTGAGGCGCTGGAACGGCTGACCGAAATCGATGGTCAGGCCCTCTTCGCCCTCTTTGGCGTAACGGATCTTGGTGTCGCCCAGAATGTCCTGCGCCAGGGTGCGCAGCAGCTCTTCGGTCAGGTCCATCAGATCGATGTAGTCGGCGTAGGCCATGTAGAACTCGATCATGGTGAACTCGGGGTTGTGACGAACCGAGATACCTTCGTTACGGAAGTTGCGGTTGATCTCGTAGACACGCTCGAAACCACCGACCACCAGACGCTTCAGATAGAGCTCCGGAGCGATACGCAGGTACATGTCGATGTCCAGCGCATTGTGGTGAGTGACGAACGGACGCGCGGAGGCACCACCCGGGATGACTTGCATCATCGGGGTTTCCACTTCCATGAAGCGTTTTTCGTTGAAGAACTTGCGGATACCGGCAACCACCTGGGTGCGGATCATGAAGGTCTTGCGGGACTCTTCGTTGGCGATCAGATCCAGGTAGCGCTGGCGGCAGCGAGCTTCCTGGTCGGTCAGGCCTTTGTGCTTCTCGGGCAGCGGACGCAGCGCCTTGGTCAGCAGGCGAATATCGGAAACGTGAACGGAGAGCTCACCGGTCTGGGTCTTGAACAGGGTACCTTCGACACCCACGATGTCGCCCAGATCCCACTTCTTGAACTGCTCGTTGTAGAAACCTTCCGGCAGGTCGTCACGGGTGACGTAGACCTGGATCTTGCCGGCCATGTCCTGCAGGGTGGCGAAAGAAGCCTTGCCCATGATCCGGCGGGTCATGATGCGACCGGCAATCTTCACCCGTTTACCCAGGCTCGTCAGCTCCTCGGCGCTTTTGTCGTCGAACTCTGCGTGCAGATCGCCAGAGAGGCTGTCGCGACGGAAGTCGTTGGGGAAAGGATTACCCTGGGCGCGCAGGGCGGCCAGCTTGGAACGACGCTCGGTCATCTCGTTGTTGAGTTCGAGAGTTTGGTCGACTTCCGGAGTTATGGTTTGTTCAGACATGGTGATTCCTGCTTGTTTACAGACCTGATTTCAGGCTGGCTTCGATAAACTTGTCCAAGTCACCGTCGAGCACCGATTGGGTATTACGGGTTTCGACGCCGGTGCGCAGATCCTTGATACGGGAGTCATCCAGCACATAGGAACGGATCTGGCTGCCCCAACCGATATCAGACTTGGTCTCTTCCAGGGCTTGTTTCTCAGCGTTCTGCTTCTGAATTTCCAGCTCGTAGAGCTTGGCTTTCAGCTGCTTCATACACTGGTCTTTGTTTTTGTGCTGGGAACGGTCGTTCTGGCACTGTACCACGACACCGGTCGGAACGTGGGTAATACGCACCGCGGATTCGGTTCGGTTAACGTGCTGACCACCGGCACCGGAGGCGCGGTAGACGTCGATCCGCAGATCCGCCGGGTTGATCTCGATATCGATATCGTCATCGATCTCGGGGTAGACGAACACAGAACAGAAGGAGGTGTGACGGCGGCCACCGGAATCGAACGGGGACTTGCGAACCAAACGGTGAACGCCGGTTTCGGTACGCAGCCAGCCGAACGCATATTCGCCGGTGAACTTGATGGTGGCGGATTTGATACCGGCCACGTCGCCTTCGGAGCATTCAATCAGCTCGGGCTTGTAGCCGTGGGCATCGCCCCAGCGCAGGTACATGCGCAGTACCATGTTGGCCCAATCCTGTGCTTCGGTACCACCGGAGCCGGATTGAATATCGATATAGCAGTCGGAGCCGTCGTGCTGACCGGAGAACATGCGGCGGAACTCGAGATCCACCAGCTTGGCTTCCAGCTGTTCGGATTCGGCGATGGCTTCGTTGAAGGTCTCTTCGTCTTCCCCTTCCACGGCCAGGCTCACCAGCATCTCGACGTCATCCACGCCCTGGGTCAGGGTGTCGATGGTGCCGACTACGTTTTCCAGCGCGACGCGCTCTTTGCCCAGCGCCTGTGCGCGCTCGGGTTCATTCCATACGTCCGGCTGTTCCAGCTCGGCGTTGACCTCTTCTAGACGCTCTTTCTTGGCGTCATAGTCAAAGGTACCCCCTAAGAAGCTCGGTCCGCTCAGACAGCTCCTTAAGTTTATTTAATACGGGATTAACTTCGAACATCGTGAAAACTCTCAGGGTCGATGTGATTTAAAAACGGGATATTCTAGCCAATTGTGGAAGGAATAAACAGGGTTGCCTTGGCTTGTGCGGCTCATGCTGTCAATTTCTGGTGCACTTTTCTCCACCTCGGTAGAAAATATCGCCCGCCGACCCATTTTCAGGTTCAGTTTTGGCCATTCGGGTCGCTAATGACTACGTGTAGTGTTGTGCAATTTAGGGAAAAACCCGCTCCTCACCTCAATAAGAAGAACACATGATGAAAAACCTGTCACTCAAGCAGAAGATACTGTTGTCAGTGGTGATCGCCCTTTCGTTGGTGATTTTGTTGCTCTCCTGGCAGAGCTATAGCAGCCAGAAGTCCCTGTTGCTGCAAGGCAGCCAGGAGCAGTTGCAACGGCTGGGTACCCAGCAGGCCGAGCGTGTCAGCGACTGGCTCGCCGCCCGTCGCGACGTGATCCAGGCACTCGGCAACAAGGCCGGTGCCGAACCCCTGAATGCCTTGCAACAGGCACAAGTTTCCGGCCGTTTCCAGCTCACCTATTTCGGTGAGAGCAGCGGCAAGATGAATGACTCCGATCCCTCCATCAACCGCGATGGCTACGACCCGCGCTCCCGCGGCTGGTATCAGGAGGCGATGAGCAAAGGTGGCCTGATTGTCACCAAACCCTATCTCGACGTGGCTTACAACATCATGGTGGTGACCCTGGCCCAGCCGGTTTCTGGCGGGGTGGTCGGTGGTGACCTCTCCATCGCCTCGCTGGTGGAAGACGTGACCAAGATGCAGCTGCCTGCCGACGGTTTCGCCATCATGATGCACAAGGATGGCACCATCATCGCCTACAAGGATGCTGCCAAGGCGATGAAACCGGCCAGCGAGATCGACAACGATCTGACCAACGCGCTGATCGAGCAGAGCAAGTCGAGCAAGGATCTGGTGCCTGCCTACTTCGACAGCGAAGGTCGCGACAAGCTGCTGTGGGCGGTTGATATCCCCGACACAGACTGGGAACTGGTACTGGTGCTGGACAAGGCCGCGCTGGAAGCGCCGCTCTCCTCCCTGCTGATGACCCAACTGGGGATGGCGCTGCTGGTGCTGGTGGGCAGCATCCTCGCTATATCCTGGCTGGTCAGCATGCTGCTTGGCCCGCTCACCAAGGTATCCCAGGCGTTGGCCCGCATTGCCGATGGCAACGGCGATCTGACCCAGCGCATCAAGATCGACGCCAACGACGAAGTGGGTCAACTGGCCAACAGCTTCAACCGTTTCGTCGGCAGTCAACATCAGCTGATCGGCAATATCCGTCAGCTGGCCAACGAGTTGAACGCCGATGCCGAGCGCAGTCTGGTGACCAACCAGGCCGCGGTGGACGAGTTGCAGCGTCAGCAGCAGGAGGTGACCATGGTCGCCACTGCGGTCACCGAGATGGCGAGCGCCACCATGGAGATCGCCGGTAACGCCGAGAACACCGCCGCCGCTGCCCAGCAATCTGCCCAGAGCAGTGAGCAGGGCAAGATGCTGGTCAACAAGACCCGCCAGTCCATCAATGGTCTGGCCGAAGAGGTAGGGCAGGCGACCGAGGTGATCGGTGAGCTGAGCCGCCACGCGCAGGCCATCACCAGCATCCTCTCCACCATTCAGGGGATTGCCGAGCAGACCAACCTGCTGGCGCTGAACGCGGCCATTGAAGCGGCCCGTGCCGGTGAGCAGGGTCGTGGTTTTGCGGTGGTCGCTGACGAGGTGCGTGTGCTGTCGCGCCGTACCCAGGACTCCACCCAGCAGATCCAGTCCACCATCGAGACCCTGCAACAGACCACTGCCCGTGCGGTGAGCCTGATGCAGACCAGTCAGGGGCTGGCGGACAACAGCGTGCAGGATGCCGATCAGGCGGTACGCGCGTTGGAAGAGATCACCAGCGCCATCTCCCTCATCTCCGACATGGCGGGTCAGATCGCCACCGCCGCCGAGGAGCAGACCCAGGTGACCGGCGAGATCACCCAGAACACCACCGCCATCAAGGATGTGAGTGACGAGATCACCGCATCCGCCATGCGCGATCTGGATCAGGCCCACAGCCTCAAAGGGCGTGCTGCTGACCTGAACCAGCAGGTGTCGACCTTTATCCTGTAAAGTGCACGTCCCGGCCTGTTCCGGCTGAGATAAACAAGCCCCGCCCTCTGTCGAGTGCGGGGCTTTTTGTTGTTCGGGGGAGTGCGGGATGTGGGGATTCCGGGTTTTCTGAGTTGCTCGCGGGCCACCTTGGTGGCGGATGCGAGCCCCGGCTCTGCCTGCGTCTGCTGGCGAGTAGAGAGCAAGCAAAGAGCCCACCGAAAGGTGGGCTCTGATCATATACGTCTGACGGAAAGGGAATTACAGGAATGGCATCGCCATAAACAGCTTGATCACCATGGCGTTGATGATGTCGATAAAGAAGGCGCCCACCATGGGCACCACCAGAAACGCCAGGTGGGAGGGGCCGAAGCGCTGGGTAATGGCCTGCATGTTGGCGATGGCTGTCGGGGTGGCCCCCAGGCCAAAGCCACAGTGACCCGCCGCCAGCACGGCTGCATCGTAATTTTTGCCCATCACCCGGAAGGTGACGAAGATGGCGTAGAGCGCCATCGCCACGGTCTGGGCGGCCAGCAAAATGAAGATGGGCAGCGCCAGGCTGGCCAGATCCCACAGTTTCAGGCTCATCAACGCCATGGCGAGGAACAGCGACAGGCTGACGTTGCCCAGCAGGGAGACCTCGCGATCGCTCACCTCATGCCAGTTCAGCAGGGTCAGGACGTTGCGCAGCAGCACGCCGACAAACAGCACGCAGACAAAGATCGGCAGCTCGAAGGCACCTCCTTTGAGGGAAGCAGAGAGCAGCTCGCCACCCTTGAGGCTGATGGCGATCAATGCCAGCGTTTCGATAACGCTGAAAGTGGTGAGGGGGCGCTCCATATCAGGCATTTCGAAGCCTTGGGGGGCCTCATCCTGATTGTGCTCCTCACCGGGCACCTGCACTTTCTTCACCAGATAGCGGGCGACCGGGCCACCGATCAGGCCGCCCAGCACCAGACCGAAGGTGGCACAGGCGATGGCGAGCTCGGCGGCGGATTGCACGCCGTATTTCTCGGAGAAGGTGGCACTCCAGGCAGCACCGGTGCCGTGGCCGCCGGAGAGAGTGATGGAGCCGGCCAGCAGCCCCATGTGGGGATCCAGACCGAGCAGGGTCGCCAGACCGACACCCAGACTGTTCTGCACCAGCAGCAGGCCGGTGACCACCATCAGGAAGGTAACCACCGCCTTGCCGCCGCGTTTCAGGCTGGCGAGATCGGCGGAGAGACCGATGGAGGCGAAGAAGGCCAGCATCAGCGGGGTTTGCAGGCTGGTATCAAATTGCAGCTCCATCTGCAGGGTGGAGCGCAGCAGCAGCAGTACCAGCGCGACCACCAGGCCGCCGGCTACCGGTTTGGGGATGTTGAAGGTACGCAGCAGCCCGACTCGGGTAACCAACACCCGGCCAAGCAGCAATACCAGAGTGGCAGCGACCAGCGTTGCGTAGGAATCAAGTTGTAACATTCAGTACTCCCATGTTGATTGGCTGTGTCTTTCATAGCAAAAGACTTACAGATTCAGCCGGGATGAAAACAGTGTGGCTTATGTGCCAGCAAAGAAGGGGAAACATCTCCCCGCCCCAGGAAAGATGGGGCTTGTGCGGGCCTGAAATACTCAGGCATCCAGATGAGATTTTAGTAAAATCCGGCGGATTGTAGCAAAAAGCATCGTTTAATTCCATCTTTGTCGTATTAATGCTCGTTTTAGTGGTTTATTGTGACATTTAACACTATGTAGGTAGAGGGCATAAAAGCCGAAAAGGGTGCATGGAACGGCTGTCATTTGGGGCGCCAATCTCTATAATTCGCCGGTTTCCGCTGCACGCAGAGGCGCTGGCGGGCGTTGACATTGTGGTTCACCCCGACATGGTTCATGTTTTGGCGGTGTTCACTTCATCAAGAGGAGAGGGTGTGAAGAAGTCTATCTACATTGCCTACACAGGCGGCACCATTGGGATGCAGCGTTCCGATCACGGCTACGTGCCGATGGCGGGCTTTATGGAAGACTGTCTGGCGCGGATGCCCGAGTTCCACCGCCCCGAGATGCCGGATTACCATATCCACGAATATGCGCCCCTCATCGACTCCTCCGACATGACCCCGGCGGACTGGCAGCGTATCGCCGAGGATATTCGCGACAACTACGAGAAATACGATGGCTTCGTGATCCTGCATGGCACCGACACCATGTCGTTCACCGCCTCGGCGCTCTCCTTCATGCTGGAAGATCTGCACAAGCCGGTCATCATCACCGGCTCCCAGATCCCGCTCGCCGAGCTGCGCTCCGACGGTCAGCAGAACCTGCTCAACGCCCTCTATATCGCGGCCAACTACCCGATCCACGAGGTGACGCTGTTCTTCAACAATCAGCTCTATCGCGGCAACCGTAGCAAGAAGGTGCACGCCGACGGCTTCCACGCCTTCGACTCCCCCAACTATCCGCCGTTGCTCAACGCCGGGATCGCCATCTCGCTGGAAGCGGGCGAGCTGGGCGTGCCCTCCGAGCGGCCGCTGGTGCTGCACGACATTACCCCCCAGCCCATCGGCGTGGTAACCCTCTATCCGGGGATCTCCAGTGAGGTGATCGCCAATATCCTGCAACAGCCGGTGAAGGCGCTGATCCTGCTCTCGTTCGGGGTCGGCAATGCGCCGCAAAACTCGGCCATGCTGGCGCTGCTCTCCGAGGCCTCTGCCCGCGGCGTCATCATCGTCAACCTGAGCCAGTGCCTGCACGGCAAGGTCAATATGGGGGGCTATGCCACCGGCAATGCCCTGTCGCGGGCCGGGGTGATCTCGGGCTTTGACATGACCGCCGAAGCGGCGCTCACCAAGCTGCACTTCCTGCTGAGCCAGGACTTGCCCTCCCACCGCATTCGCGAGCTGATGCAGCAGTCGCTGCGCGGGGAGCTGACTCCCTGATAACCCTCGCGGTAGGGTGCAATAAGCGCAGCGCATTGCACCGGTGACGAGGGGTGATAAGTTAGGAAAAAAGAGGGGAGCCATCATGGCTCCCCTCTCTGTTGTGGCCGCTGCGAGCGGCCTGCCGGGTCAGGTTCAGTGGTTGAGGTCGACCCGCACTATCTCTTCCTCGTCGCGATACTGACGCTTGAGCTCGCTCTTGCTCTTCATCACGATCTCGCCGTCACGACCAATGTTCATGTGCTCGGGATTGTCGATGTGCATCGACTGCCAGGCCATCACAGCCTGTAGCGACGTGGCCTTCTGCTCGTCGGTGAGGGGTTTGCCATCGGGCCACTTGCCCAGCTCGACTGCGGTCTTGAGCCGCTCGTACACCTCTGCGGGCATCTGCATGATTGCTTGCAAAAACTCACCCTGTTGAAACGACATCCGGCCTCTCCTTGAACTATTGAGCCATAAACTTCGGGGTCAGCCCGGCAGAGATCCTGGCGGGCTGTGCAGGTAGACTCTATCGGGGTCTATGCAGGTAGATCCTGGCGGACTACGCCAGCCATCTGCTCCATCACCCGCACTACCTGACAACTGTACCCGAATTCGTTGTCATACCATACGTAGAGCACACAGTGATCCCCCTCGGCGATGGTCGCCTGGGAGTCGACGATGCCCGCATAACGGGAACCTACCATGTCGGAGGAGACCAGCTCGGTACTGGCGCTGAAGTCGATCTGGCGGTGCAGGGCTGAGCTTAGCGCCATCTGCTGCAGATAGGCGTTGAGGCTCTCCCGATCGGTGGCCTGTTCCAGCGACAGGTTGATAATTGCCAGCGAGACATTGGGGGTCGGCACCCGGATGGCGTTGCCGGTCAGCTTGCCCTTCAGTTCCGGCAGCGCCTTGGCCACCGCCTTGGCGGCGCCGGTGCTGGTCATCACCATATTGAGGGCGGCGCTGCGACCGCGGCGCTCGCCTTTGTGGTAGTTGTCGATGAGGTTCTGATCGTTGGTGTAGGAGTGGACCGTCTCCACGTGGCCGTGGCGGATGCCGAACCGCTCCTGCATCACCTTGAGCACCGGGGTGATGGCGTTGGTGGTGCAGGAGGCGGCGGAGATGATCCTGTCATCCGGGCCTATCACCTCATGGTTGACCCCGAACACCACGTTCTTCATCTCCCCCTTGCCGGGGGCGGTCAGCAGCACCTTGCCAGCACCGCGAGCTTTCAAGTGCTCGGAGAGGCCTGCCTCGTCACGCCAGACGCCGGTGTTGTCGACGATCAGTGCATCGTGAATGCCGTAGGCGGTGTAGTCGATGTCGGCCGGGCTGTTGGCGTAGATCACCTGAATGAAGGTGCCGTTGGCGATGATGGCGCTGCGCTCCACATCCACCTCAATGGAGCCATTGAAGGGGCCGTGCACCGAGTCGCGGCGCAGCAGGCTGGCGCGTTTCTCTAGATCCCCGTCGCGACCACCGCGTACCACTATAGCCCGCAGGCGCAGTGGATTGGCGGCGCCGGTACGCTCGATCAGCAGGCGGGCCAGCAGGCGGCCGATACGGCCAAAGCCGTAGAGCACCACGTCGGTCGGCTGCGGCATCTGGCTGCAGCCAAGGGCAGGTGCCAGTCGCGCTTGCAGATAGTCCTCGATCCCCGCTTCATCCTGATGATCCTGCCAGTAGCCGACTGCCAGCTTGCCAAGGTCAACCTCGGCGGCGGTGGGTTTGAGGGCCACGATGGCCTGAAGCAGGGGGAAGCTTTGCTGGATGGGGAGGGGGGCGCCCTGGTGGCGGCGGACGACCCGGTGGGCCTTGAGGATATCGATGGTGGAGGCGTTTTGCAGCGGGCGGCCGTAGAGGGTGATCTCGACCCCTTGTTGTCGGTAGAGGCGACCAATCAAGGGCTGCATGGCTTCGGCGAGCTCCTGGCTCTCCTGCCACGCTTGCAAGTAGTGCTCGTGGGTCATTGACCAGATCCTTTATTTCACGTTGTTGGTGTAAATAGAAAATTCGTCGAATGCAGATCAGTGTAGGGGTGTATATTTCGTTATATTATTCTGCAATCGCGGCCTTATATAGCGCGCGCATTGTAATGGATATGTAACCGGTTTGCTAGCCGGAGGTGGCCCGTAAAGGCGCCAGTTGTTACCAACCCGCGTTACCAACAAGATGTGAACCATGGCCAATTTCCCCCTGCGACAGACCTTCATCATGCTTTCCGTCGGCCTTGCCGTGGCTGGCTGCAATGACGACCGGATCCACAACATCTGTGGCAATCATCCCGAGCTCTGCCAGGATCTGGTGGACGATGGCTGGTGTCGCTACGAGCGTACCGATGTGATCCGCAGTCGCTTCTATCTCAAGGAGGAGGGGACGGATCGGCGCAAGTACGAGCTGATGCGTAACCTTGAGCGCTATCTCAAATGTGCCGAGCGCTCCACCAGCATTGAATACAAGAATGCCCGCGAGCAGAAGAGTCCACGGGTCGAGGGCATGCTGGCGGCCGGGGATCAGTTGGCCCAGCTCGATGCGGCGACCCGCAATTCACAAGATCCCTACCTGCTGCTCTGGCACTGGACCAACAACACCAACGAGCTGGCTCGCCAGCAGTTTATGGCGCTGGAAGGTACCAAGGCGCTGGATGAACCCGAGCTGCAACTGGCGCTCGGCGGTATCTACGCCAAGAGCGACCCGGAAAAGGCCATCGCCACCCTGCAGCACGGGCTCTCCCTCTATCAGGAGGGGGACAAGGTAAACAGCCGTATATTCACCTCCCTCAGCACCCTCTATATGGGCCAGAAACAGTATGGGCTGGCCTATCTGTGGGGCAAGGTGAGCGAGTCGTTTCAGGATAGCCCCGAGGTCTCAGCCAAGCGTTTTGGCATCTACCACACCCTGAGCAAGACAGAGCAGGATGGCTACGATGTGCGGGCTGCCGAGATTGTCGAGCAGCTCAAGCATGGCAACTACCGGCCCTGAGGCAGTGATGACGACGTTCTCTCCGGCCAGCTGCTGGCCCAATCCGTTCGATCTCTCTTTCGTTCATGGCGAGGTGCGTACCGATGGCCGCACGCTTGAGCGCCTCACGGTACGTGCCGTGGTGCCCCGTGGCGGCGAGCTGCTGCTGGTGCATTCCCGGGTCAACGGCGATCTGATGTTCCCCGGGGGCGGTATTGAAGCGGGGGAGAGCCACCATGTGGCACTCGCTCGCGAGCTGCTGGAGGAGTGCGGTGCCGAGCTGCGGGAAGTGGGGGGCCTGCTTGGCGAGACCCGTGAATATCGCGCCGCCCGCGAGCCGGGGTTCGATGCCTACTGCATCCGCTCGCTCTACTATTTATGCCGGATTGGCGATCAGCTGGTGGCCCCGCAGCCACAGCCCTACGAGATCCGCCTAGGCTTCGTGCCCGGCTGGTTTGCCCTCGACGAGGCGCTGCAGACCAACAAGACCCAGCTGGCGGGGCCCTGTCCCCAGTGGACGGCGAGGGAGACCCGGGTGCTGGCCCAGCTGCAACGCTGGCATCAGCAGGGAATCTTCGACCACGGCTGATGAGTACATCAAGCTGCAACGGTCAGTGATACCAACAAAAAGAGCGCCAATAGGCGCTCTTTTTTATTGCGAGGGAGGAAGTTATTTGACCTCTCTGTCGTGCCAGATCATTTGACCTCTTCGCCCTTGGCTTGCAGATCAGCATGGTAGGAGGAGCGAACGAAAGGACCGCAGGCGGCGTGGGTAAAGCCCAGCTCCATGGCGACATCTTTCAGCTCGTCAAACTCTGCTGGCGGCACGTAGCGCTTGACCGGCAGGTGGTGGCGGCTCGGCTGCAGATACTGACCCAAGGTCAGCATGTTGACGCCGTGGGCGCGCAGATCCTTGAGCACCTCGACGATCTCTTCGTTGGTCTCGCCAAGGCCCATCATCAGACCGGATTTGGTCGGTACGTGGGGGTGCATCTCCTTGATGCGGCGCAGCAGCTCCAGCGACCACTTGTAGTCGGCACCCGGGCGGGCGACGCGATACATGCGCGGCGCGGTTTCCAGGTTGTGGTTGAAGACGTCCGGCGGGGTCTCGCGGAACACCTCGAGCGCCTGCTCCATCCGGCCACGGAAGTCCGGGGTCAGGATCTCGATGCGGGTCTGCGGGCTGTGCTCGCGGATCTCGCGAATGCAGTCGGCGAAGTGCTGAGCACCGCCGTCGCGCAGATCGTCGCGGTCCACCGAGGTGATCACCACATACTTGAGGTTCATCTCCTTGATGGTCAGCGCCAGCTTCTTCGGCTCTTCCGGATCGAGCGCCAGCGGGCGGCCGTGGGCCACGTCGCAGAAGGGGCAGCGACGAGTGCAGATGGCGCCCATGATCATGAAGGTGGCGGTGCCGTGGTTGAAGCACTCCGCCAGATTGGGGCAGGAGGCCTCTTCACAGACCGAGTGCAGCTTGTTCTTGCGCAAGGTGCTCTTGATGTGTTCGATCTTCTGGCTGGAGGGGGGCAGCTTGATCCGCATCCAGTCCGGCTTGCGAAGGAGTTCTTCGTTGGGATCCGGCATGAATTTCACCGGGATCAGGGCCATCTTGTCGCCATCGCGCAGCTTGACGCCCGGCTCCATACGAACGGGTTTGCTCATGATTCACTCTCGGTGTTTGTTATTGTTTGATAGCCAATCAGGCGGGCCAGTTCGGCCACCAGAATGGATTGCGCCTCGGCCACGCTTTGCGGGCCGCCCAGAGCGCTGGTCTGGGTCATGGCCATGCCCGCATAGCCGCACGGATTGATGTGCAGGAAGGGGGTCATGTCCATGTTGATATTGAGTGCCAGCCCGTGGAACGAGCACCCCTTGCGGATGCGCAGACCCAGCGAGGCCAGTTTTGCCTCCATGCCAAGGTCATTTTTCACATAGACCCCGGGGGCATCGGCCTTGGCATAAGCCTGGATATCGCTTTTGGCGAGGGTATTGATGATGGCTGTCTCCAGCGCGGTCACCAGCTCGCGAACCGAGAATTTGCAGCGGCGGACATCCACCAGTACGTAGAGCACCAGCTGGCCCGGGCCGTGATAGGTCACCTGACCGCCGCGATCGCTCTGTACCACCGGGATATTGCCCGGATTGAGCAGGTGTTCGGCTTTGCCGGCCTGACCCTGGGTGTAGACGGGATCGTGCTCGACCACCCAGAACTCGTCCGGGGTGTCGCTGGTGCGGTTGTCGGTGAAGGCTTTCATGGCGTCCCATACCGGCTGGTAGGGGCGGCGACCCAGCTGCCTGACAATCAGGCTGGACTGGGCGGGGATCTGGGATGACATGGCGTCCTCGCGGCGTGCTGCGGCCAAAAACAGTCGCCCCGCAGAACGGGGCGAGAGAGAAATTACAGTACGTATTTCACCAGCTCGATCTTGCCAAGGGCGTGGTACATCGCTTCGATGTGCTCTTTGCTCTGGGCAGTCACGGTCACGCGGACCGAGTGGTAGTTGCCCTTGGAGCTGGGCTGGACGGTCGGGCTGTAGGTGCCGGGGGCGTGCTGCTGCAGCACTTCAACCACCATTTCCGGCAGTGCCGGGTCGGCAACGCCGAGTACCTTGAACGGGAATTTGCAGGGAAACTCCAGCAGTTCATCAAACTTGGTATTCATTTACTCACCTTTTGCGTCATCACCGGGATGACTTCATCTTGGATGGCTAGTGGCCGATGGCCCGTGGAGGCCGCCATTTCAAGTCTATATGGGCACGGCTCATAACTATATGGGCGCTGCCCGGACCGGGATCAAGGCCAGGATCGGTCAGACAAGGATGGAAGTGCTGCTTTTTACCACAAATCAGGGTGAGGCGGAACCTGCAGTTTACAGGGTTATTCACTGCCTTTGCCGGTCACAGACAGCAGCGGCGCCTGTTGGCGCCGCTGTTTGGTGAGGATTGTGCGTTGGATTACTTGAACCAGCTGGTGACCAGCAGTACCAGATAGTCCCACAGACGGCTCATCAGGCCACCTTCCTGCACCTCTTCCAGGGCAACCAGCGGCACCTGCTTGATCTCTTTGTCGCCCTGTTTCAGGAACACGGTACCGACGCGCTGCCCCTTGGCCAGCGGCGCTTTCAGCTCGCTGTCGAGCTGGAAATCAGCCTTCAGGTTGTTACCCTGACCGCGGGTGACCAGCACGGAGACATCTTTGTCGACGCCCAGTTTCACTTCCGGTTTGTCGCCCATCCAGATCTTCTGGGTAACCAGCTCGGTGCCTGCCTTGTACGGGGTCAGGCTCTGGAAGAAGCGGAAGCCGTAGGTGAGCAGTTTTTTGCTCTCGGCGGCGCGGGAGGCTTCGCTGCTGGCGCCCAGTACCACGGCGATCAGGCGCATGCCTTCGTTGTTGGTGGCAGAGGAGACCAGGTTATAGCCGACCTGACTGACGTGGCCGGTCTTGATGCCATCCACTTGCAGGGATTGATCCCACAGCAGGCGGTTGCGGTTGTGCTGGGTGATGCCGTTGAACACGAAGGATTTCTGGGAGTAGATCTTGTACTCCTCCGGCAGGTCGCGGATCAGCGCCTGACCCAGACGGGCCATATCGTGAGCGGTACTGTAGTGACCTTCCGCATCCAGACCGTGCGGGTTCATGAAGTGGCTGTCGTTCATGCCGAGCTTGGCGGCCCAGCTGTTCATCAGGCTGGCGAAGGAGTCGGTGCTGCCTGCCAGGAACTCAGCCATGGCGACACAGGCGTCGTTGCCGGACTGGATGATGATGCCCTTGTTCAGGTCATCGACGGAGACCTGCTTGCCCACCTCGATAAACATCTTGGAGGAGTCGGAGTAGTTCTTGGACCAGGCGTTCTGGCTGATGGTCACCATGTCGGTGCGCTTGATGTTCCCCTTCAGCAGCTCCTGGCCGATGATGTAGGAGGTCATCATCTTGGTCAGACTGGCGGGCGGCAGACGCTCTTCGGCGTTCTGCTCGGCCAGCACCTGACCTGAGTAGTAGTCGATCAGAATATGGGCCTTGGCGGAGATCTCCGGCGCGGCGGGAACCACCATGGGCATGGCATTCGGGGTCGGTGTCGGCACCGGCGTATTGGCCTGGGCGGTTACGCTGATCAGTGAGGCCAGAAGAACTGAACGGGCAAATTTGGACATCTTGAAATTCCTGCGAGCCAGATGGGGATAAAATGCGGGCCTAACTATACCAGATGCGCCCGCAGGTTATAGCCCGAGATGGCGATCAGAACTGGTTTTTTATCCATCACTCCCTGTCATCACGCCATAAAACGACGTGATGACAGTGAGTAAGCGGTTAGTCACATCCGCAGCAAAAGGGGGCGATCAGGGCACGATAAAGGCCTGTTCCAGCCCGCCCTGACGTACTTTTTCCAGCACACTTGCCTGCTGGTCGGCGGCGACCGGGCCAATCAGCACCCGGAAAATGGCGCCATGGGCATCGATTCGGTAGGGTACGCCGTAACGCTGGGTCATCACCTTGCCCATAGCCTCGGCCCGATCCCGGGAGCCGCTGGCCAGTACCTGGATCATCTTGCCATCACCACTGCTGGCGGGCGCTGCAGCCTTGGCTGACGCTGGTTTGACAGGCACCGCTTTGGCGGGCTTGGCGGCGGGTGCCTTGACAGGAGCCGGATCGGCGGCGGGAGTGGCCATCGCAAGCGCGGTCGGTTCACCCAGGAAGCCATCTTGCGACAGCGTGTTGGAGGCCGCAGCCGGAGTGGTCGGGGTCATCTCGATGGGCTTCATCGGCTCCATGATCACCATCTGATCCGGAGTGTCGCTGATCAGCTCCAGCCGTACTCGGGCCTCACCGCTATCGACCATCTCCAGCTGCTTGGCCGCTGCGTAGGAGAGGTCGATCAGGCGCGGGCTGTTGAACGGGCCGCGATCGTTGACCCGCACTATGGTCTCCAGCCCGTTGTCCAGATTGGTGACCCGCACATAGCTCGGGATGGGCAGGTTGCGGTGGGCGGCACTGAACAGCTTGCTGTCCAGCACATCGCCGTTGGCGGTCTTCTGGCCGTCCAGATCCGGCGACAGCCAGCTGGCGGTGCCCTCTTCGCTGTAGTGTTTGATGTCGCGCCACACCTCGTGCTTCTGCTTGCCAATCCAGTAGTCCCGGTTGCCGCTGGCACTCAGGGGCTCGGGGCGCGGAATGGCGCCGGTGGCTTGCGGGATCTCGATAACGGGTGGTTTGCTGACCGGTGCTTGCGGCTCGATGGGGGCGCTCTGTTCCGGCTGGCTGCTACAGGCGGCCAGCAACAAGCTCAGGCTGAGCGGGAGGAGTTTGTGACGAAGATGCATACGCTTCCTGAATGGCTTGGCTAAGTTGATACACCGCCATCGCATAGAGTGGGCTGCGATTGTAACGGGTGATCACATAAAAGTTATGCCGTGCGACCCAGTATTCCGGTCCATCGGCTTGGGCAAACGCCAGCAACTTGACCGGCGTCTGTGGGGCCAGCGGCGTGGCGAGCTCAATCCCTGCCGCCGCCAGTTCTGACCACTGTTGTGTTAACTCGGGCTCAGGCCTGAGTAGAGGTTCGACTGCCATCAACCCGATCTGGGCCGGTTCCACCACGGATTCGCCCCAGCGCCACTGGTGGCTGGCAAAATAGTTGGCCACGCTGCCGATGGCATCGACCGGGTTGGCAAACAGATCCCGCTTGCCATCCCCGTCAAAATCGACGGCGTAGTGGCGGTAGCTGGAGGGCATGAACTGCCCCATCCCCATGGCGCCGGCATAGGAGCCCTTGAGGGCATCGAGTTGCCACCCTTCCTCTTTGGCCAGCACCACCAGTTGGGCAAACTCCTTGGCAAAGAAGTCCGCCCGCTCCGGGTAGTGAAATCCCAGGGTGTAGAGGCTATCGAGCACCGGATGGCGGCCCATCTGGCGACCGTAGAAGGTCTCGACCCCTATGATGGCCACGATGAGCGAGGCGGGCACCCGATAGGTCTGCTCCGCGCGGGCCAGCGTTTCGGCATGCTGCTGCCAGAACTGCTGGCCATCACGGATGCGATCCGGGGTAACAAACAGCGGCCGGTAGCGATGCCAGGGCTTGGCCTCCCACGGCTTGCTGATGGTGTCGAGCACCTCTTGGCGCAACTGGGCGCTGGCGACGGCCGCCTGCAGCTCCGCCAGCGGCACCTGCTGCTGTTCGGCGAGCAGGGCCAACCGATCCGGCGACACGGCGGCGGTCGCCATCGTGGTGGCGAGCGAGAGTAGCAATCCAACCCGTCTCATCAGGCGAGCAGTCTTCTATGAGTCTGGATGGACATCAGGATACCGAATCCGGCCATCAGGGTCACCATGGAGGTGCCGCCATAGCTCACCAGCGGCAGGGGCACCCCTACCACCGGCAAGATGCCGCTTACCATGCCCATGTTGACGAACACATAGACGAAGAAGGTGAGGGTGATGGCGCCACCCAGCAGTCGCTCGAAGCTGTTCTGGGCCTGCATCGAGATAAACAGGCAGCGGCTGATGACGTAGAGGTAGAGCACCAGCAGCAGGGCAACCCCTACCAGACCGAACTCCTCGCTGAATACTGCGAAGATAAAGTCGGTATGGCGCTCGGGCAGGAACTCCAGCTGGGACTGGGTCCCTTGCAGCCACCCCTTGCCGAAGACGCCGCCGGAGCCGATGGCAATCTTGGACTGGATGATGTGGTAGCCGCGGCCGAGCGGGTCTTTCTCCGGGTCGAGCAGCATCAGCACCCGCTGGCGCTGGTAGTCGTGCATCAGGAAGAACCAGAGCACCGGCATAAAGGCCAGCATCAGCAGGACCGCCAAGCCGATCAGCCACCAGCTGAGCCCCGCCAGGAAGATGACGAAGAAGCCGGAGGCGGCCACCAGAATGGAGGTGCCAAGGTCAGGCTGGGCGGCGATCAGCAGGGTGGGCAGCAGCACCATGATGAGGGCGATCACCACATGGCTGAACTTGGGGGGCAGCGAGTGGCGACTGAGCCAGGCGGCCACCATGATGGGCATGGAGAGCTTCATCACCTCGGAGGGCTGGAACTTCATAAAGCCCAGATCGAGCCAGCGCTGGGCCCCCTTGCCGATGTGGCCGAATACGTCCACCGCAATCAGCATCAGCACCACCACGGCGAACAGCGGCACCGACCAGCGGGCGTAGAGGGAGGGGGGCAGCTGGGCCAGGCCGATCATCAGGGCAAAGGCGAGGCCGCCGCGCACCAGCTGGCGCACGATAGAGTCCATATCCTGACCGGAGGCGGAGTAGAGCACCACCATGGAGAGGGTCATCACGGCCAGCAGACCGAGCAGCAGGGGCAAGTCGATATGCAGCTTGTACCAGATGCTCTGCTGGCGGGCAGAATTACTCATTGGGAGCGACCTCACTCGGTTGGGACGGCTTTTCCGGTGCCGGTGGCAGTTGCGGATCAGGGGGCAGCAGATAGGCATCCAGCATCTGGCGTGCAATGGGCGATGCAGCTCGACCACCACCACCTCCGATGGAGTTTTCCAGTACCAGAGCTACCACCGCTTTGGGTGCCTCGAAGGGGGCATAAGCAACGAACAAAGCGTTATCGCGATGCTCCGCCTTGACCGTCTTGATGTTGTAAACCTGATTTTCCTTCAAACCGACTACCTGGGCTGTGCCCGATTTGCCGCCTGAGGAGTAAGGCGCCTTGGCAAACGAGTGACGGCCACTGCCTTCACTGCCATGGTTGACTCGCCACATCCCATCCTGCGCCACTTTCCAGAAGCTGTCGTTCTTGAGCTTGAGGGCGATATTGGGGTTGATGGGGGCATCGACCACCCCCGCCTGGGAGGCTGTGCTCTTGAGCAGGTGCGGGGTGACGTCGTGACCATTCTGGGTCAGGATGCTGATCGCCTTGGCCAGTTGGAGCGGGGTGGCGCTCCAGTAGCCCTGACCGATACCGACAGAGATGGTGTCACCCTGATACCAGGGCTGGCGCCAGCGGGCCATCTTCCAGTCACGGGACGGCATAACTCCCTTGGTCTCTTCATAGAGATCGACCCCTGTGTACTGACCGAAGCCAAACTTGGTCATGTAGCTGTGGATCTTGTCGATGCCGACTCGATAGGCGAGATCGTAGAAGTAGGTATCTGCCGAGACCTCGATGGCGCGATAGACGTCGAGCCAGCCATGACCCCAGCGGCGCCAGTCGCGAAACTTCTTGGTGGTACCGGGAATGGAGAAGCTCGGGCCGCCGAAATAGCGGTAGCCCGGGGTGATGGCCCCCTCGTTGAGACCCATGATGGACATCATGGGCTTGACGGTGGAGGCAGGGGCATAAATGCCCTGAGTGGTGCGATTCACCAGTGGCCGCGCCGGATCGTTGAGGAGCGCCGAGTAGTTGGCGCTGGAGATACCGGTCACGAACAGGTTGGGGTCATAGCTCGGGCTCGACTCCAGGGCCAGGATGGCGCCGGTTTTCGGGTCCATCATCACGATGGCACCGCGCTGGCCAGCCAGCAGTTGCTGGGCCTTGAGCTGCATCCGGACGTCGATATTGAGGTAGATATCCTTGCCGGGAATAGGCGGCTGGAACTTGAGGGTGCGGACAATCCGGCCGCGGTTGTTCACCTCGACCTCCTGATAGCCCGCCACGCCGTGCAGCTCATCCTCGTAATACTTCTCCACCCCCTGCTTGCCGATATCCTTGGTGGCCGCATAGTTGGCGAGTTTTTCTTCCTTCTCGAGGCGCTCCACGTCACGGGTATTGATCTTGGCCACATAGCCCAAAGCGTGGGTGAGGGTGTCACCAAACGGGTAGTAGCGTTTGAGGTAGGCCTCGATGCTGGCACCCGGGTAGTTGTGCTGGTTGACCGAGAAGAGGGCCACCTGATATTCGGTCAGCTTCTCGTAGAGGGCGACCGGCTTGAAGCGGCGCTGGCGCTTCACTTCGGCGAGGAACTTCTCCTTGGTGCCTTCCGGCAGACCCAGCAGGGTGATCAGCTGGTCGGCGGTTTTTTCGAGATCCTTGGTCTCTTCCGGCACGATTTCCAGACTGTAGACCGGGCGGTTTTCCGCCAGCAGCACACCGTTGGTGTCATAGATGAGGCCCCGTGGCGGCGCCACCGGTACCACGCGGATGCGGTTGGAGTTGGAGCGAGTCTGGTAGGTGTCGTAGGACTCGACCTGCAGATAATAGAGATTGCCCAGCAGCACCAGCATCAGCACGACGATGCCGATGTAGGCTACCAGGGTGCGCCGGAAGAACAGATTGCCCTCGGCACTGTGATCGCGCATTTCGATGCGTTGTTTCAGCATGCCTTTACCTCAAGACCCTTGGGGGCAATAAGAGCAGGAACTGCATTGTTCACTCTCTGTGATAGGGGTGGATATGAGAGGTGAGACTCCAGAGACGCATGGCTCACTCTCTATGATACGGATGATTGGTGGTGATGCTCCATGCCCGATAGAGGCTCTCTGCCACCAGCACCCGCACCAGCGGATGGGGCAGGGTGAGCGGTGACAGTGACCAGCTCTGTTCGGCGGCAGCCTTGCACTCGGGGGACAAGCCTTCCGGCCCGCCTACCAGCAGGGCTACATCGCGGCCATCGAGTTTCCACGCCTCCAGCTGGGTAGCCAGCTGCTCCGTGGTCCAGGGCTTGCCCGGAATGTCGAGGGTGACGATGCGCGAGCGCCCCGCAGCCGCCAGCATGGCTTCCCCTTCCTTCTGCAGGATGCGCGGAATGTCGGCATTTTTGCCCCGTTTGCCAGCGCCGATCTCGACGAGTTCAAACGGCATGTCTTTGGGGAAGCGGCGACGATACTCTTCGAAGCCATGCTCTACCCAGGCGGGCATCTTGGTGCCCACCGCAATCAACTGGATCTTCATGGTCGTTACACTTGTGCTCTTATTGCGTATTCATTTGAGCGGCACCGCTCCACAGCTTTTCCAGTTGGTAGAAGTCACGATGTTCATCCTGCATCACATGCACGATCACCGAGCCCATATCTACCAGCACCCATTCACCGCTCAGTTGTCCTTCCACGCTCAGCAGATCCAGACCCGCGTGGCGGGCCTCGCTGGCCAGATGGTGGGCAATGGCGCTGACGTGACGACTGGAGTTGCCGGAACAGATGATCATGGTGTCAGTAATGCTGGATTTGCCGCGTACATCGAGGGTGATGATGTCGCGGCCTTTCATGTCATCGATCTTGTCGATGATAAAGGCATGCAATTCTTGGCCTTGCAATGAGTCTCTCCTGTATTCCGGCGCGCAGCGTTTGCGTCAGGGCGGCGGATTATATCATGGTCACTCCCGTTTCCCATCGGGTGGGGCGGGATTACGACAGGGGCTAGCGGCGGTTGGCGCGGTAGAGCCCCTGTTGATCAATATAGTGCGCAACCGACTCGGGCAAGAGGTAGCGGGTGTCTTGTCCCGCGTCCAGCAAGGCTCGCAGTCGGGTGGCTGACAGTTCGATGGGCTGGTTGTCCGCCAGCCAGATATGACCGGCCAGACGCTGATGCAGCGCGTTGGCATCCGTGGTGTGATGGTGCGCCAGCAGCTGCGCCACCCCGGCCGGATAATCCGGTTGCCAGCCCGGCCGCACGCTCACCACCAGATGGGCATAGTCGAGCAGCTCCTGCCAGCGGTGCCAGCTTGGCAGGCTCAGCAGGGAATCCATCCCCATCAGAAAACAGAGCGGCGTATCGGGCAGTTCACGACGCAGCTCGATCAGGGTATCGATGGTGTAAGAGGGTTTATCCCGCTTCAGCTCCCGCTCATCCACCACAAAGTGGTGGTTCTCCGCCGCCGCCAGCTTGACCATGGCGAGGCGCTGTTCGCTCGAGCAGAACGGATTGGCACGGTGGGGCGGGATATGGTTCGGGATCAGCCGCATCTCGGCCAGACCTAGGGCATCACGCGCCTCGATGGCCGGGCGAAGATGACCGATATGGATGGGGTCGAAGGTGCCGCCAAGCAAACCGACAGGCGCCTTCAGCACGGGCTGCTCTCCATCACCAGCGGCAGCGGGGTGCCATCACGAAAGCCGAGGGCAATGGTCTGCAGCATCAGCCACGCCTGTTCGGTATCGAAGCGGCGCTGGGCATCGTCCAATTGGGCCATCAGTTGCCACAGTTGCTGCAACTTGGCAAATGGCAGTCGGGTCAGTGCTTGCTGAATGAGCTGCTGGCGGCTCTGCCAGATGCGCAGGCGGCTGAAGTGCTCACCCAGCGGCTGGCCGTTGCGCATCGCCAACGACAGCTCGGTCAGCTGCTCCAGCTCGCGGCAAAGGGTCCAGGCCAGCATCCCCGGCTCGGTGCCTTCGGCCCGCAGGGCGGCCAGAATGCGCTGGGCCCGGTTCACCTTGCCCTCCAGCAGGGTATCGACCAGCTGGAACGGGGTGAAGTGGGCGTGGCGGATAATGGTCTCTTGCAGATAGGTGACGCTGATGGGCTGGGGCGGCGAGAGCAGGGTCAGCTTCTCGATCTCCTGGCTGGCGGCCAGCAGGTTGCCCTCGTAGGAGTGGCACATGAAGTTGATGGCATCCGGCAGCGCCTTGAGGCCGAAACGCGCAAAACGGGCGCTCATCCAGCGCGGGAAAAACTTGGGCTCCGGATGGTTGACCGGCACATAGGTGCCAATTTGGTAGAGCTTGTCGAACCAGGCTGCTTTCATCTGGGTCTGGTTGAGGCGACCGCCACTCAGCACCAGCAGCAGGTCGGGATGAAGCTGCTTGCCAATTTCGCTGATGCGGGCGGCCAGATCCTTGTCCACCTTGGCGGGCAGCTCCAGCTCGATGATCTGGCGGGCGGAGAAGAGGCTCATGGCCTGACAGGCATCGTAGACCTGATTCCAGTCCAGCCCCTGTTCCACCACGAAGGTGTGGCGCTCATCGAAACCCTGCTTGCGGGCGATCTGACGGATGGCATCGATTGCCTCCAGTCGCAACAGGGGCTCGTCGCCAAAAACGAGATAGCAGGGCCGAAGCCCTGCTTTGAGGTGGTCACCAAATTGTTCGGGGTAGACTCTCATCAAAGTACTCGCATCAGAAGCTGACCTGACTCAACTGCCGGATCACCTGATTGGCCGCCTGCTCCTGCATCTCGCGGTTGAGCTGCTCCTGCTCACGGGAGGAGGCGAGCGCTGCATCCGGCTTGTTGAGGAAGCTGCGGTTGAAGTTGATGGGGAAGACCTGAGTCGGCTTGCCTGGTACCGAGATGGTGAACTGGGTACCAAAGCCCAGCACATATTCGGTGTCCGTCCCCAGTGCGTTGACCGAGGCAACCTGACTGGTGCTGCCTACGCCGCCCAGAGTGAGCACCGGAATGCCCTCCTTGTCGGCCAGGGTCACGCCAGAGGCCTTCAGGCGGGTGGTAACCATCCGGTAGAAGTCGCTCTTGTTGTCGCCCACGACCTTCATGGTCATCAGCTCGCTCGGAATGCCGTTACCGCGCATGTGAAAGCCGCAGCCTTGCAGCAGCAGACCAGCCAGCACGATGGCCATCCAGCGGGTGAAGATGGTGCCCATAGAAAATCCTCTTTGCATTAAGGGAAAGCGGCGGGCGCAGGGCCCGCCGTTATCATCCGTTTGCTGTCACAGATTGGCAATGATCAGTTGGCAACCGATCAGTTAGCAACGATGTTGAGCAGCTTGCCCGGTACATAGATCACCTTGCGCACGGTCAGACCGTCGGTGAACTTCTGCACGGAGGCATCGGCCATCGCCAGCTTCTCGACGTCGGCCTGGCTGATCTCGGCCGGCACGGTCAGTTTGCCGCGCATCTTGCCGTTGATCTGTACCACCACCAGCTTCTCGGTCTCGACCATGGCCGCTTCATCGGCCACCGGCCAGGCTGCGTGATCGATGTCGTCGCCCTTGCCCAGCATCTTCCACAGCTCGAAGCCGATGTGCGGGGTGATGGGGTAGAGCATGACCACCACGGCTTCCAGCGCTTCCTGCATCAGGGCGCGGTCCTGCTCGTCGTTGCCCAGCTTGGCCAGATTGTTCATCAGCTCCATGATGGCGGCGATGGCGGTGTTGAAAGTCTGACGGCGACCCACGTCATCGCTTACCTTGGCGATGGTCTTGTGCAGTTCACGGCGTACCGCTTTCTGCTCGTTGGTGAGAGCAGCCACATCCAGTGCGGCAACGGCGCCACCGGAAACGTGTTCGAAGGTGACGCGCCACAGGCGACGCAGGAAGCGCTGGGCACCCTCTACGCCGGAGTCGGACCACTCCAGGGTCATCTCGGCTGGGGAGGCGAACATCATGAACAGACGGACGGTATCGGCGCCGTAACGCTCGACCATCAGCTGCGGGTCGATGCCGTTGTTCTTGGACTTGGACATCTTGGTCATGCCGGAGTGGAGCACTTCGCGGCCTTCGTTATCGATGGCCTTGGTGATGCGACCCTTCTCGTCACGCTCTACCTTGACGTCAGTCGGGCTGACCCAGACGTTGCCGCCCTTCTCGTCTTTGTAGTAGAAGGCGTCGGCCAGCACCATGCCCTGGCAGAGCAGGCGCTTGAACGGCTCGTCGCTGTTGACCAGACCCGCGTCACGCAGCAGCTTGTGGAAGAAGCGGGCATAGAGCAGGTGCATACAGGCGTGTTCGATACCGCCGATGTACTGATCCACCGGCAGCCAGTGGTTGGCAGCCGCCGGATCCAGCATGCCCTTGTCGTAGTCCGGGGAGCAGTAGCGCGCGTAGTACCAGGAGGACTCCATAAAGGTGTCGAAGGTATCGGTCTCGCGGAACGCTTCCTGACCGTTGTAAGTGGTCTTGGCCCACTCGGCGTCGGCCTTGATCGGGCTCTGGATACCATCCATCACCACGTCTTCCGGCAGCAGTACCGGCAGCTGGTCTTCCGGCGTCGGCACTACGGTACCGTCAGCCAGAGTCAGCATCGGGATGGGGGCACCCCAGTAACGCTGACGGGAGACACCCCAGTCACGCAGACGGTAGTTGACGGTGCGCTTGCCCTTGCCGAGCCCTTCCAGCTTGCTGGCGATAGCATCGAAGGCGCCCTGGAAGTCGAGACCGTCGAACTCGCCGGAGTTGAACAGCACGCCCTTCTCGGTGTAAGCGGCTTCGCTCACGTCGACGTCGCCATCAACCGGCTTGATCACCGCCTTGATGTCGAGGCCATATTTGGTGGCGAATTCGAAGTCACGCTGATCGTGGGCCGGAACTGCCATCACGGCGCCGGTGCCGTAGTTCATCAGCACAAAGTTGGCGACCCAGACCGGTACCTTGCGGCCATCCAGCGGGTGAATGGCATAGAGGCCGGTGGCCATGCCCTTCTTCTCCATGGTGGCCAACTCGGCTTCGGCGACCTTGGTGTTCTTGCACTCTTCGATAAAGGCGGCCAGCTCAGGATTGTTCTGGGCTGCTTGCAGCGCCAGCGGGTGACCGGCAGCGATACCGACATAGGTGACGCCCATGAAGGTGTCCGGACGGGTGGTATAGACCTCCAGCTGCTCAGCCTGACCCTCGATGGCGAAGCTGATGTTGACCCCTTCGGAGCGGCCAATCCAGTTGCGCTGCATGGTCTTGACCATCTCTGGCCAGCCTTCCAGATTGTCGATGTCGTTGAGCAGCTCTTCGGCGTAGTCGGTGATCTTGATGAACCACTGGGGGATCTCTTTCTGCTCCACCGGGGTGTCACAGCGCCAGCAGCAGTTGTCGACTACCTGCTCGTTGGCCAGCACTGTCATGTCGTTCGGGCACCAGTTGACGGAGGAGGTCTTCTTGTAGACCAGACCCTTCTCGTAGAGCTTGGTGAAGAACCACTGCTCCCAGCGGTAGTAATCCGGTTTGCAGGTGGCGACTTCACGATCCCAGTCATAACCCAGACCCAGCATCTTCAGCTGGTTCTTCATGTATTCGATGTTTTCGTAGGTCCAGGGCGCCGGTGCGGTATTGTTTTTGATCGCGGCGTTCTCGGCCGGCAGACCGAATGCATCCCAACCTATGGGTTGCAGCACGTTCTTGCCATTGAGGCGTTGATAACGGGAGATCACATCACCTATGGTGTAGTTACGAACGTGCCCCATGTGTAGTCGACCAGACGGATAGGGGAACATGGACAGGCAGTAGAACTTCTCCTTGTCTACCTTCTCCACGGCCTTGAAGGTTTTCTTGGCATCCCAGTGCTTTTGCACTGCTGGTTCGATTGATTGGGGAACGTATTGCTCTTGCATTGGTGACATCCGGATCTGTGAAATGAATAGATAAATCAGCTGGGAAATCGCAATAGAATACCCATATCCTGCGGCGGCAACAACCGCCAGCGTCCCTTGGGCCTTAAGCCGGGCCAGATCAGGGTTTAGTAGAGGAGTTAGAGCCATGGACAAACGTCAAAAAGGGTACGAAGCCTTCATTGCCGAGCTGCAAAAACAGTGGCAAGAGACTGAAGAGTTCCAGGGGGAGCGCCTCAACCGGATGATTGCCAAGGTGCAGGCCTATCTGGAGGCGGCCAGCGACCTGACTCAGGACGAACTGGCGCTGATCGCCGAGTACGTGAAGCGGGATCTGGGCAACTATGACGAGGGGCGCCATGACGATAGTGCGCAGGTCGAAGAGTCTGCCTTTATGTTGGCCCTCAAAGACACCGCCTGGTCCTGGCTGGCGGATGTGACCGACCGCGCCCAGGTGGAGTGGCGGGAGCTGGCCGACGAGTTGGAGCACAAGGGTGTTTACGAAGCGGGTGACTGGGTAGGGCTCGGGGTCATGGTGTGCGACCAGTGTGGCTGGCGCCATACCGTGCTGCATCCCCAGCAGCTCGATACTTGCCCCGAATGCGGCTGCGCCGAGTATCACCGCGAGCCGCTCTCGCCCTGAGTCATGCCATCAAGGCGGACGAGACAACGAGCAAAAAGGCGCCATCAGGCGCCTTTTTCTTGCTTGCAGGTTTCGTCGGGACGTTTACTTGCCCGCGATGGAGAGGCCACCAAAACGGATAAGCGGGGCGTAGAAGCCCTTGCCGTCGTTGTGGTGCAGGGTATCCCCGACCGCTTCCAGCTCGCCCAGCAGGCGGTAGAAGTTGCCTGCTACCGTGATGCCGCGCACCGGCTGCAGTCGCACCCCATCGCGGCAGAGGAAGCCCGACGCGCCAAACGAGAAGTCGCCGCTCACCGCATCGGCACCGGAATGCAGGCCATCCAGCTTGACCAGCTCCAGATAGTCGCCGCTCTGCACTTCCGCTTCGCAGTGGGGGCCCGCGCCAAACACCAGATGGCGAGCGGTCACATCGAGGGCGCTGCGGGCACCGCGAGCGGCCGAGCCGTTGCTGGCGACGCCAAAGTGGTGGGCAGTGGCGCTGTTGTGGAGCAGGGTCTTCAGCTCCCCTTCGCCAATCAGCAGCAGATCAGAGCTGGCCGCCCCCTCGCCATCAAACGCCTTGATGTTCATGCCGCCCGGCATATAGACCCGGCTCTCCAGAGTAAGCCAGCGTGACGCTACGCTTTGGCCGACCTTGCTGCGCCAGGGGTTGATCCCTTGTTGGGCCCACTTGCCCGACAGCACCCCCTGAAAGCAGCCAAACAGGCTGGCGAAGCAGTTGGTGCTAAAGATGACGCTGTAGCGACTGCTCGGCACCGCTTCACCGGGCAGCAGACCATCGGCGATGGCGTAGATTTGCTCGATCAGGGCCTGACTGTTCAGCTCGTCGAAGCGACGGCCATACTGGCCCTGCGAGTGCATCGACTGGCGGCCATCCCGTTCCACCAGCGCCGAGGTGTAGCAGCCGACGCTGAACTCGCCGTGCTGGCAGAGGGTGCCCTGACTGTTGGCGAGCCAGAGCTGGCTCTCCCCTTCGAAGAAGCTGTTGTAGGGAGCGCCGCTCACATCGGGCATGGCCAGCATGTCAGATTCCAGGCGCAGGGCCAGAGCGATCTTCTCCTCAACCGGCGTGGTATCGGGCTGGTTGATCTCGGCGCAATCTGTGGTGATCCGGCTATTGGCCACCGAGATGCGCTGATCCGCATCCACCTTGGCAAAGCGGCTGGCATCGAGCGCATCCTGCAGCATGGCATCCAGCGCCAGCTCATCGAGGGATTCCGAGTAGGCGATGCCGACCCGACCCTCTTTTATCAGGCGAATACCCAGTTGCTGGCTGCTGGTGACCTTGTATTCACCCAGCTCGCCCTTGTCTGCCTTGAGGGAGAAGGCCTTCTCCTGATTGGCGATGATGTCTGCCTCGGCGTTGAGGTCGGCCACCTTGTCGAGCAGGCGAGTGAGCAGTTGGTTCATGTCGAGCTGGCTCATCAGGCGTTCCCTCCCACCAGAATATTGTCTACTTTCAGCGCCGGCTGGCCCACCGAGGTGGGGACCGAGCCCGAGACAGAGCCGCACATGCCGGCAGCCAGCGCCAGATTGCGGCCCACCATGGAGATCTCTTTCAGCACCTGCGGGCCGGTGCCGATAAGGGTGGCTGACTTGAGCGGCTTGGTGATTTTGCCGTGCTCGATGAGGTAGGCTTCCTGCACATTGAAGTTGAATTCACCGGTGCCGGGCTGTACCGAGCCGCCCCCCATCTTCTTGGCGTAGATGCCGTGCTCTACCGTGGCCAGCATATCGTCGAGGCTGTGGTGGCCCGGTTCGATATAGGTGTTGCGCATGCGCGAGGTGGGGGCGTACTTGTAGGATTCGCGCCGCCCCGAGCCGGTGCGTGCGTAGCCCGTTTTGAGGGCACCCATTCTGTCCACCAGAAAGCCGGTCAGTACGCCGTCCTTGATGAGCTGGGTATGCTGGGTCGCCATCCCCTCGTCATCGACGTTGATGGAGCCCCAGGCGTTGCTCTGCAAGCCTTCATCCACCGCATTGACCACCGGATTGGCGATAAGCTGGCCCATCTTGTCGTGGAACACCGACGCCTTCTTGGCCACCGAGGTAGTCTCCAGCAGGTGGCCGCACGCCTCGTGGAAGATGACGCCGCCAAAGCCGTTCTCCATGATGACCGGCAGGGTGCCGCTCGGACAGGGAGCCGCGCCCAGCTTCACCAGTGCCTGACGGGTGGCGGTGAGGGCCAGCTCGCGCGGATCGATGCGATCGGCATGCTCCCACCCCATCAGGGCGCCGGGGGCCTCGTAACCGACGCTCTGCTCGCTCCCTTCCATGGCGATAGTCTGGGCCATGATGCGGTTGTAGTGGCGGCGATCGGCCACTTGCAGCCCTTCGCTGTTGAAGATCTCCACCTCCTGCTCCCAGCCCAGCACGTTGCCGGAGAACTGGCTCACCTTGCTGCTCTCGGCGCGGGCCGCCGCATCCATGGCGTGCAGATAGGCGATCTTCTGCTCCAGCAGCTTGTCTGCCGAGAGCGGCAGCGCCACCGGGTTGCGATCGCTCAAGCGGGTGAAATCGAAGGCGGTGGCGGTCACCACTGGGTCGCGGCGGTCTTTGGCCGCCAGCAGGGTGACGATGCGCAGCAGTTCGTCGCGGTTGGCCAGATTGGTGTAGCCGTAGAGCACCTTGTGGTCGTAACAGAGGCGCACACCGATGCCGAAATCGAGGCCGCCGCTGATGTTCTCTATCTGGCTGGAGAGCAGGCTGAGCTGGCTGCGGCGCTTGCGCTCCACAAACAGCTCGGCAAAATCGGCACCCAGCGCCAGCGCGTGATCGAGCACGTCACGGGCAATGGCGGGGGCCAACAGGGAGAATGGGGTCATAGAATATCCTTTTCTGGTCTGTCCGTTTGCTTCCGACATCCGGCTCTGATTGTTATGGGATGTCGAGTCCATTGTTGCAGACCAGCACAAAAAAGTCGCTATAGCGTCATGCGATGATACCGATTGAGAAAATCGGTGCGATAACTGCGCCCGACGGCCAGGGCCAGGCGCTCAGGGTCGTTTTGCCAAAACGTGGGAAAGATCAGAGCAGGGCGTGGATTTCGCTCAGGATCTGCTCGACCCACTGCTCGATGCGCGGATCGGTCTGGTCATATTGGTTGGCATCATCAAGGGCCAGCCCGACGAAGTGACGGCCATCGTCGATCAGTGCCTTGGAGGCATCGAATTCGTACCCTTCGTTGGGCCAGTAGCCCACCAGCTTGACCCCTTTTGGCACCAGCTGATCGTGCAGCATGCCAAGGGCGTCCTGGAACCATTCGCCATAACCGAGCTGATCGCCGAGGCCAAACAGGGCCACGATGCGTCCCTCCAGATGGAGATCGGCGATATCTTCCCAGCGGGACTCCCAGTCCTCCTGCAGTTCGCCAAAATCCCAGGTGGAGATGCCGAGGATCAGGATCTCGTAATCCTCCATCCGGCGCAGGGAGACATCCTTGATATTGTGAATATCCACCAGCTCGGGGCCGATGAGGGCGCGGATCTTCTCGGCAGCCATCTCGGTGTAGCAGGTGGTGGAACCGTAAAACAGACCAATCTTCATCGCTCTTCTCTCTGTTGGCGCTTTCTCGCTTGCTTTTGGCGCGTTCTCGCATGCTCGTGTGGGTTGCGCCATGTTGGCAACACGATGGGTAACGTAATGGGAGGGCGCCAGTCTAGCAGATTGCCATTCGACCTTCACCGCCTGGCAAGGGGCGTGGCAAACGTGCCTTATCTTTCCAATGAAAGTGCCTTGTCTTTCCAAGGAGTTGGCGCGTTACAATGGGCCATCTTTCCCCTGATTGCAGCGCACTATGAGCAAACCCGACCCCCATCCCCTGATTGAACCCTTTCTCGATGCTCTCTGGCTGGAGCGGGGATTGTCTGACAACACGGTCAGCTCTTATCGCAGCGATCTGGAGAAGTTCTCCCTCTGGCTCGACGAGCAGGGGAGCTCGCTGCTGTTGGCGGGGATGGACGAGATCCAGCACTACCTTGCCTGGCGGGTCGATCACCAGTTTGCGGCCAGCAGCACCGCCCGTTTTCTCTCGGCCCTGCGCCGTTTTTACCAGTATCTCAACCGCGAGAAGCTGCGCAGCGACGATCCGACCGTGCTGCTGGAGGGGCCCAAGCTGCCGAAAAAACTTCCCTCTGATTTAAGCGAAGCGGAAGTGGATGCGTTGCTGAGTGCGCCGCTGGTGGATGACCCGCTGGAGCTGCGGGACAAGGCGATGCTGGAGCTGCTCTACGCTACCGGGCTGCGGGTTTCCGAGCTGGTGGGGCTCACCGCCGAGCATGTCAGTTTACGTCAGGGTTTGGTGCGGGTTATTGGCAAGGGTAACAAGGAGCGGTTGGTGCCCATGGGCGAGGAGGCGATGCACTGGCTGGAGCGTTACTACCGCGAGGCCCGCACCCTGCTGCTGGGGGGCACCAGCTCGGATGTGGTGTTTCCCTCCAAGCAGGCCCGTATGATGACCCGCCAGACCTTCTGGCATCGCATCAAGCTCTATGCCCTGCGGGCCGGGATCAACGGCGAGCTATCCCCCCATACCTTGCGCCACGCCTTCGCCACCCATCTGCTCAACCACGGCGCAGACCTGCGGGTTGTGCAGATGCTGCTGGGTCACGCGGATCTTTCCACCACCCAGATCTACACCCATGTGGCCAACGAACGGCTCAAGGCGCTGCACGGTGAGCATCACCCCAGAGCTTGAGTGGCTGGCCTCCCAACAACAAAAAACCGCCAGCAGGCGGTTTTTTTATCTCTACACGACAGGAGATGGCGCTTATTTCCCTTGCTGGGATTTCAGCAGATCACGGATCTCGGTCAGCAGCTCCTGATCCTTGGTCGGGCCTGCCGGGGCGGCGGCTTCCTCTTCCTGCTTCTTCTTCAGGGTGTTGATGGCCTTCAGTCCCATGAAGATGGCGAAGGAGATGATCAGAAAGTCGATGATGGTCTGGATGAACTTGCCATAGGCGATAACTACGGCGGGTGTTGCACCTTCTGCGGCCTTCAGGGTGACCGCCAGGTCGCTGAAGTCCACGCCGCCCAGGATCAGGCCGATGGGCGGCATGATCACGTCACCGACAAAAGAGGAGACAATTTTGCCGAAGGCGGCACCAATGATGATACCGACCGCCATATCGATGACGTTGCCGCGGGCGGCAAAGGCTTTGAACTCTTGAATCAGACTCATTATTTCCTCCGAAATTAAACAAGATAGCGCGTTGATTACCCTTGCCAAAGGGCGAACTCTTGTCAGGAAAAACAGAGGCTAAGCCGCGTTGTTCCTGTCGTCCTGACTAGCTTGCGGGCGTTATGAGTCCTTGGCAATCGGGGGGAACCATTTTTTTGGTACAAAGTGATATTAATTTTTTGGTAAGTAGCTGGTTGAATGATGAGCTGTGCTGCTGTAGTTTGCTGGGTCGATTCATTCATACCACGTGAGTAAACAAGTGAAGTATTTACTACTGGGAATGATGCTTTTGTGCACATTTGCTGCCAGAGCGGGGATGGATACCCAAGCCTTGAAACAGACCATCACAGCCCGGCTGGGGGTCCCCGTCTATCTGGTTGAACCGACCCCGATCGCGGGGTTGTATATGCTGGGCACCTCACAGGGGGTGCTTTACAGCGATGCCAAAGGGGATTATGTGGTGCAGGGGGTCATGCTGGATATGACCCGCGACATGAAGAACCTGACCATTTCGGGTATGCGCGAGCAGCGCCGACTTGGCTTGGCACAGGTGGCCCATGCCCCCATCGTGCTCAAGGCTCGGGATGAGCGTCACCGGGTCGCGCTGTTTCTCGGCGAGCAGGACGCAAAGCGTCGTCAGCTCTCCGGCACCTTGCAACACCTGCAGGCATCCGGGGTGAGCGTGGCTCTCTATCCGGTGATTGATCACGCCGAACGGGCCGCCGACTGGTGCAGCGATCCCCTGCTGCAAAATGATCCGTTAAAAGCCTATTTGCCTCAAACGGCATGTAGTGAGACCCTTATCCAAAATATTGGCCTGAGCCAATGGTTGGGGGTCAAGGTACTGCCGGCCTGGGTCTCCTCCGACGGGGATCTGGTGCGCGGGTATCAGAGCCCCGAACAGCTGCTCAAGATACTGGATCATATTGATGTCCCTGCAAATCCGTCGTCGTCCGCGAGTTGATGATTCCCATCTGCCTGCCACCCTGCATCCCCTGCTTCGCCAAATCTTCGCCAGCCGTGGCGTAGAGGATCCCGCCCTGCTGGAGCGCAGCGCCAGCCAGCTGTTGCCGCCCCAGCGCCTCTATGGCATGGAACAGGCGGTGCCGCTGCTGGCGGATGCCCTGACCGCCCAGAAACGGATCCTGATTGTCGGCGACTTCGACTGCGATGGTGCCACCAGTTCGGCCCTGTGTGTGCTGGCCCTGCGCGCCATGGGCGGTCGCCACATCGATTTTCTGGTGCCCAACCGCTTCGAGTTTGGCTACGGCCTCACCCCCGAGATTGTCAAGCTGGCGGTGGCCCGTGGCGCCGAGTTCCTGATCACGGTGGATAACGGCATCTCCAGCATCGCCGGGGTGGCGGCAGCCAAGGCGGCCGGCATGCAGGTACTGGTTACCGATCACCATTTGCCGGGTCAGGAGCTGCCTGACGCCGATGCCATCGTCAACCCGAACCAGCGCGGTTGCGATTTCCCCTCCAAGTCGCTGGCCGGGGTGGGGGTGGCCTTCTACCTGATGGCGGCCCTCAACACCCATCTGCGTCAGCTCGGCTGGTACGAACGGCAAGGGTTACGCGCCCCCAATGTGGCGGATTACCTCGATCTGGTGGCCCTCGGCACGGTCGCCGATGTGGTGGCGCTCGATGGCAACAACCGCATTCTGGTCCATCAGGGCTTGCAGCGGATCCGGGCCGGGCGCTGTCGTCCCGGCATTCAGGCGCTGGTGGATGTGTCGGGCCGCGATGGTCGCCGCCTCACCGCCGCCGACCTCGGTTTTGCACTGGGGCCACGCCTCAATGCGGTAGGGCGCCTCGATGACATGTCCCTCGGGGTCGCCTGTCTGCTCTGCGATGATCTCAATCTGGCGCGCCAGCTTGCGGCCGAGATGGACAGCCTCAATCAGGAGCGCAAGGAGATTGAGCAGGGGATGCAGCAGGAGGCCCTCGCCACCCTGGAGCAGATCCGTTTTCGCGATGGCGAGGTGCCGTCGGGCATAGTGCTGCACCGCAACGAATGGCATCAGGGGGTGGTGGGGCTGGTGGCTTCCAAGGTGAAGGAGAAGTACTACCGCCCGGTCATTGCCTTTGCCGAGAGCAGCGAGAGCGAGCTCAAGGGCTCCGGCCGCTCTATCCCCGGCGTGCACCTGCGCGATGCACTGGAACTGCTCGACACTCGTCATCCGGGCCTGATGGGCAAGTTTGGCGGTCACGCCATGGCGGCGGGGCTGACCCTGCCCAAGGCCAACATCGAGGCGTTCGGTCGGGCCTTTGAGGCGGTCATTAGTGAGCTGGTGACACCGGAGCTTTTGACCGGGGTGTTGCTCACCGATGGCGAGTTGTTGCCAGACGAGCTCAACCTCGAGCTGGCGGAGCTTATTCGCGCCTCCGGCCCCTGGGGTCAGGCCTTCCCCGAGCCGCTGTTCGACGGCGAGTTCGTGCTGGTTCAGCAGCGGCTGGTGGGGGAGAAGCACCTCAAGATGATGCTGACAACCGATTCCGGTCACGCGGTGGATGCCATCGCCTTTGGCGTCGATCTCAAGCGCTGGCCCGATGCCACGGTCAAGCGGGTGCGGCTTGTCTACCGGCTTGACGTCAACGAGTGGCGCGGCAACCGCAGCGTGCAGCTGCTGGTGGAACATCTGGAGGCGGCCGGTCTCTGAGCCGGTAGCATTGCTGCTCTGATCGCTGACATCGCTGACAACGGCCACCCTTGGGTGGCCGTTTTTGATGGCGGACCTCTGGAAAAGGGCGTTGACCTGTCTATAGCTTCACAGTTTAAGCTCATCTCTATCGGGTCACTTGAGGGCCCGCACCGTGAGTGATTGCCATGAAAATATCCGAACTGGCCCGCCGCTGCGGCCTCGCCCGCTCCACCCTGCTCTATTACGAGAAGCTGGGGGTGATTGCCGGTACCCGGGCCGCCAACGGCTATCGCCATTATGACGAGGGGGATCTGCAGCGACTGCAGATGGTGCAGGCCCTGCAGGCGGGTGGTCTCAGCCTCAAGCAGTGCCTCGCCTGTCTGGCTGGCGAGATAGATCAAGCAGCATTGCAGGCCCGGGTCAGGGAGCTGGATGAGGAGCTGGCGCGGATGCAGCGTGCTCGGGATCTGCTGGCGGACTTGGCAGGGCTGCGCCCGCGCTCCGGTGAGGAATTCAAGGCCTGGCAGCTGCAACTGCAACTGCAGCGCGAGGCTCCGGAGGCCTACTTCGCGTGGGTGATGAAACAGGGTTTTAGCGAGAAAGATCGCTACCACTTGCAATGGTTGAGCAAAGACATGAATGAACATGAGCGTTACATCAAGGACTTTATCCAGCTGCTGGATGGCATGAGTTACTGGGGGCCGGGGGATCGCGCCTTCACCCAGCAGCAGTTTGCCGCCTTGCCCATCCGGCCGCGCCGGATCCTCGACATGGGTTGCGGGCGCGGTGCCTCGACCATGGCGCTGGCTCAGGTGACCGATGCCGCCATCGTAGCCATCGATCTGGAAGAGGAGGCACTGGCCGCCGTGGCGCACTCCGCCCGTGCAGCAGGCTTTGAGCATGTCTCCACCCTCTGCGCCAACATGGCGGCACTGCCGGACGATCTGGCCCCAGCCGACCTCATCTGGGCAGAGGGGAGCGCTTACGTGATGGGGGTTGCCAATGCACTGAAGGCGTGGAGCCCGCTGCTCGCGAGCCCACAGGCTTGCATCGTGCTGAGTGATGCGGTCTGGCTGACCGATAACCCGCCCGAGGAGGCATTGGCATTCTGGCAGCAGGATTATCCCGCCATGCAGACGCTGGCGGGCCTGCTTGAGACGATACAAGCGGCAGGCTACCGCTGCCTGTCACACACTCCCTTGCCGATGAGCGCCTGGAACAACTATCTGGACCCTATCGAGGTCAATCTGGTGCGCTATCGAGACGAGCTGGGGGAGAGTGCCGCCTGGCAGGACTTGAACCGGGAAGTGGCCATCCACCGCCAATATCTGGGCAGTTACGGCTATGTGATCTGCTGCCTGCAAAAAGATGCGTGATAAGTTGTCGTAAACAACGAGGCGCCTGCGGGCGCCTCGTTGTTTATCGGGAATTGCGGGTGGTCATTACAGCTCGCGGGCCCAGGGGTGCGCCTTGGGGCGCAGCGCCAGCGCCAGACCCAGCAGCAGCACGGTCAGGCCATAGAGGGGCCAGCTGCCAAAGCGCATGTAGGGGGTCTCGCCGTGGGCGGGACGCACTTCGCTGCGCAGCACGCCCGCTTCAAACTGCGGGATCTGGCCGATGATGCTGCCATCGATCTCGGTCACGATGGTGATGCCGGTGTTGGTGTCGCGCAGCAGCGGACGAGCCAGCTCCAGCGCGCGCATCCGGGCGATCTCCATGTGTTGCCAGGGGCCGATGCTGGTGCCGAACCAGGCGTCGTTGGAGACGGTCAGCAGGAAGTCGGTATCGGCATTGACGTTGCGGCGTACCTCCTCCGGGAAGATGATCTCGTAGCAGATGGCGGCGGCAAACTTGAGCCCCTTGGCGATCAGGTTTGGCTGTACTTCGTCACCCCGGCTGAAGGAGGACATCGGCAGGTTGAAGAAGGGGGCGATGGGGCGTAGCAGATCTTCAAACGGCACGAACTCTCCGATGGGCAGCAAGTGGTATTTGTTGTAGCGGTTGGAGTGGTTGTAGAAGTAGGACTCCTTGCCATCCGCATCCTGCACCCCCATGCCGAGCACGGTATTGTAGAAACGCTGTTGCTGCTCGTCGTAGTGAATGATCCCCGCCAGCAGGCCGGTATCGTTCACCTTCATCGCCTTGTCCAGATTCTCCAGATAGGGGCCCATCGCCTTCTCGATGGCCGGGATCGCCGACTCCGGCCAGATGATGATGTCGGCATCCTGATTCTCGCGGCTCAAGTCCTGATAGGTGCGCACCGTGGGGGCCAGCGCCTCCGGATCCCACTTGAGGGACTGGGCGATATTGCCCTGCACCAGTGCCACCTTGACCGGCTCGCCACGGGTCACCCAGTTGAGCTGCATCAGACCGTGAGCACCTGCCACCAGCAGGGCAGGCACCGTCAGCCACAGTGGCGAGCGGGATTTCCACACCAGCCAGATAGCGGAGGCGGACAGCAACAGGGCGAGGGTGATGCTCTGCACCCCGAGAATGGGGGCAAAGCCCTTGAGGGGGCCGTCGATCTGGCTGTAGCCAAACCAGAGCCAGGGGAAGCCGGTCATCACCCAGCCGCGTAGCCAGTCAGCCACTAACCACAGGGCCGGGAAGGCGAGCAGCCAGCGGCTCCAGTGACGGCCGCCAAAGAAGCGGGCAAAAACCCAGCTGGCGAGCGTCGGGTAGAGGGCCAGATAGGCGGAGAGCCCGGCCAGCAGCACAAAGGCGACCGGCAGCGGGATGCCGCCAAACTCGGTCATGCTGACATGGATCCACCACAGGCCTGGCAAAAAGAGTCCCATGGCGTAGCCAAAACCGCGCCAGGCAGCCTGTTTCGGCGTGGCTTTGTCCAGCAGGGCGTAGAGGCCAAGCAGGGAGGGGATCACCAGCGGCCAGTAGCCGAAGGGGGAGAAGGCCAGCACGGCGATGGCACCAGAGGCCAATGCACTGAGGCTTAACAGAATTTTGGAAGTAACAGGGGATAATCTCACGGGCGATGGTGCTCGTCTTGGTGTGCAACTGGGGTCGAATGGCCGGTATCTTAACCTGTAAGCGGGGCAACGGCGAGCCTCGATACCGGTGGCAGAGAGCACAACGCCCCGAGGTCGGGGCGTTGTTTCACACATCGAGCGGATCTGCTTATTGCGGTTCGGATTGCGCCGCCGCATGGTGCTCGGGGATCTTCACCTGCAGCTGCTGCAGACGACGCCGGTCGGCATGCATCACCTTGAACAGGTAGCCATCCAGCTCGATCTCCTCACCCTTCTTGGGCAGGTGGCTGAAGGCGTGCATCACCAGACCGCCTACCGTATCCACCTCTTCATCGCTGAATTTGGTGCCGAAGAAGTCGTTGAAATCCTCGATCTCGGTCAGGGCGCTGATGGAGAAGACCCGCTTGCTGAGGCGGCGGATCTCGTCCGGCTCATCCTCGATGTCGTCAAACTCGTCGTCGATCTCGCCAACGATCAGTTCCAGTATGTCTTCGATTGTCACCAGACCGGAGACGCCACCAAATTCGTCGACCACGATGGCCATGTGGTAGCGCTCTTCACGGAACTCCTTGAGCAGACGGTCAACCCGTTTGCTTTCCGGCACGATCACCGTGGGGCGCAAGATTTTCTCGAGCTGTAGCGGCTCGCTGGCGTGATGGCCGCCAAACCCGAAGGGGAGCAGATCCTTGGCGAGCAGAATGCCCTCCACATGATCCTTGTCCTCGTTGATCACCGGGAAGCGGGAGTGACCGGACTCGATGATCACCGGCAGGATCGCATCCACCGGTTGGGACTTCTCGATGGTCACCATCTGGGAGCGGGGGATCATGATATCGCGCACGCGAAGATCGGCGATCTCCAGCACCCCCTCGATCATGTCCTTGGTGTCCTGATCGATGAGGTCGCGCTCTTCGGCATCGGCTATCACGTCTACCAAATCATTGCGGTCTTTTGGCTCGCCCTGGAAGAGTTGGCTGAGTTTGTCGAGCCAGGTTTTCTTCGGCGAGCCGGTACTAGGGTGATCGTCGGTCATTTTCTCTCTTGGTTACTCGTATGAACACACTTGAAATAGTTCGGGTTATATAAGGATGGCCATCTGCTGTTTCAAGACGATGACCATCCGGTTCTTTACTCTTCGTCGTTCAGATAAGGATCGGCAAAACCGAGCTCCTGCATGATGTCGCGCTCAAGCGCTTCCATCTCTTCGGCTTCCTCATCCTCGATATGGTCATAACCTAGCAGATGCAGACTGCCGTGCACAACCATGTGGGCCCAGTGGGCCATCAGGGGCTTGCCCTGCTCCTCGGCCTCGCGCTCTACCACCTGACGGCAGATCACCAGATCGCCGAGCAGCGGCAGCTCCAGACCGGGCGGCGCCTCGAACGGGAATGAGAGCACGTTGGTGGGCTTGTCCTTGCCGCGATAGGTGAGGTTGAGTTCGTTGCTCTCCGCCTCGTCGACGATGCGTACCGTCACTTCTGCCTCCTGCTGGAAGCCGAGAATGGTGCCGTCAAGCCAGCCTTGCAGTTGGGCTTCGGTGGGCAGGCCGTCAGTGCTGGCACTGGCCAGCTGCAGATCCAGGGTTACGCTCATTGCTCACTCTCTTTGCTGGCGTTTGTTTGGCCGGCCACCTTCTCGGCTGCCTGTTTGGCGTCGAACGCCTCATAGGCCTGCACGATGCGGGCCACCACCGGGTGGCGAACCACGTCTTTGGACTCGAAGAAGTTGAACGACAGACCATCGACCCCTGGCAGCACTTCCAGCGCGTGGCGCAGGCCGGATTTGGCGTTGCGCGGCAGGTCTACCTGGGTGATGTCGCCGGTGACCACGGCCTTGGAGTTGAAGCCGATGCGGGTGAGGAACATCTTCATCTGCTCGGTGGTGGTGTTCTGGGCCTCATCGAGAATGATAAAGGCGTCATTGAGGGTTCTTCCGCGCATATAAGCAAGCGGCGCCACCTCGATGATGTTGCGCTCCATCAGCTTCTCGACCCGCTCAAAGCCCAGCATCTCGAACAGGGCGTCGTAGAGCGGGCGCAGGTAAGGATCCACCTTCTGGGAGAGATCCCCGGGCAGGAAGCCGAGCTTCTCCCCCGCTTCCACCGCCGGACGGGTCAGCAGAATGCGGCGGATCTCCTGACGCTCCAGCGCATCCACCGCCGCCGCCACCGCCAGATAGGTCTTGCCGGTACCGGCCGGGCCTATGCCGAAGCAGATGTCGTGGCGCACGATATTGGCAATGTACTGGGCCTGATTTGGGCTGCGTGGCTTGATGAGACCGCGCTTGGTCTTGACCGTCACCTCCTTGCCATAGGGGATGCTCGGCGCCGGTTCGTCATCCTGCTCCAGCACCCGCGACTCCTGAATGGCCAGATGGACCATGTCGGGGGTGATGTCGGTCACCTTGCCGCCCTTGAGGGGCTGGGTTTCCACATAGAGGTGCTTGAGGATGACGGCGGCGGCATCCAGCTGGGCCGGTTTGCCCACCAACTGGAAGTGGCTGTCACGGTAGCTGATCTCGACGCCGAGGCGGCGCTCCAGCTGCTTGATGTTGTCATCGAAGGGGCCGCACAGGCTGGCAAGGCGCTGGTTGTCGGCGGGCTCCAGATGCAGATTCAGGGTCGAGATGTGTCGGCTCAAAATATCCTCGTCTCAAGGCGCTCCCCATCCGCCGGGCGAATGGGGAGGAGGGGATTAATGGGGAGTGAAGGCGGCAACGCCCAGCTCGTCCGGTACGTTATCCGGGCGACGGGCCAGGATTTCGCTCGGTGCGGTGGCGATCCGCAGGTTCATCTCGCTCTCGCCGCGGATGAACTTGCCGCGCAGGGAGTTGGGACGTACCTCGGTGATCTCCACGTCGGCAAAACCGCCGATCAGGGTGTGCTGGCCTTCGAAGTTGACCACCCGGTTGTTCTCGGTGCGACCACACAGCTGCATCGGGTCGAGCTTGGAGGGCCCTTCCACCAGGATGCGCTGGGTGGTGCCCAGCATGGCACGGCCAATCTGCATCGCCTGGTTGTTGATGACGTGCTGCAGGCGGGCCAGACGGGCTTTTTTCACTTCCATGTCGACATCGTCGGGCATGTCGGCGGCCGGGGTGCCCGGGCGCGGGCTGAAGATGAAGCTGAAGCTCATGTCGAAACCCACATCCTCGATCAACTTCATGGTCGCTTCAAAGTCTTCGTCCGTCTCGTTCGGGAAGCCAACGATAAAGTCGGAGCTGATGGTGATGTCGGGACGGGCGGCACGCAGGCGACGGATCTTGGATTTGTACTCCAGGATGGTGTGCGGGCGCTTCATCATGGTCAGGATGCGGTCGGAGCCGCTCTGCACCGGCAGGTGCAGGAAGCTGACCACTTCCGGGGTATCTTTGTAGACTTCGATGATGTCGTCGGTGAACTCGATCGGGTGGCTGGTGGTGTAGCGAATGCGATCGATACCGTCGATAGCGGCCACCAGACGCAGCAACTCGGCGAAGGTGCAGATGCCGCCATCAAAGGTCGGACCGCGGTAGGCGTTGACGTTCTGGCCGAGCAGGTTCACTTCGCGCACGCCCTGCTGGGCGAGCTGGGCGATTTCGTAGAGCACGTCGTCCAGCGGTCGGCTCACCTCTTCACCGCGGGTGTAGGGCACCACGCAGTAAGTACAGTATTTGGAGCAGCCTTCCATGATGGAGACGAACGCGGTAGCCCCTTCGGCGCGCGGTTCGGGCAGGCTGTCGAATTTTTCGATCTCGGGGAAGGCGATATCAACCTGGGCGCCACGGCCCTCTTGCACTTCCTTGATCATGGCGGGCAGGCGATGCAGGGTCTGCGGGCCGAACACGATATCCACATAGGGAGCGCGCTGGCGGATGGCATCGCCCTCCTGAGAGGCAACGCAGCCACCCACGCCGATCACCAGAGCGGGCTTGTTGGCCTTGAGCTTTTTCCAGCGTCCCAGCTGGTGGAACACCTTCTCCTGCGCCTTTTCGCGGATGGAGCAGGTATTCAGCAGCAAGACATCTGCCTCTTCGGGCTCTTCGGTAAGGGTGTAGCCATTGCTGGCATCCAACAGGTCGGCCATTTTGGACGAGTCATACTCGTTCATCTGGCAACCCCAGGTTTTAATGTGAAGTTTCTTGCTCATTGCTTCTCTTGACTTGTTTTGAAATCGGCATGGTCAAAGGACCGCGCATTTTACTCCGCAATCTGGATACTGCCTAGCTAATATCCAGCTGGCAATGGTGCTCACCCGATACCTGTTGCCAGCAAGCTCAATAAGCTTTCTCCTTGATTTGACGCAGCAATTCCCCGTTTGTCTCACTGTTTATCAGTCGCCCTTGCGCTATCATGCAGCCATCCGGTTCACGTCCGGGCGCTGTCGCCGGACGCACCCTTTCAGGAATAAATGTATGGAACAGTGTGATATCGCCATCGTCGGCGCCGGCATGGTGGGCGCCGCCACCGCCTGTCTGCTGGCGGCTCAGGGCCTCTCGGTGCGGGTCATCGAGACCCAACTGCCGGAGCATTACGTGCCGGAGCAGCCGCTGGATCTGCGGGTCTCCGCCATCAGTCAGGCCTCGGTGGCGCTGCTGGAGCAGGCCGGTGCCTGGCACCATCTGCAACAGATGCGGCTCTGCCCCTATCGCCGGCTGGAGACCTGGGAGCTGGACGGTTTTGCCACCCGCTTCAATGCCGCCGATCTCGGTCTGCCCCAGCTCGGCTACATCATCGAAAATCGGTTGGTGCAGCTCGCCCTGCTCAAACGGATGGAGGATTTCCCCACCATCCAGACCCATACCCCGGCGGCGGTGACCAGCCTGCGCCAGAGTGCGGATGAAGCAGTGCTGACTCTGGATGATGGCACCGAGCTGGCGGCCCGCTGGGTGCTGGCCTGTGACGGTGCCGAATCCCACACCCGCAAGCTGGCGGGTATCGGCGTATCGCGCTTCGAGTACCGCCAGCACTGCATGCTGATCAATATCGACACCGACTTTGCGCAGGAAGATATCACCTGGCAGCAGTTCACCCCGAGCGGCCCGCGCGCCTTCTTGCCGCTGCCCGGTCAGCACGGCTCTCTGGTGTGGTATGACAGCCCGGCCCGGATCCGGGCGCTGGCAGCCATGAGCAACGAGGCGCTCGCCGCCGAAGTGCGCCGCCACTTCCCGAGTCGGCTCGGCGGATTTACCGTCACCGGAAAGGGGAGTTTCCCGCTGGTGCGCCGCCACGCCAACGACTACCACGCCGGTCGGGTGGTGCTGCTTGGCGATGCCGCCCACACCATCAACCCGCTGGCGGGGCAGGGGGTCAACCTTGGCTTCAAGGATGTGGCCTGCTGGGCTGATCTGCTGCAAGGAGCTGGCGCCGACTGGCATCAGCTGGCGTTGGCCGAGCGTTACGAGCGACGCCGTCGCCCCGACAACCTGCTGATGCAGTCGGGGATGGATCTCTTCTACGGGGTGTTCAGCAACGAGATTGGCCCCCTCAAGCTGGCCCGCAATCTGGCCCTCAATCTGGCGGACAAGGCGGGCCCCCTGAAGGAGATGGCCCTGCGCTACGCACTTGGGCTGGTATGACAGGTAGAAACCAGGTAACACGGGCTGAATGCGCGAAGGAGCAAAGGTGATGAACAAGGCACTGCTGGTGATCGATTTTATCAACGACATCGCCCACCCCGACGGGCGCATTGCCGCCTCCGCAGCCCATGTGCTGGAGCAGGATGCTGTTGCGCATGCCAATCAGGCGCTGGCCCATGCCCGCGCCAACGGCTGGCTGGTAGTGCTGATCAAGGTGGGCTTTGACGGCGGCTATCAGCTGCAACCCAAGGGGTCTCCCATGTTTGGTCGTGCTCACCAGTTTGGAGCGCTGTCGCTTAGCGACCCGGGCACCGACTTTCACCCGGATCTGGATGTGCAGCCCGGTGATCTGGTGTTGGCCAAGCCCAGGGTCAGCCCCTTCTATGGCACGGCGCTGGAGCCTGCGCTGCGGGCCAATCACATCGACCACCTCTATCTGTGCGGGGTGAGCACTAGCTGGGCCATTCAGGCGGCAACGCGGGATGGTCACGATCGCGACTACGCCATCACCATTCTGGAGGATGCCTGCGCCGCCGCAGATGCCACCGAGCATCACACCTCGCTGCGGATGCTGGGTCGCATCGCCGAGATCATCAAGGTGTCCCAGCTGGCTTGATCCTTAACGCAGGCTGCGCCCGATCACCGTTTTGAGATTGACTCAGCGGCTCCCTGTCGGGCCGCTGCGCTTTTGGGCAACATGATTGTCGGGCAAGATAGTGCTCACATGGATAACAACAAGGATGGACAGATGCGTTATCAGGGACGGATCGCGAGCTGGAACGAGGCGCGCGGCTTTGGGTTTATTACGCCGGAGCAAAATGGCGCCGAGCAGGCAATCAATGGATCACGCAGTGCAGGGCTGTTTGTGCATGTTACGGCGCTGCAATCAGATGGCCGGGTGCCCGAGCCGGGGGAGCGTGTCACCTATCTGATCGGCAGTGGCCAGGATGACAAACCAAGGGCGTTACAGGTCTTTTTCCCCGATCGCCCGCTCACGTTGGCGGATGCCGTGCCGTCGGCCGCATCATCAGCGGCGCCATCGTTTCGGGCGGCAAGTCAGCCGCCACGACCCACTTCTACCAGAGAGCGGAGTAACCCCTATCGACGTCGCAAGAGCAGCTGGAGTGGCAAATTGATCCCTCTGCTGGTGCTCGTCGGCCTCTTTTCCATCTATTCCCGTTTCTCGGCCGAGTCGATGGCGCCATTGCCGGTCTCCTCTTTCAATCAGGAGGAGGTCAGCACGCCACAGGCAACGACCTTTATTCGCCAGTGTGATGGTCGGCAGCATTGCTCCCAGATGACCTCCTGCGAGGAGGCAACCTGGTTTTTGCAACATTGCCCGAACACCAAAATGGACGGAGAGGGCGATGGCATCCCCTGCGAAAATCAGTGGTGTGGCCATTAAATGTGACTTATCAGATACATATGCTCATGATGTGCTCTTGTTATCCGGAACAGGGAAACTGGCCTGAAACCTTGCCGGATGATGTTCGATGGTGAAATTTGGTCTCAGTTGGCTAAGTGGGAACGGGGTGCTTTACTCTATCTGCTGACTTAATTGTTAATAGATGGCGGAATGCCACTTTTGCCACAGGATGGCCACCATGGCGGATGAGATACAGGCGCGGCAGAGTCACTTCTCCGAGCGGGCTCATTATCTGGCTGCGCTGCTGGATTCGCTGGAAGACCAGATATCGGTGATAGATCGGGATGGCGTGATCCATTACACCAATCTCGCCTGGGATCTGTTTGCCGAGCAAAACGGCATGCCCAAGGGATATAACTGGATTGGGGTCAATTACATGGGGGCTTGTGACGCTGAAGCCGAGCCCTCGGGATTGGCTGCCGTGGAGGGGATCCTTCGGGTTATCCGTCATCAGCAGGAGAAGTTCTATCTGGAATACCCCTGCCACAGCCCCGACACCCAGCGCTGGTTTATGATGCGAGTAGCGCCGGTACCCGGGCTTGACGCCGAGTATTTTTCCATCGCCCATATCAATATCACCGAGCGCAAGCTGCTGGAGCTGGAAGTTGCCAGCCTCTCCCAACATGATCCCCTGACCGGACTGGCCAATCGGCGGCTGTTCAACAGCTTTTTGCATAACGAGTGGCGGCGCAGCATGCGTGAACATACTCCCCTCTCCCTCATCATGCTGGATCTGGATAACTTCAAGGCGTGCAATGACCATCTTGGTCATCAGATGGGGGATGGCTCCCTCCAGCTGGTGGGCCATCTTCTGCAATCCTTCTGCCAGCGTCCGGCGGATCTGCCCTGCCGTTTTGGTGGTGACGAGTTTGCCCTGATCCTCGGCAATACTGATCGAGATGCGGCCCAGCGGATTGGAGAGGAGATCCGCCAGGCCATCAACGATCTCGACATCGTGGTGGCAAATAATATTCAGCTTAGCGCCAGCATTGGCATTGCCACCTACACGGCAGAGCAACTGCTGGAGGGTGAAGGGGCGTTGCTGGCCGCGGCCGATGCGGCGCTTTATTGCGCCAAGGGGGCGGGTAAAAACCGTAGTCACTGCGCCAGCTGTTGAGCCGCATTGCCGCTTTTGTCCTGCATGCGCCCCCTTGATGGGGGCGCACTGTTTTTTGGCTGGTCACGGTGTTAGCTACCAGCAAGGGTTGGTTTCAGCGCTCGGGTGTGGCCGACACCGGCAGGGGATGGCTGGCGATCACCTGCCTGACGAAGTGATCCCGGATGGGGTCGGCAAAGTCCGGATTCCATACCATGCTGACCTCCCACTCGGAGCTGGGACCAGAGAGAGGATAGAGGGTGACATCGGGCCCTGCGATAAAGCTGACGCTGCGCGGCAGGATGGCATTGCCGATGCCCGCCGCGACCAGCGCCACCAGCGTCTGGATATCCTCGGCCTCCTGGACCATGCCGGTCAGCCGATTGGCGCCGAGGAAACCGGCGATCTGCTGGCTGAGCCCGGGGCAGCGGTGGCCCACCATCTGCAACAGGGGTTGACTGGTCAGTGCCTGCTGGACGTCGAATGCGGCCGGGTCTGGTTCGGTCATTCGTGTCGGCACCGCCAGCACCAGCCGGTCGATCAGCAGTCTGTGCTCCTGCAACTGGGGCATCTGAGGTCTGCGCATAAAGCCAAGCTGCAACTGGCCGGAGAGCAGCTGTTCCTGCTGGATGGCGGAGGGCATATCCTGCAGATGGACCATCACGTCCGTGACCTGCTGTTTGAAGCGGGCCACCAGCGCAGGGGCCAGTGCGAAACTCGACAGACCGAAGCCAATCTTGAGCCGACCGGCTACCCCGCTCGCCACAGCCAGCGCATGGCTTTCGAACTCCCGACCGTGCTCGACCAGCGCACTCGCCTGAGTGAGCAGCTGGGCGCCGAGCGCCGTCAGCTCGGCACCGTGGCGACCCCGCTTGAATAGGGTGCAGCCCAGCGCCTGCTCCAGCCCCTGGATCTGCTTGGTGAGGGCCGGTTGGGTGATAAAGAGGCGGCTGGCCGCTTCCCGGTAGTTGGCGGTGTCGGCCAGCGTCACAAACGCCTGCAGTTGCCTCAAGTCGAATTTCATTCCAATTGGTTATCCAAAGTGGCGATTTATTGATTATAAATTATCTAATCGCCTTGTTCTAATGGCTCGGCAAGGGGGGAATCGCCCTCCTCTGAACCTGAACAAGGAGCCATATCATGTCCACTCAACGTTATCTTTTTTTGATCAAGAACACGCTGGTGCTGGCTCAGCCGTTGGCGGCCCCGGAGACGGGGGAGCTGCTCGCCAGCCTGCTGCAACAGGGTTTTGTGGTCGGCCCCTTGCAAGTGTGGGCTGGCAGTGCCGAGCAGGCGCTGGCCTGTTATGAGCGTGCCGCCCAGCAGCAGGCCTTTGCCGATGCGCTCTCTGGCTCTCTGCCCGAGCTGGCCGGGGTGCCTGTATGAGTGTCTGTATGAGTGCTGGCATGAACACGATCACCCTGTCGGTATCCGCCCTGCTGCTCGATATGGATGGCACCCTGGTCTGCTCGACCGGCGATGTGGAGAAGGTGTGGCGGCTCTGGTGCCAGCATCATCAGCTGGCACCCGAGCCGGTGTTGGCGATGTGCCACGGCATGCGCTCGCGAGAGGTGATCCGGGCGCTGGCCCCGCAACTGGATGTGGAGCGGGAGGCGGCGCGGCTTGACGAGCTGGAGATGCAGCATACCGGTGGCGACGCCATCGCAGGGGCTGGCGAGTTGCTGCGCCGCTTGCCGCCAGAGCATTGGGCCATTGTGACCTCCGCCAGTGAGCGGGTTGCTCGCCATCGCCTGAGTTGTGCCGGTTTGCCGCTGCCCCATGTACTGGTGGGGGCCGAAGCTGTGATCCATGGCAAGCCCGATCCCGAGCCCTATCTGCTGGGGGCTGAACGGCTTGGCGTCTCGCCCGCTCGTTGCTTGGTGTTCGAGGATGCCCCGGCCGGTATCGAGAGCGCCCTGCGTGCAGGTTGCACCGTGGTGCAGGTCGGGGGCGATGCGCCGCTCAATCCGGCGGTGGTGGCGGTGATCCGCGACTGGCGCGAGGTGAAGGTGGAGTTGGAGGAAGGCGAGTCCCTGCTGGTAAAGCTGCCCGCCTGAGCGGTGGATAGAGCGTCTTACGACTGCAGATTGCGGTATGAACCATCGCTATCCGCACTCTTGATGTCGAAATGAAAACGCCCCCGAGATGCGGGGGCGTTTTGCTATCTCAACGGTTATTTGAAAACGCGGAAACGGGTGGCGTCGTCGATAAAGGTCTTGTCGCCGGCCGGTTGCTTGATGCTGCCAAAGGGCATTTGGGCACGCAGCAGCCAGCTGGCGGGCAGGTTCCACTCTTTGCGTACCGCCTCGTCGATCAGCGGGTTGTAGTGCTGCAGGGAGGCACCGACTTTCTCCTGTGCCAGCGTCGTCCAGACCGCAAACTGGGCGATGCCAGTGGCATGTTCCGACCAGATGGGGAAGTTGTCTGCGTAGAGGGCGAATTTTTGCTGCAGATCCTTGATGACGTCGGTGTCTTCGAAGAACAGAACGGTACCGAAGCCTGCGCGGAAGCTGCCATCTACCTTGGCCTCACTCTGGGCGTAGGCTTCCGGCGGCACAATCTTTTTCAGCTCGGCTTTGACGATATCCCACAGCTTGTGGTGCTGGGCGCCAAACAGGATGACGGCACGGGAGCTCTGGGAGTTGAAGGAGGAGGGGCTGTGTCTGATGGCATCCTGGATCAGGGCCGTCAGCTGCTCCGGCGTGTGGGACACCTGGTCGCCCAGGGCATAGATGGTACGACGTGCTTTGATCTGTTCGATAAACGGACTGCTCATAACATCTCCTTGTTCTGCTTGGCGTTGCAGCCGGTGATGGACGGTGTGTCCAGCGCCTGCCGAATCAGGTATAGACTATAACACCCGCAATGCAGAGCGGGGTTAACCCGGGGTAACTAGCGTTTTTCCTGTCAGTTGATATTCGTTTGCGAACCTTGACGTTTCGCTAATGTTGGAAATGTCATTTAAGGGGCGCGAAAGTGATATTAATCAACGATTCACTCTCCTTTCTCTCCCACAATCCCCGTATGTTTTCTTGGTTCGGATGTGATGTGAGCCGTTCGTATCTCAATAAACGCTACTATGTGCTGGTCCCCCTCTCTGCATTGATTGGTTTGATGATCCTGATAGTGACGATCATCATGGCTATTGCCAGCTATCTGAGGGATATCGACATGACGGTATCCGGCTTCGGCCACATGGCATCCTCCGTTGAAGCGTCTCTGATCCACGAGATGGTGAAGGTCAATGAGCGGCAACTGGCGGTGCTGGAGGCCTCGCTCGACAAGGAGAAGATCGCTCGCGGCGGGCTGGCCGACTCCCCCATCTGGGCCATTGCGCACAAGATCAAACCAGGCAACCACTACATCTACTTTTACAACCTGAACGCGGATCGTATCGACAGTTACCCGGACTGGCTACCGCCCCCCGGTTATCAGGCGGCGCTGCGACCCTGGTATCAGGTGACCACCATGCCGGGCGACGAGCTCGTCTGGTTTGGCCCCTACCCTGAATACAATACCAATGAACTGATACTCAGCCTGATTAAACGGGTGCGGGACGATCAGGGGCAACTGCTGGGGCTGCTGATGGTCGACATGTCGTTCGACTCGCTGCAGCAGGCGCTACAACGGACGGTTGGCGGCAATCAGGCCGCACTCTATCTTACCTTGCGCGACAGCGGCCAGCTGTTGGTGGGCAGCAATATGGATCTGCTGGCAGATCACCCCATCGAGCAGCATCAGGGCCAGCAGTGGCTCGGTCTGGATGTGTTGTGTCATGGCACTTTCCTTAAGCGCGAGCTGGCGGATATTGGCTGGGATCTCAATATCTATCTGCCGCCCGTGCTGTTTCGCAACAGCCTCTATGAGGCGCTGCAGATGGTGGTTTTGCCATTGATCTCCCTGTTTGCCATCTGGTGTTGCACGTTGAGTCTGCTGGTGAGGATCTTCCGCCAGGAGCAGGCGCTGGTGTCTGGTTCACTGACCGGTATCGTGCGCAATCTGGAGAGTTCTCCCCCCATCACCAAGGCCAATACCTGGTTTGTGCGACGCAGCCTGAACGAGATCGATCAGGTCAGGGCCAGCTTCCTCAAGGGGCAGGATGCGCTGTTGCGGGACCCTCTGACCGGTATCATGAACCGGCGAGCCTTCGAGCAGCACAAGAGTGCGCTGGAGCTGAGGGGGGAGCGCTTCTGGCTGCTGCTGTTTGATATTGATCACTTCAAAGGACTCAATGACAGTCGGGGTCATGCCTTCGGCGATCAGGTGCTGTGTCGGGTGGCCAATTGCCTTGCTGATGTGCTGGGGGTGAGCACGGTTTACCGGATTGGTGGCGATGAGTTTGCCGCTCTGCTGCAACAGCCACAGGATGAGCTGGCGGAGAAGCTCTATTGTCTGCTTGACGTGGTGCGACATCAACAGTGGCGTGAGCACAAGGGGCAGGTCACCTTGAGTATCGGTGGCGCCTGCCATTCACCCCTTGCCGACCCCATCTTTGAGCGTGCTGATGCAGCCCTGTATCGTAGCAAGGAGGCTGGCCGGGACTGCTGGCATCTGGCGGATGAGGCTGCTGACTGACAGCTTTTGTCCCAGCGCGGCGGGTCTGTGTCGGGACACGACAACCAGATTGTGGGTCACCCTGCCGTAATAGTTTGGCTTTTTGGTGATTTTAATCTTTAAATTCAATCGCTTGATTTTACTCTTCCATTTTTGGCAGTAGCCGTGCGGCCATTGACTGTCGCATCCCTCATTTCTGCTGGCTGGCGAACCCCGTGGCGCTTTGTATAGTGCCGCTGAATATTAATCAGGTTTGACAGGAGTACCCATGGAGATGAATTCGCGTGCTCTTCGCGCACTGGCACTGCTGGGCGCCTTGCTGGCTGGCAGCACGACCGTGTACGCCTCCGAGACCCTCAATACCATTTTGGGTGGCGGCGCAGGTGGTGTGGCGGGCACCATGATCGGCAAGGAGCTGGGGGGAGATACCGGTGCGCTGGTGGGGGCTGCGTTGGGCGGTGCTGCCGGTGGGGCTGCGACGGCCAACAAGGGCAACAAGAATGAAGCGGCCCTTGGCGGCGCGGTGGGGGCGCTGGGCGGTGCCGCCATCGGCAAGAGTGTTGGTGGCGATACCGGGCAGCTGATCGGCGCCGGGGTCGGCGGGGCGAGTGGTTCGGCCATCGGTGCCAAGACCGGCGATGGCCACAAGAGCCAGGATCGCTATTACGATGATGACGATGATCATCACCATCACAAGCACCACAAGAAGTACAAAAAGCATAAGAAGCACAGATGGCACGACGACGATTGATGTGCGCGCAGTGAGTGCGAAAGATGCAAAACGGGGCCTGTTGGCCCCGTTGTGCATTGTGTGGTGACTCGCTCGTGCGGTTACACCAGCCGGTGCTGGCGGCGACCGGCGGCAAAGGCGTTGATGTTGTCGATCAGCTGATCGGCGAGGCGCTGCATCGACTCCTCGCTGGCCCAGGCCACATGGGGGGTCAGAATGAAGTGGGGGTATTGCAGCGCCTTCATCAAGGGATGGTCGGGAGGCGGCGGTTCGACGCTCGCCACATCGAAACCGGCGCCACCGAGGCGGCCGTTGGCCAGCGCTTGCAGCAGTGCCTCCTCATCCACCAGTCCGCCACGGCCGACGTTGATCAGCAGGGCGCCCGGTTTCATCAGATCCAGCTCCCGCTCGCCAATCAGGTTGCGGGTGTAGGGGGTGAGCGGGCAGTGCAGGCTGATGACGTCCGAGCTTTGCAGCAACTCGTCGAGGGGCAAGCGGTCCTCGTCGTGACTGGCGCCGATCTGGCTCTGGGCGTAACGCACTGTCATCCCCATCCCTTTGGCCCGCTCGCCGAGCGCCTGACCGAGCGTCCCTTTGCCGATGATGCCAAGCTGCTTGCCGTGCAGATCCATGATGTTGTGGTCGAAAAAGCAGAACTGGCCGCTCTGTTGCCAGCGCCCCTCCAGCAGCGACTGGCGCCAGCAGAAGAGGTTGCGCGACAGGGCCAGCATCAGCGCCATGGCGTGCTCCGGCACCGAGGGGCCCGAGTAATTGCGGATATTGCACACCCCGACGTTGGCGGCGCGGCACGCTTCCAGATCCACGTTGTCGCTGCCGGTGGCGGCCAGAGCGATGAGTTTGAGCTCAGGCAGCTGGGCCAGTTCAGCGGCGCCGATCCGTACCTTGTTGATGATGGCGATGCTGGCATCTTTGAGCCGCTCAACCACATGTTCCGGGGCCGTGCAGGGATAACTCTGCCAGTGGTGGGGGAAGTCGGGGTGATGCAGGGTGATGCCCGCATCCAGGGTATCGCTGTCGAGAAACACAATCTGCTGCATGGGCCTTCCTGCCATTGTTCAGGTTCGAGAGGCCATGATGCCAAAGAGGATGCAGTCAGGGCCAGCCTGCCGCTGTGTCATGGCTGGGCTTTATCCGGCAGATGTGAGCTTGCGCGCTTTATTGCGCCACGCTAGCGGCCGGTTTAGAGCCAGCCCAGATGGTTGAGCCAGCCCTGAATGCGGGTGGGGGTCTCCTCCAGCTCCATCAGGGCGTAGGGGCGATAGTTGAGCTTGTTGCTGCGCCGGCTCTCGCTTCTGCGGGCCTCGGCGGCCAGCAGTGGCCAGCGACCGCCATCCTCCTGATAGAGGTCCAGGGTGGGGATGGCCGCCTGAGCCACCTGTTTGGCCAGGGTCTGGTTGCTCTGCTGATTGGGGAAGAAACCATCGAGCAGCACCAGTGCATCGGGGGCGGGCAACTGTTCGCTGGCGATGAGGTTGGCAGTCCAGGCGGCGCCGGTACCTTGCGCCAGGATTAGCTTGAAGCCCCCCTCCTGCAGCTTGGCATCCGCCAGCTTGCTGATCCGCTCGGCAAACTGCTTGCGAAATGCATCGCTATTTTTCGCTTTTTTCTCGGCGGCTGGGTCCAGTTCGGTCTGTTGGGGGGAGGGCAGCAGCAGCAGGGTATCAAAGCCCAGTCGACCGAGGGCGCGAGTCAGTTGCCACAGCTGGCCGCTGCGCTGCCAGTCGGGCAGTAAAATGGCGAGCCCCAGATAGTTTTCACTGTCGTGTTTGGCGAACAGCACCGTCTGCTTGTCGATCTGGGTAGCATCGGGTAACCCTTTCCAGTCGCTCGCTTGCCAGTGGTCGAGGGGCAGTGGCTCGGCAACGGGGGGCGCGACCTCGCTCGCCTCTGCCCCATGGCCAGCCAGCAAGGTCAATAACAGCAGTGATAAGGATAATCTGGCCATAGTGTGCTCCCCCGGTTATCTGGGTTAGCGGCGGCGGCGGGATTTTCTGAAGGCGGGCGGTGTGATGGCAACTCGGAGGCAATAAAAAAGCGAGCCGTTGGCTCGCTTTTTTGCAATCAATTCAAAGCGGTCAATTAGTTGACGCGACGCTTGAATTCGCCGGTGCGGGTATCGATTTCGATCTTGTCACCGATCTCTACGAAAGCGGCAACAGCCAGCTCGTAGGTAGTGCCTTTCAGACGGGCAGGCTTGGTCACTTTACCGGAGGTGTCACCACGAGCAGCCGGCTCGGTGTACTCAACTTCACGCACGATGGTGGTCGGCAGTTCTACGGAGATGGCTTTCTCGTTGTAGAAAGTCACTTCACACAGATCTTCCATGCCGTCTACCAGGTAGTTCAGCACGTCACCCAGGTTGTCTTTCTCTACGTCGTACTGGTTGTACTCGGTGTCCATAAAGACATACAGGGGGTCAGAGAAGTAGGAGTAGGTGCACTCTTTACGTTCCAGCTGAACAACGTCCAGCTTGTCGTCGGCCTTGAAGACGGTCTCGGTAGCGCTGCCGTTCAGCAGGCCCTTCAGCTTCATTTTGACCACGGCGGAGTTACGGCCGGATTTGTTGAATTCAGCCTTCTGAACCACCATCGGCTCGGTGCCGATCATGACTACGTTACCAGCGCGGATTTCCTGTGCGGTTTTCATGTAAAAAATTCCTGTTCGTGAAACGGACGGATAAAAACTGCCAGATTATATACGGCTTTCCAGAAATTTCACCAACCTCGTGACGAGATCCCCATCCCGGAGCAGCTTCTGTGACCAGAGTCGCCCATGTTGCTGCCAAATCGCGCTGTATTGCGGCCACTGGGCCCAGAGTACGCGGCAATCTTCACCACGGTTGAGGGCAAGATTGAACCGGCGCAGCCATTGGCCGCACTCGGCGGGTAGATCGGATAAGTAGTGGTCAAGGAACTGCTCCAGCTTGACCAGATGGGCCTCCTCCTCCTGCTGGTAGATATGCCAGAGGAAAGGACGGGCGGCCCACTGGGCCCGTACGAAGGAGTCCTCCCCACGCACCAGATTGAGATCGCAGCTCCACAGCAGTCGATCGTAGCCAACCTGATCGGTCATCGGCAGCAGCTTGATGGTGAGGTTGCCCGAGTGGAGCAGATCCCCCGCTTTGGCTGCAGGGATGGCATCAGTCAGACCGGCACCGGTGAGCACATCGTTGAGAGAGCGCCCCAGCGGCAGCAGCAGGGTGACGGGCGTAGCGCTCTGGCACCAGCTCTCGACCAGACTCTTCAGCGCATTGCTCTCGTAGGTAAAGAGGCTGACCCGCAGCTCGTTCTCTTGTTTTGGCGGCAAACTGAGGCTGGCCCAGTAGTCTGCCAGTCCCGCTTCATCTTGTTGCCACCGCTCCCGTGCGGTGATGAGGTCGTGTTCGCACAGGAGACCGCCGGTTTTAGCGGTAAAGCCCGGGAAGAAGAAGTATTTATTGAGGCTCTGGTTGCCAACCCGCTGGGGCGAGGCGAGACCGTGGCAATCCTCGACCCAGCTCTCTGCCGAGAGGTATTCCAGATTGATCCAGCAGGGGGGCCTGGGTTGGCTCGCCATCAGTTCTATGAAGGGGGTGGGCAGCTCGCAGGCAAAGGCCTCGATCACCACCCTGGCCGGTGCCATGTCGCTCGGCAGGGTCTCATGCCAGTGCTGGATATAGATGCCATCGACCCACTGGCCATCCTGCGCCGGGTCGAGACCTGGACAGATACGGGCGAAACTTGCCAGATCGTCCACCCAGAGCCGCACCTGAACCTCATCGCCATGTGCCGCTATATTCCCCTCCCGTTTTAGCTGGCGGGCTAGTCGCCAGGTGACGCCGATGTCGCCGAAGTTGTCGACGACGCAGCAGAAGATGTCCCAGTCAAACGGGGGCAGGGGAGTTGTCATGGCTCGGGATCCCAGATGCAAAAAAACCGGTGCGCAGGGTAGCACACCGGTTGACTGGCTTCTAACCGTCAGCGCGTGACGGCGGTCTGTGGCAGGTTACTCCTTGCCGTAGACGTTGTTCTCTTGCTCACGAACCCGGATAAAGGTGGTGCGTTTGGTGAGCTCTTTCAGCTGGCTGGCGCCCACGTAGGTACAGGTGGAGCGCACGCCGCCCAGAATGTCGCGCACGGCGTTCTCGACCGGGCCGCGGTAGGGCAGCAGCACGGTTTTACCCTCGGAGGCGCGGTATTCCGCGACGCCGCCGGCGTGCTTGTCCATGGCGCTGGAGGAGCTCATGCCGTAGAACTTCATGAAGGGTTCGCCGTCTACATCGACGATCTCGCCACCGCACTCCTCGTGGGCTGCCAGCATGCCACCCAGCATGACGAAGTCGGCGCCACCGCCGAAGGCTTTGGCGACGTCGCCCGGGCAGGTGCAGCCGCCGTCACCGACGATTTGGCCGCCGAGGCCGTGGGCCGCATCGGCACACTCGATGATGGCGGAGAGCTGCGGATAACCGACGCCGGTCTTGACGCGAGTGGTGCAGACCGAGCCCGGGCCGATGCCAACCTTGACGATGTCGGCGCCGGAGAGGATCAGCTCTTCGACCATCTCGCCTGTCACCACGTTGCCCGCCAGAATGACGTGGTTGGGGCAGGCTTCACGAATTTTGCGCACGAATTCGACGAAGTGTTCGGAGTAGCCGTTGGCCACGTCGACACAGATGAAGCGCAGCGCTTCGGACATGGCGAGGATCTGGCGGGTCTTGGCGAAATCTTCAGCCGAGGTGCCGGTGGAGACCATCACATGGCCCAGCAGCGCCGGGTCGGTCTCGTTGACGAAAGCTTGCCACTGCTCAAGGCTGTAGTGCTTGTGTACCGCGGTCATCATCTCGAAACCGGCCAGCGTGCGCGCCATGGCGAAGCTGCCGACGGTATCCATGTTGGCGGCGATGACGGGTACGCCTTGCCATTGGGTCTGAGTGTGTTTGAAGGTGAACTGACGGGTCAGGCTGACTTGGGAACGGCTCTTGAGAGTAGAGCGCTTGGGGCGGAACAGGACATCCTTGAAACCGAGCTTCAAGTCTTCTTCGATACGCATTACAAATTCCTTATTGAGCCTTGTTGAAAGTCACTTTTGCAGTGGCAAATTTTCGGCAGGCGCAAAAAAACCGGTGGTTTTCAGGCCCTCCGGTTTACAACAGTGTAGGCAAAAATCCCTTCAGAACAAGACTGATAATTTGTAAATCCTTGTGGTAGCCTTTGGCGTCACAACCTGAGGTTAACCACCAGTTTCATCCAGCACCGTTCGGTGCCTTGCTCTCCTTCGATATTCCCGCCCGCTTGGGCCGCCGTTCGGCCACTCTTTGTCGTCTCTCTCCTGACCCGCCAGATATTATCCAAGTAGCTGAAATAAATCGGATTGACCCACAATGGGACTGTGGTAGATCTGGGCGCAGGATTGACAAGGCAGGGCCATAAAATGGGCAAGATGATGGTGGGGATCACCCTGATGCTGGCACTGTGTGGCAGTGCGCTGGCTGAGACCCCGACCAGCTATGGCTGGATCGAGAAGGGGCTTATTTTGCCTACCGGCGTGGCGGTGAAGATGAAGCTCGACACCGGGGCGCTCACCTCTTCCCTTGATGCACGCTCCATCACCAGATTCAAACGGGATGGCAAGCCCTGGGTGCGCTTCATGCTGGTGGTGACCGATGCCGACAGCGGCAAGCTGGTCAAGCAGCAGTTCGAGCGGCGGGTCGAGCGCAGCGTGACGGTGCGCGGGGCGGGCGGCATGGAGCAGCGGCCAACGGTGACCATGTCCATCTGTCTGGGGAACAAGGTGTATGAGGAGTGGTTCACCCTGCGGGATCGCAGCAAGATGATCTATCCGGTGCTGCTTGGCCGCCGCCTGCTGGCGGAGCTGGGCCCAGTGGACTCCAGTCGAACCTTTACCGTGCAGCCAGATTGTGATTGAAAGTAAAGAGCCCGCATCGCGGGCTCTTTACTTATCGCTTATCTTGCCAGCGGGAGCGGGAGTAACACGCTCACCTCCAGCCCCCCTTCCGGCCGGTTGTGGACATCGAGGTCGGCGCCGTGCAGCTGGGCGATGCGCGAGACGATGGCCATGCCGAGACCCACGCCATCCCCCTGCTGGGGATTGACCCGAAAGAAGCGTTCATACAGCCGGGGCAAGGCACTGGCGGGAATGCCGGGGCCGTTGTCACTCACATCCACCCTCACCCGGTTGCCCTCTCGCTGAACCCGCACCCTGATCTCGCCCTCTGGCTGGGTGTAGCGCAACGCATTGTCGATCAGGTTGCTGAACAGCAGCTCGAGCAGGGTGGCCTGCCCCATCACCAGCTGCGGCAATTCACACTCCAGCGACAGCTGCTGATCCTTCTTGAGCGCGATGGGAGCCAGGGTCGCGAGGGTGCCTTGCAGCAGGTGGCCTATCTCCAGCTCGGTCAATACCAGCCCCTGCTGGTTGTCGATACGGGCCTGGGTCAGCAGTTGGCGGATCAGCCGATCGCTGCGATCGAGGGCCTGCAGCATCTTGTGCAGGGATTGCTGGCGGCTCACTTCATCTTCGGCAGCCAGGGCATTTTCACTGTGGATCCGCAGCACCGCCAGCGGGGTGCGCAGCTCGTGGGCCGCCTCGTTGGTAAACTGTTTCTCCCGCTCTATGGTCTCCGCCAGCGCCTGCATCAGCCGGTTGATCTCGTTGGTGAGAGGCGTCAGCTCCTGAGCGCTTATCTTGAGGCTGAGGGGGCTCAGGTTGGCGGGGTGACGTTCGCTGATGGCCTGGGCCAGCTGACGCAAGGGGGCCAGCCCGCGTGTGATGAGCCACCAGAGCAGGGCCAGCAGGAAGGGCAGGGTGATCAGCAGCGGCAGCATGGTGAGGGTGGCCATCTTGCTGGCCAGTTCGCTGCGCTCGTCGTCCCGCTCGGCCACCACCAGCCAGGTCTGCTCCTGCTGGTTGTAGAGGGTGAAGGTGCGCCACTGGTGATTATCTTTTTCGACCGTGTCAAAGCCGATGGCCAGGGTGACCAGCGGCTGCTCTGGGGCGCTGGGGGCGCGCAGCAGCAAGCCGCCCTTTTCATCGAGTAGCTGGAAGTAGAGATTGCGTTCGAACTCGTGGCCGTAGGGGGTGATCTCCCGATCCTCGCCGGTCAGGTTGAGGCTGGGGTCTTTTTGCCACTCATCGGGATTTTGCGCCTCCCACTCCTGATAGACGGTGCCGTTGGCGGGCAGTTGCCCCTGCTGGGCCATGTAGCGAGCCAGCAGCTGGTTGGTGATGCGGGCCGACTGGGCGAGGCGGGCATCAAACAGCTCCTCCATTTCGTGGCTCGCCTCCATGTAGCCGATAAAGGCGCTGATGGTGAGACTCAGGCTTACCAGCGTCAGGATACCGGTGAGCAGAAAGCGGCGAATGGAGCGGGGGCGTTTCATCGTGCAGGTGTCCGGCTTGGCTGTTCGAGCTGGGGAATGATGTAGCCGACCCCGCGAATATTGCGGATGAGGTCGCTGTAGAACTTCTTGCGCAGATGGTGGATATGCACCTCTACCGCGTTGCTCTCGGCCCCTTCATCCCAGCCGTAGAGGCTCTGTTGCAGCTGATCCTTGCTCAATACCCGGCCGCTCTGGCTGATCAGCTCCTGCAGCAACTTGTATTCATGGGGGGTGAGTTTGACCGCCTCCCCCTGATAGGTGACCTGCTGGGATTCGGGATAGATAAGGATATCGCCATACTCCAGTACCGCCTGAGCCTGCCCCTTGCTGCGGCGAACCAGGGCGCGCAGGCGGGCGTTGAGCTCCTGCAGGGCGAAGGGCTTGACCATGTAGTCGTCGGAGCCGGCATCAAGGCCGACCACCCGATCGTCCAGCGCATCGCGGGCGGTGAGGATCAGCACCGGCAGCTGGTGGCCCTCCCGGCGCAACTTGCGCAGCAGGCTGAGGCCATCGATGTCGGGCAGGTTGAGATCGAGGATCAGGGCGGCGAACTCGTCGCTCTTGAGGGCTGCCAGAGCAGGCAACCCCTGTTGCAGCCAGTCCACCGTGTAGCCGCTATGCCGCAGTGCATCCTGCATACCATCCCCCAGCATCACATCATCTTCCACCAGCAGGATCCGCATTCTTTTCTCCCTGTTTGTTGGGTGTGGCGATCTGGCTCAGCGCCAGGGCGTGCCGTGGCATAAACAACCCTGCCCACCAGTATGCAAGCTGGTGGGCAGAGTTTAAATAGTTCTTTGATCCATCAGGGTTTTATAGCTTGGCCAGCCGATCGCGGATCTCCATTCTGCGCCCTTCGTCGGCCACTTCGCGGCCCGGGCGGGCCGGGGCGGCCAGCGCCTTGTCGAGATAGGTTTTGGCCTCGGCCTTGCGACCCTGATCCAGCAGGAAGTCACCGTAGAAGAAGTTGGGGTCGATGCCATCCGGATTGATGGCCAGCGCCTGCTTGAGCAGCTGCTCTGCCTTTTCGTCATCGCCAAAGCCGACCGGCCAGCCGGGCACCTGATAGTAGAGGGAGCCCAGACTGGTGTAGGCGGAGCCGTCCAGCGCCTTGGGATCCTGTTCGAGTGCCAGCTCCAGCTTGGCCTTGGCCTCTTTCACCAGACCCAGTGCCCCCAGCCCCCCTTTGGCCCCCGCCCAGGTGCTCTTGACGATGGCAGACCAGATCAGCAGATCGGCGCGAAAAGGCTCCTTGGCGCTGGCCGCTTCGGCCTGGGTGCTCAGGGTTTCGAGGCAGCTTTCTTTCGCCTTGCCGGTCTGTTGATACTGGCAGACGGCCCACTGTTGCTGGATGGGGACGAGGGCATCATTCGCGGCCATGACTGAGGTGGATCCCAGCAGGATGGCGATGGCACAAGAGGTCACGGATTGACGGAAAAAATTCATATTAATGCTCCTTCTTGGTCGGGATCGGGCGGGACAAGTCTGGTTGTGGCGCACTGTTGGCGCCAGCATCAGCCGTCCCTGGCTGAAGATGACGGGCATAACGTTTGATGATCGGCAGCTGTCTGGCCAGCGCCTTGTCGACGATGCCAGGCAGCAGGGCATTGAGCCGCACGAACAGTTTTTCCGGCCAGCCGAGCCAGCTGCGGCGGGTTTCGTTGCACAGGGCGATGACCGCCTCTTCGGCCACTTCCTGCGGGCTGTCGGTCTGGGTGCCGAGCGCCGCATTCATCTCGTAAGCGGCCTCAGAATTGAGCTTGGTGCGGGTGGCGCGGGGTGCAAAGTGCAGCACCTTGATGCCGCTCCCCTCCAGCTCCCGTCCCAGCGCTTCGCTAAAGCCGCGCAGGGCAAATTTGCTGGCGCAGTAGACGCTGTAACCGGGGTAGCCGATGCTGCCCAGGCTCGAGCCCATGTTCATGATGATCCCCGGCTTGCGCATGGTTGGCAGCAGGGCACGGGTGAGCTGGATGGGCGCCTCGATATTGAGCAGCAGTTGGCGCTCCACCTGCTCAAAGCTCTGATCTTCCAGCCAGGCAAACTGGTTGCAGCCAGCGTTGTTGATCAGGATGTCGATCCCGTCCTCCAGCGCAGGGTGTTGCAACAGCTTGGCCCGCTCCTGCGCAGAGCCGAGGTCGGCGAGCACCACCTGATGGCGCTCGGGATGGGGCAGTGACTTGCACAGCCGCTCCAGTGCCGGGCCGCGACGACCATGCAGCAGCAGGTGTGCCCCTTGGGCCGCCAGCTCCTGTGCCAGCTCCTCACCTATGCCACCGCTGGCGCCGGTGAGCAGCACGAGTTTCCCTTCAAGGTTCATGGTATGGATTCCCTTTTTGCTGTCTGCTGATCCGCTGCCGACTTACGGTGTGGCGGTGAGGTTGTAGAGCATCTCGCCATAAAGGCGATAGACCACCTTGGCCCCGTGGATGATGGCGGCCTGATCCGCCGGACTCTCGACCCGATCCATCAGGGATTCAAAGAACTTGAGGTGTTCCTGATCCAGGGCGCCGTGGGAGCTCAGGTAGCTCATCGCCTGCGGTGGCAGGCCGAGTCCCTTTTTCAGCTGGTCGGCGACGGTGAGGGCGATGGCCACGCTGGTGCCTTCCAGTACCTGCACCATGCCGAAGAAGCCCATGGGGTTGCCGCGCTGGATCTGGTCGTAGAGGAAAGCGATCATCAGCTCGATGGGCAGCCCCGGCTGGCCGTGGCGCACCGCCTCGGCATCACCGCCACAGGCGCGGATATCGTTGAGGATCCACTCCTGATGGCCATACTCCTCGTCGATGTACTCGGCAATGGCGCCGCGCACCCACTCGTACTCCTGACCCAGCTTGCCGCCGGTTGCCATCAGCAGTGGAACTGTGTGGCGCACGTGGTAGTAAGCCTGCGCCAGAAAGGCGAGATAGGTGTCACGGCTGATATCGCCACGGAGACAGGCTTCGATGATGGGGGCGTTGAACAGATGCTCACGCTCACTGGCAGTGGCTTGTTGCAGAGTCTGATAGAAGCTCATGACGATTCTCCTGTAAGGCATTGGCTGATTTGCCGGGAAAAGTGTTGGTAAATCTCGTTGCGACGGGGGCGCCCGTTGGCGGTCAGCAGCCCGGGATGTTGATCCAGCGCCACCGGCAACCAGTGGTGCAGCCGGGCATAATCGGGCAGCCGCTGATTCAGACCGGCGATCTGGCGGGGCAGATCCGCCTCTTTGCCCGGCAGGGGCTGGATCAGCGCCACGTTGGCGGGCTGACCATCGCCAAAGACCACGATGCGGGCGATGGCGGGGCAGAGCTGTGCTTCGGCCTCCACCCACTCGGGGGAGAAGTTGCGGCCAAAGGCGGTGATCTGGACATTCTTCTTGCGCCCGGTGATATGGAGGTAGCCTTCTTCATCGAGATGACCCAGATCGCCGGTGGCAATCTGTTCGGGAGTCGGTTCGTTGCTGCCGAGATAGCCCAGCATGGCACTGCCGCTCACCATAATTTCGCCGTCGCTGGCGATGGTGACCTGACAGTGGGGCAGGGGGCGGCCGACGCTGCCGAGCTTGTCAGCATCCGGGCTGTTGAGCGCCACCACGGAGCCGCACTCCGAGAGGCCATATCCCTCATACACCGGCAGGCCGAGCTGGCGGGCGTGTTTGATCAGGTCGGGGGCCACCTTGCCGCCACCGACGGCAATAAAGCGCAGGCTCTTGAGCTGCCGGGCCAGCGTCGGTGTGCTGGTGCAGAGCGCCAGCAGCAGGCGCAGCAGTTCGGGCACCAGCACCAGACTATGGGTCGACCAGCGCAGCAGGGCTTCCCCCAGCATGGCTGGATTGAGCGAGCTGGAGCCGGTGAAACCGAGCTCCCCGAGGGACGGAATGCGGCTGCAGGCGCCGGTCAGCAGCGGCACATAGAGGCCGGTGATGTTCTCAAGCAGGGTCGCCAGCGGCAGCAGGGTCAGGTGTTTTTCCACCTTGGCTGACGCGACTCGCTCGGCCAGCGCATGGCTCACCGCCATCATCTGGGCCAGTGACAGGCAGACACCCTTGGGCTGGCCCGTGGTGCCGGAGGTGTAAGTGATCTTGGCGGTGCCCTTGGGCAGCGCCGGTCGATTGGTCGGGGTATGGCGCCATAATGGCAGCTCGCCGGTGATCAGCGAGAGCGGCTCGGCGGCATGCCATCCCTGATGATGTGGGCCCACCAGCGCATCGGCGCCGCTGCTCTCCAGCAACCAGGCCTGCTGGGCCTGACTGAAGAAGTGGGGCACCGGTATGACCACGATCCCGGCTTTGGTGCAGGCGAGATCCAGCAGCGCCCAGGACAGGCCGTTGTCCAGTTGCAGCGCCAGACGGCTGATGTCGAGCTGTTGCAGCTGGCTGGCCAGACGCTGGATCTGTTGCCACAGGGTCTGGTAATCGAGACGCTGCAGGCTGCTCAGCAGCGCAGGGGATTGCGGATTCTCGTGGGCATGTTTGGCGATGGCGTCGAACAGGCTCATTGGGCGCACCTTTTTTGATGGGTCTGGTTATCATTGCTCTTGCTGGTCTCGTCAAACAGGGTCGGCATGGGGGCCAGCAGATTGAGCAGCAGGCTGCGCTGGGCCAGCACCTCGCGCCCCTGATTGATGTCGCCCACCATCACCTTGGGTTGGCAGCGGTAGTACTCACCCCAGGCATCGGCGTCGGCCCCCACCTGATGGGCCTGGGCGGGGGCCAGTTCCACCGGATTGAGTTGCAGGCGGGCAAAGCTGTTGCGCAGCTTGGCCGTGCCGGTAAAGACCACGTAGTCGAGGGCGTTTTCACACAGCAGACGACACAGGGCCGCAAACATCAGGCGGGCATTGCCCGGTTCGCTGCAGGCCAGATTGCCCACTTCGATAATGCGGTTGCGTGCCGGAGAGACCCCGAGGCGGGTGTTGATGGCGGCCTCGATGGGTTGCTCCAGATACTGTTCCAGATAGAGAGGCCCCTCACTGGCATGATTGAGACCACAGGCGCCGACCAGCGTCCCATCCGCCCGATAGAGCCCCAGCAGGCAGGGGAGAAAATGGGGGATGCGGGCGTTGAACTCGAGGGTGTAGGCTGCCTGGATATAGCTTTGCAGCGCCATGACCTGCTGCGGGGACTTGGCTAGCAGCAATCGGTAGGGGGCCTGGATCTCGGTGGTCATGGGTGACTCCTTCTCTTGCGATGGTTTGAGAGTAAAAGGGCAAACTTAAGAAACCCTTAAGGAGCAAAAAAAGTTGTCAGCGAGGCTGCGGGCAGGCAATCTGCGCCGCTGTTATCCAACAGGAAGCACCAAAGAGGAACCGTCATGTCATCCCCCGTCAGCTGCCCCCTGTGTGCCAGCCATCGCAGTTATCCCCTGCCGGTGGCGGGCAAGCGCTATCATCGCTGCCTCGCGTGCGAGCTGGTCTGGCTGGATGAGGCCGATCATCTGGATGAGGCGGCGGAGAAGGCGGTCTATGACGGTCACGACAATCGGGTGGATGATCCCCGTTATCGCACCTTTCTGATGCGAGCATTTGGCGAGGTACTGAGTCGGGTGCCAACCCCTGCCAGTGGCCTCGATTTTGGCTGTGGCCCGGGCCCCGCGCTGTTGGCGATGGGGCGCGAGGCGGGTTACCAGATGGCGGGGTATGACAAGTTCTACGCCGACTTTCCCGAGTTGCTGACGCGTCAGTATGACTTCATCACCAGTACCGAGGTGATCGAGCATATTGCCGAGCCGCGCACGGTGCTGGCGCAGTTGTGGGATTGCCTCAAGCCCGGTGGCCTGCTGGTGCTGCAGACCCAGCGGGTGCTCAGTGACGAACGGTTTAAAAACTGGCGCTATCGCCACGACCCGACCCACATCGTCTTCTTTGCCGAGGCATCGTTTCAGGTGCTGGCCGCCCGCTGGCAGGCCGAGCTCAGCTTCCCCCACGCCGATGTGGCGGTATTGCAGAAAGGCACGCCCTGAGGCGTGCCTTCGTCTGTTACTCGTCGGATTCTTGCCCAGCGCTACTCCTTGTAGCCCTTGTCCTGCCACTGGTAGTACATCAGGGCAGATTTGACGCCGATTGACTTGAACGGCTCTGGCGGCAGCCACATCGGCAGACTCTGCTCCGCGTGGTTGAACCAGGGGTGCTCCTTGCCTTGATAGAGGCTGGCCACAATGTCGCCAAACAGGAAGGAGAGGTTGATGCCGTGGCCGTTGTAGCCGAGGGCGTAGTAGATGTTCTTGTGATCCCCCATTACCCCCACTGCTTCGGTGCTGTCACCGGTCATGCCGAGTACCCCGTCCCACACCTGCTCAAATTTGATCCCCTTGAGGGCCGGATAGAGGGTCACCAGCTCGGCCATCATCATCTCGCTGACCCGGTTAAGATCGCCCTTGTAGTTGAGGCCGTCGTTGAAGACGTACTCGGCATTGCCGCCACCGATGACGATGCGGTTATCCGGGGTCAATACCAGATGAAACAGGATATTGCGGGTGTCGTAGTAGGGCACCCGACTCTGCCACTGGATGGCGGCCAGCTGCTTTTTGCTGAGCGGCTCGGTGACGGCGCTCTGGGCGTGCACCGGAAAGACTCGCCCGCTGAAGTAGCCAAGTTTTGAGGTATAGCCGTTGGTCGCCAGCACTATGCTGTTGGCGGCCACCTTGTACTTGTCGGCCACATTGAGCTCGATCTGCTTGCCCTCCTTGATCCCCATTATCGGGCTCTGCTCATAGATGGTGACGCCCGCCTGCTCCACTGCCTTGCGCAGGGCATTGACCAGTTTCATGGCGTGTACCTGACCGCCATTGGGGTCGTAGACAGCCCCCACGTAGCGGTCGGTGCCGAGTTTTTCCTCGGTGGTATCGGCGTTCCAGTACTGGAGCGGGATGCCAAGGCGATTGGCGGTTTTCACATAGTCGCGGTACTCGGGGATATCCTCCTCATCGAGGATCGCCTCCACATAGCCATCGAGCTTGAGGTCGGCCTCGACGCCGGTTGAGGCCACCAGCGCCTGCAGCTTGCGCATGCTGGCGACGGTGAGATCGTAGTGACGTTTGCTCGCTTCCCCCTCTTCGTAGAGGTCCATCACCTCGGAGCCCGGCAACACCATGCCGCCGTTGCGGCCCGAGGCGCCACTGCCCACCTGCTTGGCCTCGAAGATGGCGATCTTGAGCGACGGGTTGGCCTTGGCCAGATGCCAGGCACTGGAGAGGCCGCTGTAGCCACCGCCGACGATGGCGATATCCACCTTCATGTCTTGTGCCAGCGGGGCGCTCTCCTCTGCCGGTTTCTCCTTGAACCAGTAGCTGGTGTTGGGCTCAAAGTCGCTCATCTTGGGGCCGCAGGCGGCGAGGAAAAAACAGCTGATACACATGGTCAACGCTCGTTGGCAAAGGGTGGTCGGATTCATCTTCTACTCCGGTTACAGATACAAAATGTCAAATTATTTCATCGGGTTGGGCGGTATTGACCCGGCGGCCTATGTCTCTCAGCCGGGCCAGCTGATCGGCAAGACCGGGCCCCTCATCCAGGCTGGTGACAAAGTTCCAGAGGTAGGTCATCACAGCATAGACATGGCCTGCCGAGACCTGGTGCTGGGCCATCAGCATGGTGATGGCCAGCAGGAACAGCAGGGAGGCGCTGATGCCGACCGCCAGAAAGGCGAGTGCCTCCCGATCCGAAATCCGGATGCGGATCCAGGCCAGCGCGCGGTAGTGGCGGGAGAGGCTGGCTGACTGGGCATGGGTGACCAGCTTGACCTCGTGCTCCAGCCGATCGTTGAGCCGCTCGTGCAGCAGCTGGTTCTTGCGCGAAAAGCCGGGCAACAGCAGGCCGAACAGCAGCAATACCCCCATGCAAGCGATGCCGACCCAGAACTCGATCACCATCAGCATCACGGCCGCCCCGACGATGGAGATCAGGCTGGTAGCCAGGATCGGGATATGTTTCTCGAAGAAGTCGACAAACTCCCGCGCCAGGGTGACCCGCGCCACTATGGTGGATTGCCGCTCCTGCTGCTGGCGCTGGGTCAGGATCACCGGCACAGCCAGCGCCGCATAGATATGGGTAAAGGTGCGGGTATCGACCGCCCGGCGCAGGGCGCCGATCAGCCAGAACAGCAGCACGATCAGGGCGTAGCTCGAAGCCTGCAGCCACTGGCCCTTGACGATGGCGTCGATGGCAAAGCCGGCGAACAGGGGATAGACCACCAGCAGGATGTTTTCGAGGGCCACCAGTGAGAAGGTGCCCGCCAGTTTGAGGGGATTGGCCCGCGCAATCGCCCCCAGCGAACGACCGGCCGAGTGTGGCAACGGCGTGGCCTGCTCGTTGCAACTGGCTGCCGAAGTGGTTGGTGTTGTCATGGGTTATCTCCTAAGATGTCGGAAACGCTAATTTTGAGCGAGTGCTCAAAGTTTGTTTGAGCGACTGCTCAAAGTCAAGCAGTTCGATTGATATCGCAGGAGGTCAGATGGCACGCCCATCAGCAGAACAGCGCAAAGAGATGATCATCGAGGCCGTACTGGCCCTGTTTCGGGAGAAGGGGATGGCGGCATCGTCAACCCGTGATATTGCCGAGCGCACCGGTCTGGCGCGCAGCCACGTCTACCACTACTTCAAGGATTGGAAGGAGCTTTGCCTCTGCGCCGTGGAGCGTTTCACCTATCAGGAGATCGCCGAGCAGCGGGAGTGGTTGCTGCCGCTTCCCGCCCGCGAAGCGTTGCCGCTCTTTGTGCGGGACAACCTGCCGACCAGTCAGGATGCCTCCTGGGCCATCTACCTAGATGCCTGGAACGAGTCACTGCGCGACCCTGTGTTTGCCGAGAGCTACCGCAAAATCATTCTGGCGTGGCGCGAGGTGCTGGAGCAGATCCTGCAAAAGGGGATCGACAGCGGCGAGTTTGTGGCGGGCGATGCCCGGCGACTGGCGCGTCAGATCACCTCCCTCATCAACGGCTATGCCGATGACCTTATTCTGGAGCCGACCCCCGAGACGGTCGAGGCCACTTATCAAGAGATCATGCTGGTGGTCAATCAGCTGGTCTTGCCCCCGGCCCACTCATAGCGGGGCTGGCACACAAGGGAGGGGAGGCATGCCAGCGTGGGGCCTCCCCCGGTTTTGTTGGCTATCCGCCGGGCGCGCGATGGCCAGATAACAGGGAGCGGTTGTTGATGTCGATTACCCATTTGTCACTGCAAGATGCCCGTCATCTGCAACTGGCGGCGCAAGGGCTGCTCGCCCCCCGTCGCAGCAAGGCGACCCCGGCCGATCTGTTGGCCACCATTCGCCGCATGGCGCTGCTGCAGATCGATACCATCTCGGTGGTGGCGCGCAGCCCCTATCTGGTGCTCTTTAGCCGCCTTGGCCAGTACGAACCGCGTTGGCTGGAGCAGCTGCTGGCCGACGGCGAGATCTTCGAATATTGGGCCCACGAGGCCTGCTTTGTGCCCCGCGAGGATTACCGGCTGCTGCGCCACCGGATGCTCGACCCTGCCGCCATGGGGTGGAAGTTTTCAGCCAACTGGCTCGCTACCCATCAGCAGGAGATTGGCCAGCTTATCGAGCGCATTCGTCAGCACGGTCCGGTGCGGGCGGCCGACTTTGAACGCACAACCGGCAAGGGGAATGGCTGGTGGGACTGGAAACCGGAGAAGCGCCATCTGGAGGTATTGTTTACCAGCGGTCAGCTGATGGTGCGGGAGCGGCGCAACTTTCAGCGAGTCTATGACCTGGCCGAGCGGGTCATCCCCGAGTGGAGCGACCAGCGGGATCTGCCAAGCGTCGAGCAGGCGCAGCGGGATATGGTGCGCGCCAGCTGCCGGGCGCTGGGGCTGGTCAAAACCGGTTGGGTGGCGGACTACTACCGGCTGCGGCGCGGCAAATATGACGCCCAGCTCCATCAGCTGGCGGACGAGGGTGAGCTGCTGCCGATACGGGTGGAGGGGTGGCAGCACGGCGCTTTTGTGCACGCCTCGCTGGCCGATGAGCTGGCAAGGGCACAGGCGGGCACCCTCAAGGCAACCCATACCACAATCTTGTCGCCGTTTGACCCGCTGGTGTGGGATCGCAAACGGGCCAGTGAACTGTTCAACTTTGACTATCGCATCGAGTGCTATACCCCGGCGCCGAAGCGTCAGTACGGTTACTTCGTGTTGCCGCTGCTGCATCGCGGCAAGCTGGTGGGCAGGATGGATGCCAAGGTCCATCGCCAGCAGGGGATCTTCGAGATCAAGAGCCTCTATCTGGAGGCCGGAGTGAGAGTGACCCGCACGCTTGCACAGGATCTGGCGAAAGCCCTGCAAAAGCTGGCTGACTGGCACCAGACGCCGCAGCTTCGTTATGGTGCCATTCCGGCCAATTTGCTGGCGTTATGGCATGAAAGCGCCCCTGCAAAGTGAGCACTATCCCTTCTGGGCTAAGCTGCAAGAGGGATAAACAGTCCGGGAGCGGGAGATGAAACGAGCGGCAACATGGTGGGCGGGATTGGCGATGGCCATCTTGTCCCCCGTGCTATGGGGGCAAGAGCCACCAGTGAAGATCTGTCTGGGGGAGGGCAACGAGTGGGCCCCCTTTACCTACTGGGAGCGCAAGGACGGGGTGCCCGATACCAGCCGCCTGACCGGTTCGGCGACGACGCTGGTGCTCGATTCATTACAACAGAGCGGGCTCTCGCACCAGATCCGCTATCTGCCTTGGGCGCGGGTGCAGCAGGAGCTGGCGGATTATCGCCAGAATGGTCTGTGCGAGCTGACCTGGGATGCCAGCTACAAGCCGGAGCGGGCCGAGTTTGCCTTCTACAGCGTTCCCCTCTACTACACCCACCTCGGTTTCTTCTATCTCAAGCGCCGCTACCCCGAACCGCCGGATCTGCAGACGGTCAATCGCTCCCGGGTGTGCGGGGTGATTGGTTACAACTACACACCTTACGGGCTTGCGCAGGAACCACGCCGGGTCAAACAGTTGCAGCAGGCGCTCGATATGCTGGAGCGGGATCGCTGCGACTTTCTGCCAAGTGAAATCGAACCTCTGGTGGCTGGCATCAGCCTTGGCATCTACCGCAGCGAGAGCGGGTTGCTCAATCTCGCCCTGCCCAGTCGCAAGGGATTCTATCTGCTGGTGAGCAAGGGCTCCCCCCGCGGCCACCAGCTGGTGAACATCCTCAATCAGTCGCTGGTGGCATTTCAGGAAGGGGGGCATACGGATGAGGTGATGCGCCGCTTCTTGCCGCCGATGGAGTAATGGCGAAGGGTTGCTGTCATTCAGGGGGAGCAGATAAACAGAGGGCCAGCCGGTGCAAACCGGCTGGCCCTTTTTTACGTGAGAGGCTGTCAGGCCGCCAGACGGGTCAGTACCTTCACCAGCAACTCGATGCGCGGGGCAATGCTGGCCAGCTCCAGATACTCCTCGTCACTGTGGAAACCGGCACCGATGGGGCCCAGACCATCCAGAGTGGGAATGCCGAGGGCGGCGGTCAGGTTGGCATCGGAGCCGCCCCCCACCTCCTGCCAGCTGATTGGCAGTCCCAGTTCGGCGCCACACTCTTCCACCAGCAGCATCAGTGCCTGAGTGCCTTCTGATGGCACCATGGCCGGTTTGTGGGCCTCGCGGGTCAGCTGGATGGTGACACCGTCCAGATGGGGCCGCTCGGCCAGGGTGAGCAGATGATCGTTGATCTGGTGGTACTCCTGATTGTCCCAGAAACGGACATCCACCACGGCGCTGGCATGTGCCGGCACTATGTTGGCGCCGTTGCCCCCCTCGACAATGCCGATGTTGAGGGTGGTGCCGCTCTCGAAGTTGGTCAGGGCGTTGATGGCCAGGATCCAGTGGCCCAGCTCGGTGATGGCGCTGCGCCCCTTCTGCGGTTCGTTGCCCGCGTGGGCTGCCTTGCCGGTGAAGTCGATGCGATAACGGGCCATCCCCTTGCGCGCCTTGACCAGCGAGCCATCGGCGCGGGCCGCTTCGGCCACCAGCACCTGTTTCGCCCGTTTGGCCACTGTTGTCAGCCAGTCGCTGGAGTGGAGGGAGCCAATCTCCTCGTCCGGGTTCATGCAGACGCAGATGCTCAGGCGATCGCGCACCTCGCGGGGCAGTTCACGCAGGGCATAGACGATGTTGAGCAGCCCCGATTTCATGTCGGAGACACCGGGACCGTAAGCGCGCTCACCATCGATGCTCATCGGGCGGGCGGCGGCGGTGCCGAGGGGGAAGACGGTATCCATATGGCCGATCAGCATTACATCGATCTGTGCCGCATCAGGCTGGTTGCGGATCTCCAGTCCCACCCCGGCTGCGCCACAGTCGACCCGCTTGATCTGCCAGCCGCCCATCGCCTCATATTTGGCAGCCATCAGGTCGGCCACTGCCGCAATGCCCGGCTGGTGGAGGGATCCGCAATCCAGATTGATCAGCGGGGCCAGCTCGGTCAGGTATTGATCCAGAGAAAAAGTCATTGTTTGCTCCACTATCAGGTTCGGGTCAGAGAAGGATGTTCATCACCAGCATGGCGCCGAAGGCGTTGAGTACCGAGATGGCGACCATGATGGGGATGTAACGCCCTTCGGTGCCGATACAGCCGAGGATGCGGCCCATGTACTGCACCTGTGAGCCCATCAGGTAGATGGCTGGCGCCAGAATGGCGATGTGGGTGCCGTTGAGGATCCCCTGATCGAACAGGGTGATGACCACACCGACCGCACCGCCCATCGACATCCAGGCGCCGATCAGCACGGCTGCCGCTTCACCGGGCAGACCGAAGATGGCCATGACGGGGGAGAAGATGGCGCCCATGGCATCCAGCGCGCCGGTGATCTGCAGCGCCTTGATGATGACGAAGGCCATCAGTACGTTGGGTACGGTGGAGGTGGTGGCGATGACCCAGCCCTTCTTGGCCCCTTCGACGAAGATATCGGTGACGATGGGTTTCTTGATGTTGTCCTGGCTCATTTGGCTTGCTCCTGAGTGTTGAGAGTCTGCTGGGTGTTGTTATCGGTCTGCTTGCCTTCGCTCATATTGAGGTAGACCCGGAACAGGTTGGCCCCGACAAATTTGAAGGCGAACATCACGATGACAGCCAGACCGATGGAGGAGCTGACCGCCGGGCTGCCATCTGCCAGCGTCAGAGTGAACAGCACGGCGCCGGAGGAGAAGAAGTTGACGATGGTGGCACCAGCGGAGAACTGGAACATGGTGAATACGTCGGTTTCACGCTTGGTGATGAGCCCTTCATCCTTGAGCTGACGGGTCATGGCGGCACCGGCATCGGTACTCTGCAGCGAGGCGATAAGGGCGAGGCCGGTATTGCCCGGGATCCCCATCAGCGGGCGCAGCAGCGGGGTCAGCAGCTTGCGTGCCGCCTCCAGCGCGCCGTAGTGTTCCAGCACATTGATCATGCCGAGGGCAAACATCACGGTGGGGATCAGGGTCAGGGCGAACAGAAAACCGTCTCGCGCCCCGTTGCCCCCTTTGCCGCGCATGTCGGTCATGGCGGTCTTGATGCCGTCACCATTCTCGCTGACGCTCTGGACCATGGTGCCGAACGAACCGTTCAGCGTGGTGAAATCGAATACCCCATACCACTCGCCGGATTGCAACAGTCCGGAGAAGAAGACCACGGCGAAGGCCAGTGCCAGGTAACTGCCTATGCTCACCGAGCGTGTTTTGTCTGTCATTAGCTAGCTCCATATGAATAATTATTTAATCTGAATAATTATAATTGATATGGATGTCACTAAATTGATGGTGGTCAAAATGGTTTGCTGCAAATGACGAATGTATCGGGGTTATGTGACTGTGATCGCCATATGTTTGGACGATAATCTGGTTTTTATCGAATTGTTTGAGTGAATAAAAAGCAGGGTGGGATAGCGGGGCAATAAAAAACCGGGCACGAGGCCCGGTTTGGTCAATCAGTCAGATGTGATTACTGGAGTACCAGTACCATCAGCAGGCCGACACTAATGGCAGATACCAGGAAGGCAAAGCCATAGAACACATAGTGGTGCAGCTTGGTGGTGTGGATCCCCAGATCGTGCAGACCGTGGTAGATACGGTGCATGCCGTGCCAGACTGGCAGGGCGATGATCACCAGCAGGATGCAGGCACCCCACCAGGAGCTGGCGAACGCGTGCACGCGGTCATAGCTCATGGTTTCCACGTCCATGATGCCCATGGGCACCAGCAGACCGGTGATGAGGACAATGACCGGCAGCAGCATGGCAACGACCATGCCACCCGCACCAAACAGACCCCAGTAAATTGGTTCGTCAGAACGTCTCATTGTTTTCTCCTCAGGCCACGATGATCAGGACAAGCAGGGACACCACCGCCAGCGCCACATACTGGGCGAGAACGATCGGCTTCTCCGGTACCAGGTCTTCACCACGGAAGATACGCATGGCTTTCGGCGCCAGGGCGAACCAGGTTTTGGCATGGAACAGGCACGCCGCCAGAGCGACGACATGGAACAGGATGGCGATCGGGCTTTGCAGGGATTCCAGCCAGCCGTTGAACGCTTCCTGACCTTGAACCAGGCGCATCAGGCCCCACATCAGCACAACGGCGTAGATGGAGACGAAGATACTGGTGCCTTCACGGATCATGTAACCGGTGTAGAAGGCGTTCTTCAGCCACCAGTCTTTCTTCATTTCGCGGACGTAAGGTTTACGTTTGCTATCAGTGTTGTTCATGGTCTCAATCCTGCTCTCAATCTGGCTTGAACATGGCGATCATGTAGTCCTTGGCGCTTTCGACCTTGCCAAGCTGGATGGCCGCAGCCGGATCGACGCCTTTCGGGCACACTTCAGAGCAGTAGCCCACGAAGGTACAGCCCCAGACGCCTTCGTCCTGGCTGATGATGCGCATACGCTCTTTGGCGCCGGCATCACGGTTGTCGACGTTGTAGCGATAGGCCAGAGCCAGTGCCGCCGGACCGGTGAACTTCTTGTTGATGCCGTACTGCGGGCAGGCTGCGTAGCAGAGACCACAGTTGATGCACTGGGAGAACTGCTTGTACTGCGCCATCTGGGCCGGAGTCTGGATGTACTCGCCATCACACAGGCTGCGCGGCTCGCTCGGGATGATGTACGGCTTGATGCTCTCCAGCTTCTCGATGAAGTCGGACATGTCGACCACCAGATCGCGCTCGATCGGGAAGTTGTTGAGCGGCTCGACGGTCATCTTGCCCGGCAGATAGTCGCGCAGGAACGCCTTGCAACCCAGCTTGGGCACACCGTTGACCATCATGCCGCAAGAGCCGCAGATCGCCATCCGGCAGGACCAGCGGAAGCTCAGGGTAGAGTCCAGGTGATCCTTGATGTACTGCAGGGCGTCCAGCAGAGACATCTCTCTCTGGTATGGCACCTGGAAGGTTTGCATCCAGGGCTCGTTATCCTGTTCCGGACGGTAGCGCAGGATCTCAATTTCAATCATCTCAGCCATTCTTCTTAGCCTCGTCTTGTTTCTCACCCTCGGAGCCGTACACGCGTTTTGCCGGCTGGGACTTAGTGATCTTCACATCGGAGTAATCGATGGAGGGCGTTTCGCCATTTTGGTAGAACGAGAGCGTGTGCTTGAGGAAGTTCACGTCATCGCGCTCTTCGTAACCATCCAGACGCTGGTGGGAACCGCGGGACTCTTTACGATTGATGGCGGAGTGCGCCATGGCTTCAGCCACGTCCAGCATGTAACCCAGTTCGATGGCGTACAGCAGATCGGTGTTGAAGACAGAGGACTTGTCGTTGATCTTGACCTTCTTGTAACGGGCTTTCAGCTCGTTGATCTTGTCGATGGTGCCCTGCATCAGCTCTTCGGTACGGTAGATACCGACACCGGCTTCCATGGACATGCCCAGTTCGTTGCGGATGTCTGCCGGGTTTTCAGTACCGTCTACGTCCATCAGGGAGAGGTGCTGCTTGATGAGCGCCTCGGCCTTGGCGGCCAGCGCTTCGGTGTTGCCATGCTTCTGAGTCTTGGCAAATTCACCTGCCTGCTCACCGGCCAGCTTGCCGAATACCACGATCTCGGACAGGGAGTTGGAACCCAGACGGTTGGCACCGTGCAGACCGACGGAGGCACATTCGCCCGCGGCGTAGAGGCCGGGCAGACGGGTGGCACACTTGTTGTCAGTCTCGATACCACCCATGGTGTAGTGGGCAGTCGGACGTACCGGGATAGGCTCTTTGGCCGGATCCACGTTGACGTAGGCTTTGGCCAGTTCGCAGATGAACGGCAGACGCTCTTTCAGGTACTTCTCGCCAAGGTGACGCAGGTCGAGGTGAACCACATCGCCCATCGGGCCCTGAATGACGCGGCCTTTCTGCTGCTCTTGCCAGAATGCCTGGGAAACGCGGTCGCGCGGACCCAGTTCCATGTATTTGCTCTTCGGCTGGCCGATCGGCGTTTCCGGGCCCAAGCCGTAGTCTTGCAGGTAGCGGTAGCCATCCTTGTTGAGCAGAACGCCACCCTCACCACGACAACCTTCGGTCATCAGGATGCCGGTGCCCGGCAGACCAGTCGGGTGATACTGAACGAATTCCATGTCACGCAGCGGTACGCCGTGACGGTAGGCCAGTGCCATGCCGTCGCCGGTGACGATGCCACCGTTGGTGTTGTAGCGATAGACACGGCCAGCGCCGCCGGTTGCCACGATCACGGATTTGGCCTGGATGAAGCGGGTGATACCGTTCTGGATGTCGAAGGTCAGTACGCCCTGAACGCGGCCGTCGTCCACGATCAGATCAAGACAGAAATGTTCGTCGAAGCGCTTGATGCTCGGGTATTTGACGGAGGTCTGGAACAGGGTGTGCAGAATATGGAAACCGGACTTGTCTGCGGCGAACCAGGTACGCGGAACCTTCATGCCACCAAACGGACGCACGTTGGCTTTACCATCCGGCTTGCGGCTCCATGGGCAACCCCAGTGCTCCAGCTGGATCATCTCTTTGGTTGCGTTGTTGACGAAGTATTCCACTACGTCCTGCTCGCACAGCCAGTCACCACCGGAGACGGTGTCGTTGAAGTGGTTTTCGAGGGAGTCGTCATCACGGACGACACCGGCGGCGCCGCCTTCGGCAGCAACCGTGTGGCTGCGCATCGGGTAAACCTTGGAAATCAGGGCGATGTCCAGGTCTGGCTGTGATTCGGCTATAGCGATAGCGGCGCGTAAGCCGGTACCGCCAGCACCGATGATGGCCACATCGGTCTTGATAATATCCACATCTGCCTCCTTAGGGATAGATTTGCTGGGCACGATTTTGCTCTATGAAAAAAATTCAGGCTTGATGCAAGTCAAACTGCTAGGTTTTATTCCCTTTTTATTGGTTATTTTTCTATAAAACACCCAAATCCCTGGATGAAAATGTCGTTATTATCGTCATTTTTTGGTGTTACTGAGCAGTTGAACACCTAGCTACGAGCACTTTAACTTCTGGATTGTACGTAGTTTTCTTTCAATAAAATGCGAATCACCTCTCTTTTTAGGTACTCGCGAAAAAAATTTTAAGTTTTTTATTGTAATTTTTTAATGAGAATTATTGGCATTCATTTGTTCGGATAGAAATAGGTAATCCGAAATGCTGCGGTGACCACGGCGGTGATCTGATAATTCCAGACGAATTACAAGGATTTCAAGGCGGGGTATTTGGCGGGTAATGTGAGATTACTCACTGAAAATTAAGCGCTATTTAGAAAAATAAAAGGGGCCTGTACGGCCCCTTTTGCTCATGCTCAAATGCGGAACATGCCGACCTGATTGCTCAGTTCACCCGAAATATTTTTAAGTTGTTCAGAGAGATGGCGTGAGCTGTCTGCATCCACTGCCAGTTCGTCCGAGACATCTTTCACCGCCTGAATGTTGCGACTTACCTCATCGGTGACGGCCCGCTGCTCTTCAGCCGCGCTGGAGATCTGGGTCGCCATGTCGGAGATCTGGTTGATTGAGGTGGTGATCTGCTCCAGCGCCTCGGTGGCGTTGTTGGCGTCATCCACGCTGTTCTGGGCCAGCAGCTGGCCTTCGTGCATGGTGCTGACCGCCCCCTGGGTATTGCGTTGCAGGGTTTCGATCATATTGCGGATCTCGACGGTGGAGCTGTGGGTACGCTGTGACAGGACGCGCACCTCGTCGGCAACCACCGCAAAGCCGCGACCCTGTTCACCGGCACGTGCCGCTTCGATGGCGGCGTTGAGTGCCAGCAGGTTGGTCTGCTCGGCGATGCCCTGAATGGTGGAGAGGATGGTGTTGATCTCCTGAGCGTTTTTCTCCAGTTCCTGAATGATGTTGGAGGCCTGTTCCACCTGGGTGGCCAGATCGGTGATGGAGCGCTGGTTGCGGGCGATCACCTGCTTGCCATGCTCGCAACTGCTGGAGGAGCTGCGGGCCGCTTCGGCGGTCTGCTCCGCGTTGCTGGCGACCTCGACCGCGGTGGCCGACATCTCGTGTACCGCAGTGGCGATCTGGGAGATCTCGTTTTGCTGGCGTGCCAGACCCTGATTGGCCTTCTCCGCCATGCTGTGGGAGGACTTGGCCTGCTGGTTGAGCTGGCCGGAGGAATTGGAGATATCCTGCACCATCACATGGATCCGCTCGATGAAGGTGTTGACGTGTTTGGCAACAGCGCCCACCTCATCCTCACGTTCAATCTTGATGCGGCGAGTCAGATCGCCGTTGCCACGGGAGAGATCGGCAATCGCTTCGCCCAGGGTTTTCAGAGGGGCCAGCGAGCCGTTGATGGCGACATAGGAGAAGCCTGCCACGATCAGTATGGTGATAAGCCCCTGAATGAAGGAGGAGGTAACCATGCGGCGTACCGACTGGTAGGCGATCTCTTCATCCACCATCATGCCGTAATACCAGTTGGTATTGGGAATGGCATTAAAGTCGTAGACCTCTTTCTTGCCGCTGATCACCAGCTCGTTGATCATGCCGTCATGAGCGACCTGATTGATGTAGGCGGCTGTCAGTTCCGGTGCCAGAGCGGTGGCGGATTTCAGGCTCAGGGAGGCATCGGGGTGCGCGATGATGGTGCCATTGCTGTCCACCAGCATGGCGTAGGTGCCCTCGGTGGTGACCGCCAGAATGTCCGAGATCAGTGAGCTGATGGAGACGTCACCGGCGATGACCCCTTGGGTATTGCCGCGCTGGAACGGCTCGGCAATGGTAACAATCAGCTGGCCGGTGGAGATATCGGCATAGGGGGCTGTGATGACCAGCTTGCCTGCGGCGGCCGCGTCCTTGTACCAGGGGCGTTGACGGGGGTCATAACCGGCGGGCAAATCGGTTGGTTTGCTCTGGATCATCTTGCCGTCTGCGGTACCGGCATAGACCAGGTCGAAGCCACCGGCATTCATGGACTGGGCCAGATGACTGATGGGTTCGTCTTCTTTGGCGAATGCTTCCTTGGTGGTGCTGACCATGCTGATCCGGGAGTCGACCCAGCGGGAGATCCCCTTGACGTTGGCCATGGAGCTTTCGTCGATGATGTTCCAGACCAGTCGCTGGGTCTCGCTGCGCAGTTGCGAGGTGTTGTACCAGACCTGCAGGCAGGTGATCACCAGAATGATGACCCCGATAGCCAGAACAAGCTTGTTTTTAATGGATAAGTTCATAGTTACATCCTTGTGAGCGTCAGTCTGAAGTGTGTGTGGAATCTAGTTATTGTTATGAGCCTCTGTTTATCGGCTGAAGTTGAACTCTTTGTATCCCGGTCAGCTATTTAAAGTTAGTGCCTAAATCAGTGGTTATCCATGTGCGTATCCCCCCCCTCACTGCGTCAGAAAACGATCTGGTCGATTGGTGAAGATTCCATCGACCCCCATGCTAGAGAGCGTTTCATAATCTTCTGGATAATCAACGGTATAAACCAGAACTTTGAGCCCCCGGCGATGTGCATCATCGACCAGCGCGGCGTCGATGAAATCAACATCGCAATTGATGGACCAGGCCCCCAGCTCGTCGGCAAACTGCGCCAGGTTGAGCGCCAGGTTGGCGGTCAGGGCACCGAGCCGGATATCGGGCCGCGAGGCGGCAAATCGGGCCAGCTCCGGGTGATGGAAGGAGGAGACCACCCACTGGCCGGGAGTAAAGCCCAGCTCGGCCTCTGCCCGTCGGGTCAGGGCTGCCACCGCATCGGCGGTATGGGCGCCCTTGAGCTCGATGTGCAACTCGCAGCGTCCGGCGATGATCTCCATCACCTGCCACAGGGTTGGGATCACCTCTCCCTCACCGGCATCGAGCTGCTCCAGATAGGAGCGGGATTGTTCGGTCAGCACCCCCTTGCCGTTGGTGCAGCGCTCTAGCCGCCGGTCGTGGAAGATCCACAACTCGCCATCGGCCGCCTGCACGTCGATCTCGATGGCTGGCGCACCCAACTCCAGTGCTTTGGCCATCGCCTTGAGGGTGTTCTCCGGCGCCAGACCGCTGGCGCCACGGTGGGCAATAATCTGCATGTTCTGCTCCTTTCACCTGCGGATCAGCCGCGGCTCAGGTGAATGTCGATCTGTTGATGGGGCAGGGTAAGTCCCTGCTGCTGCATTTTCTCCAGCACCAGCGAGTGAACCTCGTGAGTGATGGGCATCCGGTGATCCATGTTGTTGACGTAGAGGCGGATCTCGTAGATCAGTGCCGAGTCGGTGAATTCGATCAGGAAGACCTCTGGCGTCGGCGTTTCCAATACCAGGGTCGATGCCTGGATGGACTCTTCCAGAATGCGCTGCACCAGTTTCGGATCCCGGGTCAGGCCGATCCGGATCCGCAGTTTGACCCGGGTGATGGCATCGGAGAGCGACCAGTTGATGAACTGTTCGGTGATGAAGGCCTTGTTGGGCACGATGATCTCCTTGCGATCCCAATCCACTATGGTGGTGGCCCGGGTCTTGATCTTGGTGACGGTGCCGGTGAGATCGCGGATGGTGACGGTGTCACCGAGCCGGATTGGCTTCTCAAACAGGATGATGAGGCCGGAGACAAAGTTGGCGAAGATTTCCTGCAGACCGAAACCCAGCCCCACCGAGAGGGCGGCGACCAGCCACTGGGTCTTCGACCAGTCGATGCCGAGCATGGAGAAGCCGGTGAGGGCGCCGATCAGGATCACCAGATACTTGCTGGTGGTGGTGAGAGCAAAGCCGGTACCCGGGGAGAGGCTGAGGTGCTGCAACAGGGTCAGCTCCATCAGCCCCGGCAGGTTGCGGGCTGTCACCACGGTCAGAATGAAGACGAAGGCGGTCAGCATCAGATCCTGCAAGGTGATGGCCGAGAGCTGCTCGATGCCGCCAATCTTGCTGCTCACCTGCCACACCTCGATATTGCTGAGGAAGCTGAAGGCTGAGTTGAGATCCGACCATTGCACCACCACCAGCATGGTGAAGCCCAGCATCAGCAGGGTGCGCACCAACCCCAGCGACTGTGCGCTGATGGTATCGAGATCCAGCTCAGTCTCTTCCACCACGTCCGGGCTCTCGGAGCTGAGCTCGTCATGCCCCTCTTCCCGGCCGCGCTGGGCCAGGATCTCGGCCCGCTTGCTCTTGGCACGCTCGAAGGCGAGGCGGCGGCGCTGGATCAGCATCCAGCGTCTGGCCAGATAGTAGACCAGCAGGCAACCCAGCCCCATCAGCAGGCTAAGCTCCAGCTGGCGCAGCAGGGTGCGCGAGGTATAGAAGTAGCCAAACAGGGCGCCGATCACCGCCAGCAGCGGCGCCAGCATCAGGCTGTTCCAGATGAAGTGGTGCAGCAGATGGGGCTTGGTCATGTCGGTCTGGCCCCAGGTGAGCGGCAGCCGCTCCCGGTTGAGACGGGCAAAGAAGAGCAGCAGCCAGAGTGCACCGATCATGAAGGCCATCCGGCCGAGGGAGTCGTAGAAAGCGTGCTCCTGATAGCTGTTGGCCATCCCCTGCACGAAGAAACTCGGGATCAGCACCAGCAGCAGGGTGCGAAACTGCCCCCATACCTTTTGCACCTGTTCCCGGGGCCAGCGGAAGTGGTGGATCAAAATCCCCCTCTCCAGTGTCAGATGGCGGGCCATCACCAGCGCCAGCAGCAGAAACCAGATCTCGCCAAGGCCGCGCGCCACCGCAACCGCAAACGGGTATTGCCAGGCCCCTTCGAGCAGGCCGCGTACCATCAGCACCATGGCGGGCAAGGGGAGGGCGGCAAGCAGGGAGCGCAGCAGCAAGCGGCTGGTGAGGCTGAATTTGTCCTGGGTCACCTTGCCGATCCGCGGCGCAATATGGTCGCAATAGAGGCTCAGATGACGGGCCAGCTTGAACCAGCTCCAGGCCAGCACCAGCAGACCAATACCGGCCAGAGTGAGGCTCAGCGGGCTGTTCTCGGCGATGGCGTAGGGCAGTTGCAGCCAGTTGTCCGGGTTGAAGGCCAGGGTCAGCGCGGCAGGAATGCCGAGCATGACCTGTGGGGTAAAGGGGCGCACATCGGGCATCCAGAACAGGTGGCTGGCGCTTATTTCGCGGATCTCGTCGATCTTGCTGTTCTGGCGGCTGTAGAGCAGCTTGAGACGGGTCTGCTCCTGAATGAGGGTGTCTGAGGCGTCGTTGAGCCGGGTCAGCAGTTGGCGCCGGGCCTTGAGCAGGTTGTCGAGCACCGCTTGTTGCGGCCGATCGAGCGTCACCTCCTCTTCGGCCATCAGCTTGTCGCGCAGCTGGCGGGTATCCTTGAGCCCATCCTGCTCGCTCTCATACTGGTACTTGGCCATGCGGGCGCTGACGATGGCGGACTCCAGCTTGTCGAGGGGGAACTGGGGAGGCAGATCGGAGAGTTTGCTGCGCAGGTTCTCGCCGTAGGCATTACTGATCTGCAGCCACTCCAGCTGTTCGCGTACCGAGTTGACCAACTCATTCAGTTCAAACAGATTCTTGTCGACGCTGCGCTGCTCGTCCTGCACCCGCTCAATCTGATCTTCCAGTGTGCCGAGCTGGATGGAGAGCGCCTGATTCTGCTGTTGCTGCTCCAGCAGCAGCGGCATGTCGGTGGTGAGCTGTTTGCGCAGCCGCTCGCTCTCCTCCAGCGCCTGCTCGGTCTTCTCCCGCCGCAGCTGGTTCTGCTGGGTCAGCAGGCTGGCTTGCCACTCATCCTCGTCGGCGATGGCCAGATTGAGCTCCTGCAGCTTCAGCTTGCCGAGATCGTTGCGCTGCTGGGCCGAGAGCTGCTCCAGCTCCAGCATCTGGATCCGGTCGGAGAGGCTCTGCTCCTTCATTCTGGTCAGCAGCAGTTGGGCCTCCTGCTGGCGATCCGATTCGCTGCTGAAGCTCAGTCGCTCCAGCTGGCTGCGGGTCAGTTGTAGCTGTTTGCGCAGATCGTCCACCCGCAGGTGATACTCCTGCCCAGTGCTCTCCAGTTGGTTGAGGCTGTCCATCACCCCCTGCCGCTCCTTGCGCAGGTTGAGCTGGCGGTTGCTGCTCAGGCCTATGGCCTGGCGCAGCGCCTCCTCCTTGAGGCTCGCCAGCGGCGGGCGAGCAGCGGGCTGATAGTTGTGCAGGCTCTCCTTGAGGCGCGCCGACTCCTTGGGGTAATCGATGAGGATCTGCTGATAGGCTTTGCTCTGCTCCCGGTAACGCTCGGCCTCTCTGGCAAATTGCAGCGCCTGCTGGTAGCTCTCCCGCAGCTTCTGGTTTTCCGGGGTATCGCTCTTGGGCACGCTCTGCAACAGGGATTCGGCCTGGGCAATGGCATCGTCGGCGCGCGCGGCTGGCGGCAACAGGATAAGGGAGAGCAGCAAGAGGGTGAGCAGGCGTTGCAACATGAGGCTCGTTTCCGTTCAGAAGAGGTGGCCCTAGCCTAAAACAGGGCAGGGAGGCGGGTAAAGCAGTCTATATTAATGATTCATAACACAAATAACAGGAAGTCGTGCTGCCGTTTCGCTATGATCCCGGCCGCTTTCTCTCCACCGAGTCGAATATGTCAGCTGTTGATCTGGGCACAGCCCCGCTATCTCGCCTTTTCTGGCGTTACGTAACCCCGACCGTGGCGGCCATGCTGATCACCGGCATCTATGTCACCATCGATGGCATCTTCGTTGGCCATGTGCTGGGTCAGGATGGCATGGCCGGTCTGATGCTGGCTTATCCCATCTGCGCCGTGCTCTATGCGGTGGGGGCTCTGATCGGCATGGGGGCCTCGTCGCTGGTCTCCTTCTATCTGGGGCAGGGCAACCCGGCCAAAGCCCGCCATATCGTCGGCAATGCCCTGGTGATGGTGTTGCTTGCCTCGGCACTGCTCAGTTTTATCGGGATCCGTTATGGCGAGCCCATGCTGGCCTGGATGGGGGCGGAGGGGGAGATCTTCACTGCAGGGCTCTCCTACCTGCAGGCTTATGCTTGGTTGGGCGTCTTTGCAGTGCTGTCGATGGCGTTCAGCTCGCTGCTGCGCAACGATGGTCGCCCCAGATTTGTCACTCTCATCATGGTAGTCGGGGGCCTGCTCAACGTGCTGCTCGACTATCTGCTGATGGTAGTGTTTCCGTTCGGACTGGCCGGGGTGGCGACCGCCACTATGCTCTCCCAGGCGGTGACGGGCCTTGCCTGCCTGTGGCACTTCTTCACGCCGCGCAGCCAGCTGCGGATAAGCTGGGACACCCTGCGCCCCGATCTGCGGCTGATGGGCGAGACGGTGCGCCTCGGGATCTCCAGTTTTCTGATGTACCTCTATCTCTCTGTGGTGCTGGCGCTGCACAACAAGGCGTTGCTGGCGGTCGGCACTTCGCTGCATGTGGCGGCCTACGGGGTGATCAGTTACACCGAGGCCTTCTTCTATCTGGTGTTCGAGGGGATCGCCATGGGTATCCAGCCCATCGCCAGCTTCAACGCGGGCGCCGGTCACTGGCGGCGGGTGTTGCGGATCCGCAATCTGGCACTCGGAGTGACGTTGGGGATCGCCCTGTGCGCCATGTTCCCGCTCTATCTGTGGCCGGAGGCGGCGGTCTATCTGTTTGCCGGCGACAACGCCACCCTGCTGCCGGTGGCGAGCCTCGGGATCTGGCTCTACTTCTGGGGGCTGCCGATGGAGGGCTTGCTGCTGGTGGGGGCCACCTACTTCCAGGCCATCAATCGGGCCCGCATCGCTTCCCTGCTCACCGGCGGCAAGCTGGTGCTGATTGGCGGTTTCTTGTGGGGCTTCTCGACCCTGTGGGGCGTGCCTGGGGTCTGGCTGGCATTGCCAACGTGCAGCTCATTGCTGGTGTTGGTGATGTGGCGGGCGATGCGTCGGGAGTCCGGCGCCCACACGCTGGCCGGATAGGTAATCAGGTTCGACGTGCAGATAGCAGACAGGCAGCCATGGGCTGCCTGTCTTGTTAGAGGATGTTTTGTTAACGGGCTCTGCCGATTCAGGGCTTGAAGGCACCGATAAAGATGGCGGGATCGACCCGGGTGTCGTTGAGGCTGACGTTCCAGTGCATGTGGGGGCCGGTGGCGCGACCGGTCGAACCGACTCGCCCGACGATGCCACCACGCGGCAGGCTCTGGCCGAGCTTCACATCGATCTTCGACATGTGGCAGAACATGCTGATGAGCCCCTGACCGTGGTCGACAAAGACGGTATTGCCGTTGAAGAAGTAGTTGCCGATCAGGATCACCTTGCCTGCGGCGGGGGACTTGATCGGGGTGCCGGCGCCGACAGCGAAGTCGAGGCCGGAGTGGGGGTTGCGCTCCTCGCCATTGAAGAAGCGACGCAGGCCAAACGGGCTGGAGAGGGGGCCGTTGACCGGCTTGTCGAACATCAGGTTGCTCGGCTGGTTGGGGCTGAAGGTCTGGTAAGCCCGGGTCTGCTCCGCCAGCTCGCGGTTGATACGAGTCATATCCTCGGCGAGCGGATTGACCTGACGGCTGTTCTTGAGCTTGATGTGCTGCTCGCGGTAGTGTTTGGGGGTGACGGTGAAGCCGAGAGTACGGCCATCACCTGTGGTCAGCTGCTGGGCCCCAATCGGGTTTTTGAGAGAGATGCCGACGATGGCGATCCACTGGTTGTCTTCGCGCACTACCAGCACGGGTTTGTCATGATAGCGGGCCGTGGGTGCTGTGGGTGACGCGCCAAGAGGGATCACCGCAACGCCACCCGGCACCGGATGGTTGAGCAGGCGACTGATAAAACCCTCGGCCAGGGCCGACTGGCTGGCCAGTAACAACAACAGACAACAAACAACTCTCATGACGATACCACTCGATGTTAAAGCGCCCGGGATGGCGGGATGACAACCCCCTGTCCGGCATTCGTCGATCACTAAAGGGTGACCACGGCACGCTGGCCACGACAGGTGCGGCTGGAGGAGGGGACAGATTGTGCCTCGTTATAGTCGGTGCAGCCAGAGGCGGGGCGTGGCTGACGCCCCTTTTGTGCATAGCTGCGTCAGGTTTTATGTCGTGGTCGGGCCGCTTCGCCATTGAGTCGCCCCCGCCCTGGCTCTAGAATCGGCTTCCGGCACTGATGCCACCGACACTCCGAGGAGACGATATGAACGGATTACCCCCTTTGCGCACCACTCCGGCCCGGTATACGACAGGTCGTGGCTGGCTCTGGGTTCGCAGCGGGTTCGATATCTTCAACAAGGGGATGGGGATCAGCGTGGCCATGGTGCTGGTCTGGTTTATGGTGGGCATGCTGCTGGAGCAACTGCCGGCGGGTGGCCTTATCTCCCAGCTGCTCTACATGGTGTGGGGCGCGGGTTGGGTGGCGGTCGCCGCTCGGGGTTATCGGGGGGAGCCGCTGCAGTTTGCCGATCTCTTCGCCGGTTTTCGCCACAAGCTGACCCCGCTGATGCTAGGCGGTCTGCTGGTGTTGCTGCTGTTCAGCCTGGTGGGCCTCGTCTGTCTCGGTCTGCTCTCCATGTGGGGGCTACTCCCGCTGCTGACACAGGATCCCGAGAGCATGGTGGTCTCAGCCAGCCAGTTGCAACAACTGCTGCTGGTATTGCTGGTGGGGATGCTGCTCATCATTCCCGTGCTGATGGGGGTCACCTTTGCTCCGGCGCTGATCTACCACCACGATATCGGCATCATCCAGGCGGTACGGCTGAGCTTCTTCGGCTGCTGGCGCAATATTTTTCCCTTCTTCTGGTGGGGGCTGCTCTCAGCCATGTTGTTGCTGTTTGGCGCTGTGCTGTTGCTGGTAGGTCTGCTGGTGGTGATCCCGGCGCTCAACTACTCCATCTATGTGGCTTATCGGGATATTTTTCTGGACGAGAGTGCGCAGCCGGAAGCGCCGCACTCAGAACCATTCGGATTTGAAGCCTGATCAAGGGATCAGAGTGAAGAAGGGGCCCGCAGCGGCCCCTTCGTTATGTTTGGGTGTGCGGAGTGCTTACTCCTGCCAGATGGGATCCGCCGCCATGCGAGCCAGCAGAAAATCGAGGAAGCTGCGCAGCAGTGGTGACATCTGTTTGCGGGTGGCATACACCCCGTAGACCCCGAGCCGCTTGGGTTGCCAGTCGGTCAGCAGGGGCACCAGTTCCCCACACTCCAGATAGGGTTGTGCCGAGTAGCGTGGCTGCAGGCTGATCCCTGCGCCTTCCAACGTTGCTTCCAGCAGCAGGTTGGAGATATTGGCGCTCAGGTTACCACTGACCGGCACTGACTCGGGGCCATCCGGTCCATTAAACTCCCACAGGCTCTTGCCAAAGTAGGTGTAGGTGAGGCAGTTGTGCAGCGCCAAATCCTGCACCTTGTGTGGCATCGGATGACGGGCCAGATAGGCCGGGCTGGCACAGACTACCGAGTGGCAGGTGCCGAGACGGCGAGCCACCAGATTGGGGTCGAGGTCGTTGGTGATGCGCACCGCCAGATCGATCCGCTCCTCTACCAGATTGACGGTTCTGTCGAGCAGCAGAATGTCGATGGCCGTCCCCGGGTATTGCGCCAGATAGTCGTTGGCAGCCCCGACCAGCAGCGCTTCTGACAGGGAGTAGCTGCTGGTGATCCGCAGTTGTCCCTTGGGGGCGTCATCTCCCTTCACGGCGATCTGCTCCATCTCTTCGCCGAGTGCCAGCATGGCGCGGGCCCGGTTCAGCGCCTCCTCTCCTGGCCCTGTCAGGCTCAGACGACGGGTGGTGCGGTGCAGCAGGCGGGCGCCCATCCAGCTCTCCAGCTCGGCCAGATAGCGCGACACCATGGCGCGCGACATATCCAGTTTCTCTCCGGCGCCGCTCAGGCTCCCTTGTTCGACTACGCTGACAAAGACCCGCAAGGCGGTCAGTCGATCCATGTATGGCTCTCTATATGTTCGATATGTGCAACAGTGATGCGCTTTTTATGCTGTATTTGCACCTTAAGTGATCCAATACACTGTGTCCATCAAATGAACCCCCGAATACTTAATGAGGAAATAGATGATGAACAACACCCTGATCCGCAACCTGACTCTGGCGACCACCCTGCTGAGTGGCGCTGCACTGGCCGCCCCCCTGAGCGTGACCGTCTACAACCCTGGCGAGAAGGCGATCTTCCCGGTCTCCTCCTCACTGGTGACCGGTGACAAAGAGGCCATCCTGATCGATGCCCAATTCGATGTGCAAAATGGTCAGGCGCTGGTCGACATGATCAAGAAGAGTGGCAAGAAGCTGACCACTGTCTATATCAGTGCCGGTGACCCCGACTTCTACTTCGGTCTGGAGCCGGTCATGGCGGCGTTCCCGGATGTCAAAGTGCTGGCCGATCAGCATGTGGTTGACCATATCAACCAGACCAAGGATGCCAAGCTGAGCTACTGGAGCCCGATCCTCGGGAAGGGTGCACCGAAGAGCCTGACCGTGCCGCAAGTGATGACCGCCAGCCACCTGACGCTGGATGGCGAGAAGATTGAAATCAAAGAGATGAATACCCCGAATGCCTACCTCTGGGCTCCTTCCATCAAGACTGCTTTTGGTGGTGTGCCTGTCTACCACGGGGTGCATGTCTGGATGGCGGACAGCCAGACCAAGGCGGCCCGCAGTAACTGGGTCAAGGCGCTGGATAACCTGCTGGCCCTGAAACCCGAGCGTGTGGTACCGGGACACTTCCTGGGCACTGCTCCCAAAGGCACTGCTGCTGTGAGCTTTACCCGTGACTATGTAGAGCGTTTCGAACAGGAGCTGGCCAAGGCGAAAAACTCCGGTGAGCTGATTGAGGCTCTGAAGAAAGCCTATCCGGCACTGCCGATTGACGATGGTCTGGCCATCGGTGCCAAGGTCAATACCGGCGAGATGAAGTGGTAAGCCACTGAGCCTGCTTTCCCTGTGTTTTTTTACCGGGCCTAAGGGCCCGGTTTTTTATCCGAGATCGAAGCGAGAATGAAGATGAGCGAACAACAAACCACCCTCCATTATGTCTATGACCCCCTCTGTGGTTGGTGCTACGGTGCCGCCCCCCTGTTGCAGGCGGCAGCCACCATGGCCGGACTCAAGATCGAGCTGCATGCGGGCGGTCTCTGGATGGGTAGTCGCCGTCAGCCGATGGGCGAGGCATTGCGTGATTATGTGCGCCCCCATGATCAGCGGATCGAAGCGCTGACCGGCCAGCATTTTGGCGAACGCTACTTTAACGAACTGCTGCTGCGCGAAGGCTGTCTGCTGGACTCCGAGCCGCCGATCCGTGCGGTTTTGGCCGTCACTGCGTTGGGGGGCGATGGGCTGGTCATGTTGCACCGGATCCAGCAATCCCACTATCGGGACGGGATCTGGATTGGTGAGCCAGCGTTTCTAGCCATGCTGGCGGCAGAGCAGGGGATTGCAGCCGAGGCATTCCAGCAAGCTTATCTGCAGGCCCCCTTGCTGCAACATCTGGCAGATAGCCAGGGCTGGATGAAACGGCTGGTCGGTCAGGGTTATCCTACTTTGGGTATAGAACGAGGGGGAAAACTCGAAAGGATAGAGGTCAACCAGTATCTGGGGGAGCCGGAGTTGCTGATCCCACGACTGTGGCGTGCAATAGAGTAAACCGTTAATAGTCTGCGGTTGTTAAAGTGGCCCTCTCTGCGTGTCGATAGCGATATATGGTGCTTATGCAAACTACAAAAGCACAGCTCTACGGCTATGCTCAATTACAAAAACATGAACACATAGCTCCTATCAAAACCGACATTAAACGATGACACGCAGTTAAGGATGAATCTATGCTCCAGAATATGTCCATAGGCCAAAAGCTCAGTGCTGGCTTTGCAGTGTTGGCACTTTGCGTATGTTTGCTCGCTGGGTACGGCATCTCACGACTGTCGTATCTCAACCAACAAAACACAGTATTGGCTGATAACCTTATCCCTTCTGTTCGCTATGCAAGTCAGATGGAGCTCGCACTGCTTGATGCTCGGCGTTTCCAATTATCTATGGTGATCGCGATGGGCTACAACGACAGTGCGGATATTGAACGAACCCAACAAGGTGTGATGGATTCAAAGGCACGTTTTGAGCAGGCTGCGGCTAATTACGGCGGATTGGCTTTTAATGCGGCTGATGAAGAGCAAACCTTTAACGCGTTGAAGACTGCCGGAAATGCCTTTTTTACTGCGCATGACCAGCTATATCAGGCGGTGAAACAGAGTAGTGAAAAGACAAGAGAGATTTTGCAAGGGAATCTCAGAACCACGCTGGAGCAGGCAACAAAATTAACGATGGATTTGCGTGAGATAAATGAGCGTATTGGCAAGGAGATGGATGCCCAAGGTGAAGAGGCATACACCAGCTCCAAATTCCTCAGTATCTTGACTGGCGCAGCGACTCTCATTTTCGTGGTGTTGATTGCATGGTATTTGAGTCAGCAAATCAAACGACCCGTTAATCGCTTGCTGGAACTTGTTGGTAGCGTCGCGGCTGGTGATTTGACTCATCGGGTGGAGCTGAATGCGTTCAATCAGGATGAATTAGGACAACTGGCGAAAGGCTTTGCGCAGATGCAAGAAAATTTGCGCAAACTGGTTGGGGAGGTATCCGGTTCTGTTGTACAGATGAGCTCTGCGGTAGAAGAGATCAGTGCCGTAGCAAGGCAGTCAGCCAACAATATGCATGCTCAGCAACATGAGCTGAACCAGCTGGCGACGGCGATGAACGAGATGCAAGCCACGGTGCAGGAGGTCTCTCGCAATACCAGCGATGCGGCCAGTGCCGCCACCTCGGCCAGTGAGACGGCCGAACTTGGTGCGCAAACGGTGAATGACTCCATTCAACGTATTGAACGGGTCGCCGGTGCCATCGAGAGTACCGCGGTGGTGATCCGCCAACTGGGCGATGACAGTCGCAATATCGGCATGGTGCTGGAGGTGATCCGCGGCATTGCCGAACAGACCAACCTGCTGGCATTGAACGCGGCGATTGAAGCGGCCCGTGCCGGTGAGCAGGGACGGGGGTTTGCGGTGGTGGCCGATGAGGTGCGTACTCTGGCCAAGCGCACTCAGGACTCTACCTCCCAGATCAATACCATCATTGCCGAGTTGCAGCAGCGTGCCGAACAGGCGGGCAGTACCATGCAACAGAGTCAGGAGCTGATGAACAGCACGGTTGCTACCGCGCGGGAAGCGGGCGAGTCTATTTCCCAGATCAGTGGCTCGGTCAGCAGCATCTCCCACATGAACATCCAGATTGCAACGGCCACCGAAGAGCAGGGGGCGGTGAGTGAAGAGCTCAACCGTAACGTAGTCAATATCAGCCATGCTTCCGAAGAGGTGGCCGCCGGTGCCACCCAGATGGCTCAGGCGTGCAACGAGCTGAACCATCTGGCTACCCAACTGCAGGATATGGTGCGCCGTTTCAGGGTGTAATCCCTCGGCGAGTCAAACAGCCCGATTACCGCAAGGTGATCGGGCTTTTCTGTTTTGGAGGGGCAGCCAGAGAGGTTCACCGCGAGCGGATGACTTGTCCCGCCGGACGATATTGTGCATGCTGATGGCCCATTTTCCAGGCAGGACTCTTGCTGTATGAATCTTCGCGATCTTGAATATCTGGTGGCGCTGGATGAGGAAAAACATTTTCGCAAAGCTGCTGAACGCTGCTTTGTCAGTCAACCCACCCTGAGCGGCCAGCTGCGCAAGCTGGAGGATGAACTCGGGGTCATTCTGATCGAACGTACCTCGCGCAAGGTGCTGTTTACTCCGGCTGGCGATGCCATGGCCCATCAGGCGCGTCGGGTGCTCAAGGAGGTGCGTGAGCTCAAGAGCATCGGCCAGCACTTCTCCGAGCCGATGTCCGGGGAGATCCATATCGGTTTTATTCCGACCGTGGGCCCCTACCTGTTGCCCCGCATTATCCAGACCCTGCGTGAGCGTTTTCCCCAGCTGGAGTTTTACCTCTATGAGGAGCAGACCCAAACCCTGCTCAAACGGCTGGAAGAGGGGGAGCTGGATTGCGTCATTCTGGCCGAGATGCCTGGGATGGAGGGGTTTGGTTCAATCCAGCTCTATCATGAGCCGATGTGGTTGGCGGTGCCTTGCCATCACCCCGAAGCACAGGCCAGACAAGTGCCACTCGGCAATCTCAAGGGCAAGAAATTGCTGATGCTGGCCGATGGCCACTGTTTGCGGGATCAGGCGATGGGATTCTGTTTCGCTGGCGGGATAGGTGAGGATCAACGCTTCAAGGGCACCAGTCTGGAGACGCTGCGCAACATGGTGGCCGCCGGTAGCGGCATGACCCTGGTACCAAAGCTGGCCGTACCTGCCGATCATGATGAGGGCGGGGTGAGCTATCGGCCGGTGGTTGAGCCTGTGCCGGGGCGTACCATCTCGCTGCTCTATCGCCACTACTCGGTGCGTCGCCCCTGCTTCAACGAGCTGGCGGCCTCGATCGCCACGCTGATGAGCAAGCAGTTGGCCCAATAAAAAACCGGCAGCCAAGGCTGCCGGTTTTGCTTCTGCCGCAAGAGCAGCTTAGAAGATATCGTCGGTTGAGACAGGCCCTTCAACATCGGGGTTGTCACCGCCGTAGACCTGATTGCCATCCGAGCTCGGTGCTGCGTAGCGGGTCGGCTCGGTCCCTTCCTTGAAGTATTCGTCGGTGCCGCCACTGGTCGCCAGCAGGCCGGTTTCGCTATCAATCTTCACCGTCATGATCCCCTCGGGAACCGGCATCTTGTGCTCCGGCAGTTTTTTGAGGGCGACTTTCATGAAGTCGATCCAGATAGGCTGCGCGGCGCCACCACCAAACTCGGCACGGCCAAGGCCACGCTGGTGGTTGTCAAAACCGATCCATGAGGTAGCAACGATCTCCGGGGTGTAGCCGGAGAACCAGGCATCCCGCGATTCGTTGGTGGTACCGGTTTTACCGGAGATGTCGTGACGTTTCAGGTCGCGGGCTGCACGCCAGCCGGTACCACGCCAGCCGTTGCCACCCCAGATGGCTGTGCTCAGGGTGTCGGTGATCAGGAACGCACTCTGGGCACTGATGGTATGCGGGGCGATGGTTGGCGCGAGAGGGGTCTGCGTGCCATCTTGTGCGGCTCCATCAACAGTTGGCTCCGGCAGTGTGCTCTGCTCGGGTGCAGCCTGCTGTTCGCAGGTGGTGCAAGCAATAGCAGGGTTGGCCTGATAGAGGGTGTTCTCCAGACTGTCGGTCACTTTGTCGATGAAGTATGGGGTCACCAGGAAGCCACCGTTGGCCAGAACCGAGTAACCACGCACTACCTCGAGGGGGGTGAATTCGGCAGCCCCCAGTGCCAGCGACTCATGGGGAGAGATGAAGTCGCGAGGGAAACCAAAGCGGGTCAGACCGTCGATATAGGTATCCAGACCGATGGCGCGCATCAGTCGAACCGACATCACGTTCTTGGACTTGGCCAGTCCCAGACGCAGCGGGGTGGGGCCATCATAAACGGCCGGGGAGTTCTTGGGCTGCCACATGGGCCCTTTTGACGGATCCCACTGGTTGATCGGCGCATCGTTGATGAGCGACGCCAGGGTATAGCCATGCTCCAGCGCGGTCGCATAGAGGAAAGGCTTGATATTGGAACCGATCTGGCGACGCGCCTGATCGACCCGGTTGAATTTGGAGAGTTCGAAGCTGAAGCCACCGACCAGCGCTTCCAGTGCCCCATTTTTCGGGTTCATGGCAACCAGCGCGGCGTTGACGTCCGGGATTTGGGCCAGCAGCAACTCTTCGCCCTCTTCCCGTACCCAGATCTGGGCGCCGACTTTCAGCACATCGCGCGCCGATTTCGGGGCATAGCTCTGGCGGTCGTCGGTAATAAAGGAGCGGGCCCATTTAATACCGTTCCAGCCGAGCTCTGCTTCCTTGCCATTCTTCAGTACCAGCGTGGCGCTGCGATCACCAAGCTTGGTCACGACCGCCGCCATCAGCGGATCATAAGTGGGTTGTTTGCCAAGGTGAGCGACGATCTGCTCGTAATCCCAGGCTGTCTCGCCAGCCTTCCATAACTGAGCCGTCGGGCCGCGATAGCCGTGGCGCATGTCATAGGCAAAAACGCCATCCAGCAGTGCCTGTCTTGCCGCCCGCTGACGTTCGGCAGAGACGGTAGTGTAGACGTGCAGGCCCATGGTGTAGGCATCTTCACCGAACTGCTCGACCATCTTCTGGCGCACCATTTCCCCCAGATAGGGGGCGTGCAGGGTCACTTCGGCGCCGTGAAAACGGGCCTTGATCGGCATCTTGGACGCTTCGTCAAACTGAGCCTGGGTTATCTTGCCAGTTTCCAGCATCCTGCCCAGTACAACGTTGCGGCGCGCAAAGGCGCGCTCGGGGGAGCGGATGGGGTTGAGCATGGAGGGAGCTTTCGGCAGACCGGCAATGATGGCGATCTCGTCCAGTCCCAGATCCTTGACCTCTTTACCAAAGTAAACCTGTGCCGCAGCACCGATCCCGAAGGAGCGATAACCGAGGGGGATCTTGTTGAGGTAGAGTTCGAGGATCTCGTCTTTTGAGAGATTCTGCTCGATCCGCCAGGCCAGGAAGACCTCCTTGATCTTGCGGATGATGGTCTTCTCATTGCTCAGGAAGAAGTTACGGGCAACCTGCTGGGTGATGGTACTGGCACCCTGACGGGCATGGCCGGAAACAGCCCAGACGGATGCGGCTCGAATGATACCAATCGGGTCAATGCCCGGGTGCTCATAGAAACGTGCATCTTCGGTCGCCAGTACGGCATCGATCATGGGTTGCGGAATTTCGTCCAGACGCAATGGAATGCGACGAATTTCGCCATATTGGGCGATCAACTCCCCATCCCGGCTGTAAACCCGCATCGGGGTTGCCAGCTTGACGTCACGCAGTGCGGTGACATCGGGCAGTTGGGGTTTGATATAGAAGTAGATACCGATGAGGCTGGCAACACCCAGCACTGCACCCAGCATCATGACAATAAACAGGCGAACGAGCCATTTCAGCATGGAAGAACTACCAATCGTCTTAAAATTAGCCAACGGGCGCAGAGTATAGCCCTTTTGCCATCGGGAATTCGAGGTTTTCCTGTGGCGAGCCACCCACCTCAAAAGGATGCGAGAGGTTAGCACTACGGGGAGCAATAACAAAGGAGGGCCACTTGCCATGAAGAAAGCGAGATGGGTCACTTTTCGGCATAAACTTTATGACATTGATAGTTAGAGCATTTAGGATGAGTGAAGCACTCCTCTGATCGGGTGTCCTACACTCTGTTCAGGAATAAAACCAAATAACGCATGGATGTGTATATGTTTGGGCTTTTTAACAAGGGATCCCTCCTCCCTCTGGTGGGCATTGATTTCGGCAGCCAGACCATCAAGGCCGTTACCCTCAGTGGCCGACCCGGCAAGCTTCATCTCGAATCGGTCGCCGATATTGCCACCCCGAAAGGGACGCTGGTTGACTATCAATTGCAGGATATCGAGCGTGTCAGCCAATCTCTCAAGACCCTCAAGCGCCTGATCCCAGCTCACAGTGACTATGCCGCCACTGCGGTGACCGGTTCCAATGTGATAACCAAGGTGATCCAGATTGATGCCCGCCTCAGTGACAAGGAGCTGGAGAATCAGGTGCAGCTGGAGGCCGAGCAGATCATTCCCTTCCCCCTCGATGAAGTGAGCCTCGACTTTGAGGTGCTGAGCACCAACAACAGTGAAGATCGTCAGGATGTGCTGCTGAGCGCAGCCCGCACCGAGAGTGTCAACGGCCGGGTCAGCGCTCTTGCCGAAGCTGGTATTGCCGTCAAGGTGGTGGATGTGGGGGCCCACGCGCTGGGCCGTGCCGTGGTGGCCTGCCTGCCCGAATTGCTGGAGAGTGAACGGCCAATCGGAGTGATCGACATTGGTGCCAGTGCCATGACCTTTGCGGCGCTGGTCAAGGGGGAGGTGATCTACTCCCGCTTGCAAAACTTCGGCGGCGATCAATACAGCCAGGCGCTCTCCTCCTTTTATGGAATGACGTTGGATGAAGCTGAGCAGGCTAAAACCAAAGGTACCTTGCCAGTTGACCATGAGCTGGATGTGCTGATGCCCCACATCAACTCGCTGCTGCAGCAAGTGCGGCGCAATATCCAGCTGTTTTGCAGTTCATCCGGTTATCGCGACATCGCAAAACTGGTGCTGACGGGGGGAGGCAGTCTACTGCCCGGTTTGTTGGTGCAGGTAAAAGAAGAGGTCAATTGCGAGGTGTTGCACCCGGATCTGTTCGCCCTGTTTGGCAAACCAAAAGGGGAGGCCGAACTGGTACATGGTGCTAAATATATGACGGCATTCGGGTTGGCTCTGAGGAGTTTTACACCATGTCAAATATAAACCTTCTCCCCTGGCGTGAAGCCCGAGCCCAGCGCCAAAAGAAACAGTTCGGGGCCTTGCTGGGGATTTTTGTGCTGGCCACGGTCGCGCTGGGATTTTTTGCCAACTGGCTGGTTGATCGCCAGATCGTCGCCCAGCAGCAGCGCAACCAGCGGCTGGTTCAGGAGATGACTATTCTGGATGCCCAGCTGGGGGAGATCCGTCTGCTCAAAGAGCGTCGCAAGGAGCTGATCGATCGGATGCAGCTCATCGAGCAGTTGCAGATGCGCCGCAATGTGCCCGTTCGCCTCTTTAATCAACTGCCTTCACTGGTGCCCAACGGGGTTTACCTCAACACACTTTCGATGCAGAACAATATTATTGATGTTAATGGCAAGACCGAAGCCTATGGTCGGGTGGCCAGCATGATGCGGCGGATTGATGGTTCCGGTTGGTTGGGTCAGGCAAAGATAAGCACTATTTTTGCGGCTGATGTTGCGCCAGTGTCATTGAGCCAGTTTTCCATGATGTTCCTGATCGCCAACAATGCTGCGGCTGCAGGGAATGTGGCCAAGGAGCAACAATGAACCTTCAGCAACTCAACGAGTTGGATATCAATGACATAGCAAGCTGGCCAAAATGGGCAAAAGGGGTATTCATCTTTTTCTGCTGCGTGTTGACCGGCGGCGCCATCTACTACTACGTGATTGCCAACTCACTGACCAGTTTGACTCAGGAAGCGGGGAAAGAGACCGAACTGAAAGCCCAGTTTGAAAGCAAGGCGATGCTGGCTGCCAACCTGGGGGCATACAAGGCGCAAATGGTTCAGCTTGAGCAACTGGTTGATACCCAGCTCAAGCAGTTGCCCAATACCCATGAGGTCGCCGGGCTGCTGGACGATATCAGCTTTATTGCTACCGACAACGGCTTGAAATTGAACCGGATCAACTGGGAGCCAGAGGTAAAGCACGAGTTTTCGACAGAGCTACCGATGCGTATCGAAGTCGTGGGCACTTACCATCAAATTGGCAAGTTCACCGCTGACATGGCCGCCTTGCCCCGTATCGTCATTCTTGACTCCTTCACTCTGGGTCAGAGCAAGGATGAAGGGGAGCTGATTTCGATGTCGATGCTGGCCAAGACCTACAAATATAACGGTAAAACAGTGGAGCCGAAACAATGAGACGCATCTGCTGGTTGTTACCTGCCCTCTTGCTGGCGGCGTGTGGTGGACAGGAGGACATGGATAGCTATGTCGCCCAGACCAAAGCAAGGCCGCCCATACCTATCGAGCCCTTGCCCGAGCTGAAGCCTTTTGCCCCTATGCACTACCAGCAACGCGAGTTGCGCAGCCCCTTCATGGTTCCCCAGCCTGAGGCGACGGTCGGAAGTACAAGTACTGCCAAGGTCCAGCCGGATTGTGCTCAGACCCTGATGGATCGTGAGAAAGAGGTGCTGGAAAATTATTCGCTGGCTAGTCTGTCGATGCATGGTTCTTTGGGTAAGGCGGGTCAGTTGTGGGCCTTGATCAGCACCCCGGATGGCAAATCGATGCGGGTCGGGCTCAACCAGTATATGGGGCTTGATCAGGGGCGGGTCATCAAGATCACAGACACTACCGTGGATTTGCTGGAAACCATTCCGGACGGGAAGGGGTGCTGGGTAACAAGAGAAACCCAGTTGGCGATGGCCAATGTGCAAGAAAAACAATAATCAGGGACGAACAGCAATGAGAACAACAATAGAGAGTGTATCCAAAGTAGCTTTGCTGTTTTGCGCCAGCGCCCTCAGTCAGGCGTGGGCAGTGGCAACCCTGCAGGAGATCAAGGTCAATCCGCTGCTTGCCGATCAATTGCTGGTGGAGCTCAGTTTCAGTGAGCCTGTCACAGGCTTTACCGATCGTCTCTCTTACCAACCCAATCAGCTGTTGTTGCATGTTCCCGGTGCGGTAGGGGCGCTGAAAGTGAACCCGCTGCCGATCCAGCGCCTGGGGGTTGATAATATCAAGGTTGAGGGTAAGGGCGCAGGTCTGGATATCAAGATCGCACTCGATCAGCTGGCCCCCTATCAGGTTCAGCAACAGGGGAACAAATTACTGGTGTCATTGGGCGAGGGGGCCTCTTCCGGGCTCATCAATGGTGAGAGCGCGCTGATTGCACCCGCAACCTCGGCTACTCCTGTGACAGCACCCTCTGCGATGGTGGCCACACCCTCTCCCTCGGCACTGCTCAATCCTCAGGTCGTCGCCCGGTCGATGCCTGTTGCGCCCGTGACTACGCCGGTAGCCACACAGCCTGCCAGCAAGCCGGTGCTTAACAACTATCAGAGCAGTGGGGGCGGCGCCTATTTCAACTCGGTTACCGGTGTGGATTTTCGTCGTGGTAAAGATGGCCAGGGGGAGTTTCTGGTCACGCTCGATAACAGCTCGGCCGCCGTCGATGTGAGCAGCCGAGGCCAGACCGTACTGGCCAAGTTTCATGGCACTCGGGTGCCGGATGGCTTGCTTAATCTGATCAACGTGCAGGATTTTGCAACGCCGGTCTCTCAGGTTGAAGTCTCCCGGCAGGGGAGCGATACCCTGTTTGAACTGTCGATCAATGGTCAGTTTGATTACCGTTACGATCAGGCAGACAAGCTCTTCATTATCGAGGTGAAAAAGCGGACGACGGCCACGGCATCCAAGCAGTATCAGGGAAAGCCCATCTCATTGAACTTTCAGGATATTCCAGTCCGTACCGTGTTGCAGCTGATCGCTGATTTCAACAACCTTAACTTGGTAACCACAGATTCGGTAGCAGGCAATATTACCCTGCGTCTGGATGGGGTGCCGTGGGAGCAGGCGCTCGACATTATTTTGAAGGTACGGGGTCTGGATAAGCGGTTGGATAACAACATTCTGTTGGTGGCTCCGGCGGAAGAGATCGCAACGCGCGAGAAGCAGCAACTTGAGAGCCGCAATCAGGTTGCTGATTTGGCCCCGCTCTATACCGAATATCTGCAGATAAACTATGCCAAGGCCTCGGAAGTGGCGGCCCTGCTCTCTTCCGAAAGTACCAAGTTGCTGTCACCCCGTGGTGCGGTGAGCGTGGACGAGCGAACCAACGTGCTGGTGGTCAAGGATACTGCCGATGTCATCAGCAGCATCAAACGGATGCTCGATATCCTCGATATTCCGGTCAAGCAGGTGGTTATCGAGGCGCGGATGGTGACCATTGATGACGGTTTTGATGAAGCGCTCGGGGTGCGTTGGGGAGTGACCAAAAACGATGGTCACGGCAACAGCACTTCAGGCTCTATTGAAGGGAATGATTCGTCCGGTAATAACGACGGTAGTTCAACGATTACCAGACCTTCCGAGAAGCAGCGGATGAATGTCAACCTGCCGGTGACCAATGCGGCCGGTACTTTGGCCTTCCAGGTTGCCCGTTTGGCTGATGGCACCTTGCTGGATCTCGAGTTGTCGGCGCTGGAAAAAGAGAGCAAGGCCGAGATTATCGCCAGTCCGCGCGTGACCACGGCGAACCAGAAACCGGCATTGATCGAGCAGGGTACCGAGATCCCCTATGTGGAGTCCTCTTCCAGTGGTGCTACCTCGGTTACCTTCAAGAAGGCGGTCTTGAGCCTGAAGGTTACCCCGCAGATCACCCCTGACAATCGGGTGATTCTCGACCTGACCGTGACCCAAGATACCAAGGGGGAAACGGTACCGACCGGTACCGGTGATGCGGTTTCCATCAACGCCCAGTCCATCACCACTCAGGTGTTGGTGAACAATGGCGAGACGCTGGTGCTGGGCGGCATCTATCAGCAGACCATCAAGAGCGATGTAACCAAGGTGCCTTTGTTGGGCGATATCCCCGGATTGGGGGCCTTGTTCCGCAAGACCACCAGCGAGAACAAAAAGCGGGAGTTGCTGATTTTCGTGACGCCCAAGATAGTCACCGACGCCTTCTGAATGCTTTACATGTGAAGGTAAAACACATATAACCTTACGCCCCAATGAGGCTGGGGCGTAAGGGCTGCGGTTGCTAGTCCCGATATCTATTGAGATAATCCCCCTCCTGATCCATCGCAAGATAAGGTTCATAGGTACCCCGATCCAGTATTCATCGGGGTCGTACAGTTTGTAATTACTAACGAAAAGACATGGCTGAGAAACGCAATATTTTCCTGATAGGTCCCATGGGTGCGGGCAAGAGCACCATAGGTAGACATCTGGCAGAACAACTGCATATGGAGTTTTTCGACTCAGATCATGAGATTGAGCGCCGCAGTGGTGCTGATATCGGCTGGGTGTTCGATGTTGAAGGCGAAGAAGGTTTCCGGATTCGCGAAGAGAAGGTGATCGGCGAATTGTCAGAGCAGCAGGGTATCGTGCTGGCGACGGGTGGCGGTGCCATCAAGAGTCGCGAAACCCGCAACAAGTTGTCTGCTCGTGGCATCGTGGTCTACCTCGAAACCACTATTGAAAAGCAGCTGGCGCGCACACAGCGAGACAAACGCCGCCCTCTGCTACAGACCGAAGAACCTGCACGCGAAGTGCTGGAACGTCTGGCACAAGAGCGCAATGCCCTGTATGAAGAGGTTGCCGACTTTGTTGTGCACACCGATGACCAGAGCGCAAAAATCGTTGCCAATCAAATTGTAAAGCTGATCGGTATGTAATCTAGAGGACGTCCATGGAACGGTTGAAGGTCGAACTGGGTGAACGCAGCTATCCCATCGAGATAGCTGCAGGGTTGTTGCAGCGCCCCGAGGCGCTGGTATCGACCATCAAGGGCAAGCGGGTGATGATAGTGACCAACACGGTCGTTGCTCCGCTTTATCTTGAACAGGTAACAGCTCTGCTGTCGGGTTTTCAGGTTGAACACCTGATCCTGCCTGACGGTGAGGCATACAAGAACCTGGCGACTTTTGAGCAGATCATGTCTGCTCTGCTTGAAACCAACCATGGGCGCGATACGACACTGATCGCTCTGGGGGGCGGCGTGATCGGGGATGTGGTGGGCTTTGCGGCAGCAAGCTATCAACGTGGCATTCCTTTTATCCAGATCCCGACCACTCTGCTCTCCCAGGTTGACTCCTCTGTCGGCGGTAAAACCGCTGTCAACCACCCCCTCGGCAAGAACATGATTGGGGCTTTTTATCAGCCCAAACAAGTTGTTATCGATACCGAATGTCTGAGTACCTTGCCAGCCCGCGAATTTGCCGCCGGGATGGCCGAGGTGATCAAGTACGGCATCATTTGGGATGCTGATTTCTTCAGCTGGCTGGAGCAGAACATGGTGCGTCTGCAACAGCTGGAACCTGCCGCGCTGGCCTACGCCATCAAACGCTGCTGCGAGATCAAAGCCGATGTGGTCGGTCAGGATGAGACCGAGCACGGCGTCCGTGCGCTGCTCAATCTGGGTCACACCTTTGGTCATGCTATTGAGGCCGAGCAGGGGTATGGCAACTGGCTGCATGGTGAGGCAGTGTCCGCCGGCACCATGCTGGCTGCCTGGACTGCGCAGGCCCGTGGCGATATGAGTGAAGCGGACGTTGCGCGTGTGCGCGCCCTGCTGCTGGCCGCCAATCTGCCCATTCATGCGCCTGCCGAGATGGATTTCGCCGCCTTTATTCGCCATATGCGCCGTGACAAGAAGGTGCTGGAAGGCAAGCTGCGTCTGGTGTTGCCGGTTGGTATCGGCCATGCGCAGGTGGTGGGGGATGTGTCCGATGCCGAGTTGCTGGCGGTGATCGAGTCTGGTCGTGACGAATAAACTGCTAAAACTTCCTTCCCAGCGGCAGCTGGTTGACCGGCTGCTGCATCTGATTGAATTCAATCACCCTTTCATTTTTCTCTCCGGTAAACCCGGTTGTGGTCGCGGTACCCTGTGCGAATCCCTGCTCGGCGTGTTGCCGGAAAAAGTGCGGGTGGTGAGCCTGATTGGTACACCTGCCATGAAGATGGTGGATGTGCGCCAGCTGTTGCTGCCACAGGTGGTGGCGCGCCCGCTGTTCAATCCACAGGATGCATTGGCAGAGAGCTTCTTTCGCATGCTGGAGGGGAGCAAGCCTGCCACCCTGTTGCTGCTGATAGAGCGGGCCGATCAGTTGCCGGCCGAGATGTTGGGAGAGTTGTGGGCGATCATCCGTCATAACGATACCCTGGCGGCGCCCCATCAGCTGGCCATTATTGTCTCGGGCAGTGACGTCTGGTGTCGTACCCAACGACCGCAGCTCAAAGGGCGTGCCATGCCAGCCCTTGAGCTGGAAGTGCCGCCCCTGAGCCCGCCCGAGCAGCGCATCTTCTTGTATGAGAAAGCCAAAGAGCTCAAGATCCCGGCGACCCTCTTGCCCAAGCCGCAAGTGGAGGAGATCCTGAAAACGGCGAACGGACATCCGTCCACCATCATGCAGTTACTGGAGGATATCATGACCGACAGAAGGCCCAAGAAGCGTCAGGCGGAGTTGCCTGTCAAGAAGATTGCCACCGCTATCGCGTTGGTCGCTGGCGGCCTGCTGGCGCTGAGCTACCTGCTGCCTGCGCTGTTTGACAATGAAAGTAAACCGGCACTGCAGGATCCGGCGCAGAACACGGCATTGCCGATCCCGGTAGCGGGAGGCGATCCCCTCACCGCAGGCGGTTCGAATACCGATGCCGCTGCACAAAGCGCGCAAAACCGCGATGCAGCCAACAATCCCAACGGGGTAGTGAAAGATTGGCAGCCGGAGGCGAAAGTGCTGCCCAAATCGGTGGAGAGCGAAACCGTGACCACCGAATCAACCAATTACGAAGGGCGTCGGGTGGTGATCTCTGACGAGGTCGTGCAAAAGCTGATGACCGAACCCAAGGTGAGCGGCGCTCTGCCTACTGACGTGGTGGACGAGCTGACCGGCAAGAACCCGAGTGGCACAGCCCCCAGTGGTGCAATCGCAACCATGGCGCCAGCCAGTACCTCCAAAGCACTGAATCCGGCGACAACCGCAACGCCTGCTGCCACCATCAAAACCGCCAGCAACGAGCCGGTTGCCGCGCCAGCACCCAAAGTGGCCCTGACACCGGTCGCCACCTTGAACAAGAAGCCGCGCAACCACTACAGCGTTCAGCTGATGGGGGCGAGCAACACCAAGGCGGTGGATCAGTTTGTCGCCGAGCATGGTCTGGCGGGCAAGGTATGGGTCTATCAGACCAAATTCCGTGGCAGCCCCTGGTACGTGGTGCTGCAAGGGGATTATGCCGGTCTGACCCAGGCCAAGAGTGCCATTCGCAAGCTTCCGCCAGCCTTGCTGAAAGGCCAGCCCTGGCCCAAGTCGTTTGCACAGGTACAAAAAGAGCTGAAGCAATAGCCTTGATACCGGATAAGGGGGTAGAATCGTCCCCCTTTTTGGGTCTTGCCTTCTTACACACCGGATTTCCATGAAAAAAACACGCGCTTTTTTAAAATGGGCCGGGGGAAAATACTCCCTGGTTGAAGAGATCGCCGAGCGCCTGCCGGCCGGGCGTGTGTTGCTGGAGCCCTTCGTCGGGGCCGGGTCTGTGTTTCTCAACACCGACTACGACGCGTATGTGCTCAACGACATCAATCCGGATCTGATCTGCCTGTACAACCACCTCAAGCTGACGCCGGACAGTTTCATTGCCGAGGCGCGCAAGCTGTTTGTGGCAGAGCACAACCACAAGGCGGCCTATTACCGGCTGCGTACCCAGTTCAATCAGACCGAGACCACCTTCGAGCGGGCACTCTTGTTCCTGTTTCTCAACCGTCACGGTTTCAACGGACTGTGCCGTTACAACAAGAAGGGCGGCTTCAACGTGCCGTTCGGTTCCTACAAGAAACCCTATTTCCCGGAAAAAGAGCTGTGGGCCTTTGCCGAAAAGGCGCAGAAGGCGACCTTTATCTGCGAGAGCTACGCCGACGCCATCAAGCGTGCCGAAGAGGATTGGGTTATCTACTGTGATCCACCCTATGCGCCGCTCTCCACTACGGCGAGCTTCACCACCTATGCCTCCGGCGGGTTTACCCTGGATGATCAGGCGATTCTGGCGCGACTGGCCCGCCACACAGCCGCTCACAAAGGGGTGCCGGTGCTGATCAGCAACCACGATATCGAGCTGACTCGTGAGCTTTATCGCGGTGCTCGCCTCGACGAGATCCTGGTCAAGCGTACCATCAGTCGCAACGGCGGCACCCGCAACAAGGTCGCCGAGTTGCTGGCGCTCTATCCCCCCGGTATCGAGCCGGAGCAGGGCTACTATCCCAGCGACAGTGAACTGCTGCCGCTGACGTAACAGACCATGCGGCGCCCAGGGGCGCCGTTTTTTATGGGCAAGTCCGCGCCCGTGCCGATGCCCCAAAACCCGGGTTGCTGGGGGAGGGGAGGTGATTGCCCCATTTACCCCGCATTCGAGTCGTTTTCGCCCGCCTTTTACGTTAAAATTGCGCCGCTTTTTCTCCCTGGCTGCCAATGGATGATGCTGATGAAAGACTTTCTGATTGCCCCCTCGATCCTCTCTGCCGATTTTGCCCGTCTGGGTGACGATGTAGCCAAGGTACTGGCTGCCGGTGCCGACGTGGTTCACTTCGACGTGATGGACAACCACTATGTTCCCAACCTGACCATTGGCCCCATGGTCTGTCAGGCGCTGCGTGACTACGGTATCGAGGCCCCCATCGACGTGCACCTGATGGTCAAGCCGGTGGATCGCATCATTCCTGATTTTGCCAAGGCCGGTGCTTCCCTCATCACCTTCCATCCGGAAGCCTCTGATCACGTTGATCGCTCTTTGGGCCTCATCAAGGAGATGGGCTGCCAGGCGGGTCTGGTGCTCAATCCTGCTACCTCGCTCTCCTGCCTCGAATATGTGATGGACAAGCTGGATGTGATCCTGCTGATGTCGGTCAACCCGGGCTTCGGTGGCCAGAGCTTTATCCCCGGCACCCTCGACAAGCTGCGTCAGGTGCGTCGTCTGATCGACGAGAGCGGCCGCGATATCCGCCTCGAGATCGATGGCGGGGTGAAGGTCGACAACATCCGCGAGATCGCCGAAGCGGGCGCCGACATGTTTGTCGCCGGCTCTGCCATTTTCAGCCAGCCTGACTACAAGGCGGTGATCGATAAGATGCGTGCGGAGCTGGCTCATGTCACACGCTGAGCGCGCATTTGATTTGGTGCTGTTCGATCTGGACGGCACCCTGATTGACAGCGCCGCCCAGTTGGCGCTGGCAGTCAATCTGACTCTGGCAGACCTCGGTCTGGTTCAGGCCGATGAAGCGGTGATCCGTACCTGGGTCGGCAACGGGGCTGACAAGCTGATCCAGCGGGCGCTCGCCTATCGCGAGGCCGATCCCGAGCTGTTTGCCAAGGCCAGACCGATTTTTTTCCAGCACTACAACGCCTGCCTGCTGCAAGGGCTGGCTATGTATGACGGAGTTGCCCAGAGTCTGCGTCGCTTGCAAACCCTGGGCTACAAGCAGGCGATCGTCACCAACAAGCCTAGCGATTTCGTGGCCCCCATCCTCGATGCCCTCGGCATCAGCGATTGTTTCGAACTCTGGCTTGGCGGCAACTGCGTGCCGGTCAAGAAGCCGAGCCCGGAGCCCTTGCTGCACGCCTGCCAGGAGTTGGGGGTGAGCCCGGCTCGCACCCTGATGGTGGGCGACTCAGAAAATGACGTGCTGGCGGCCAAGGCGGCTGGCATGAAGGTGGTGGGTCTTACCTACGGCTACAACTATGGCCGCCCCATCGCCGACTCCCATCCAGACTGGGTATTCGAGCAGTTTGCCCAGCTCGATGCACTTTTGGTCTAATAGCGCAGCTGGGCTGGCTGAATAACAAGGATTAACACTCTCATGACTAAACCAATCGTATTGAGCGGAGCGCAACCCTCCGGTCAACTGACCATCGGCAACTACATGGGGGCCCTGCGTCAGTGGGTCAACATGCAGGATGAGTTCGACTGCCTCTACTGCATCGTCGACCTGCACGCCATCACCACTCGTCAGGACCCGGCTGCCCTGCGCAAAGCTTGTCTGGACGCGGCTGCCCTCTATCTGGCGGTCGGTATTGATCCCAAGAAGAGCACCGTCTTCATCCAGTCTCATGTGCCGCAGCACGCCGAGCTGGGCTGGATCCTCAACTGCTATACCCAGATGGGTGAGCTGTCGCGCATGACCCAGTTCAAGGACAAGTCCGCCCGTTTCGAGAACAACGTCAACGTCGGCCTGTTCGGCTATCCGGTACTGATGGCGGCCGACATCCTGCTCTATCAGGCCAACCAGGTGCCGGTCGGCAACGACCAGAAGCAGCATCTGGAGCTGACCCGTGACATCTGTACCCGTTTCAACAACCTCTATGGTGACGTGTTCACCATGCCGGAGCCCTTCATTCCGACCGAAGGGGCGCGGGTGATGAGCTTGCAGGATCCGACCAAGAAGATGTCCAAGTCGGATGACAACGAGGCCAACTTCATCGGTCTGCTGGAAGATCCCAAGCAGATCGTCAAGAAGATCAAGCGTGCGGTGACCGACTCCGACGAGCCGGCGGTGGTGCGTTTTGATCCGGAAAATAAACCGGGTGTCTCCAACCTGCTGACCCTGATGTCTGGTGTGACCGGCCGCTCCATCCCCGAGCTGGAGCAGCACTTCGAAGGCAAGATGTACGGTCACCTCAAGACCGAAACCGCCGAAGCCGTGGTTGCGCTGCTGGAACCGATCCAGGCCCGTTTCCACGAGTTGCGTCAGGATGAGGCCCATCTGATCGCGATTCTTGCAGAAGGCGCACAAAAGGCGCGCGAAAGAGCTGAAAAAACCCTGACCAGCGTATATGATGTAGTCGGCTTCGTTCCTCGAGCCTGACATACTGGGAAGGTGTAGTAGAAGAGAGCTGGGTATTTGCCTGGCTTTCTTTATTTTCTGCTCGGCTATTTTGTTTAATTTCTTTATTTCAACCTGGGTAATATCCCCAAGAGAAAGCATGCCTGTTCAACCAACTATTTCTGCTGAAGAGCTGAGTGACAAAGGTCACTGGCTACGTAAATTTCGCAAGGCGAAAAACCTCAATACCCTGCAGTTGATGGTCTCCAATGCCATCGACAAGCACCATAAAACCCCTGCCGTTGCTGCCGCCATCTATCTGGCCGAGTGTCAGCGTGAACGGGAAATGGAACAGGGTCGTTATCTCGATCGTTAATTCTCCGCTGTTGGTTATCTCATGCTGTTGTTGATCGATAACTACGACTCTTTTACCTGGAACCTGGTGCAATATTTCGGCGCCCTGGGACAAGAGGTTGTGGTCAAGCGCAATGATGAACTGACGCTCGATGCCATAGCGCAGCTCTCCCCCCGTTTTCTGGTGATCTCTCCCGGTCCCTGTACGCCCAATGAGTCGGGGATCTCTCTCGATGCCATCAGCCACTTCGCTGGCAAGCTGCCCATTCTCGGCGTCTGTCTCGGTCATCAGTCGCTGGCGCAGGCCTTCGGCGCCCGCGTAGTGCGTGCCCGTCAGGTAATGCACGGCAAAACCTCGCTCATCCGCCATCGCAATGAGGGAGTGTTCAAGGGGCTCAACAACCCGCTGCGTGTGACCCGTTACCACTCCTTGGTGGTGGAGCGCGACACGCTGCCCGACTGCTTCGACATCACCGCCTGGAGCGAGCATGCCGATGGCTCGTTTGACGAGATCATGGGGCTGCGCCATAAGACGCTCCCCATCGAGGGTGTTCAGTTCCATCCGGAGAGTATTTTGAGCGAGCAGGGCCATCAGTTGCTGGCCAACTTTCTGGCGCGTTCATAAAAAAGTTGTGATCGCCTTCTCAAGTTCGAGAGAAGGCAAAAAAAATTTCCCTGACACTTTATTCACCCCCTCTCCTGCCCAAATTATCTCTTGCCAAGCCCCCCTGAGTCGTTATGCAATGCGGTTGCCTAAAATCTCAAGAGCAATCGAACATTGTTCCTTATAGGCCGTCTTGTTACAGACTTTTTACTTTATTTCTGTGATAATCCCGTCACGTTTACACGGATTTAACTTTTGGGCGGTGGATTATTCTGTCGCCGAATCGAAGGAGAGCTATATGTCAGAGTTGTTGGCAGTGACACGTGAAGTGTTTGATGAAGTGATGGTTCCCAACTATGCGCCCGCCAAGATCATCCCGGTGCGTGGTGAAGGGTCACGTGTCTGGGATCAGGAAGGGCGCGAGTATGTCGACTTCGCCGGTGGCATCGCCGTCAACGGTTTGGGTCACTGTCATCCCAAGCTGGTCGAGGCCCTGAAAACCCAGGGCGAGAAGCTGTGGCACCTCTCCAACGTCATGACCAACGAGCCGGCCCTGCGTCTGGCCAGGAAGCTGGTTGCCGCCACCTTCGCCGACAAGGTCTACTTCTGCAACTCAGGCGCCGAAGCGAACGAAGCGGCCCTCAAGCTGGCTCGCCGCTATGCCATCGAGAAGTTTGGCGAGCAGAAGACCCAGATCATCGCCTTCAATCAGGGTTTCCACGGTCGTACCTTCTTTACCGTGAGCGTCGGCGGTCAGGCAGCCTACTCCGATGGCTTCGGTCCCAAGCCCGGTGACATTACCCACGTACCCTACAACGATCTGGCGGCGCTGGCCGAGGTGATCTCCGACAACACCTGCGCCGTGGTGATGGAGCCGCTGCAAGGGGAGGGGGGCATCATTCGTCCTACCGACGAGTTTGCCAAAGGGGTGCGCGAGCTGTGCGACAAACACAATGCCCTGCTCATCTATGACGAAGTACAGTCCGGTGTCGGCCGGACCGGTGATCTCTATGCCTATATGGGTCTGGGCGTCACGCCGGACATCCTCACCAGCGCCAAGGCGCTGGGTGGCGGTTTTCCCATCGGCGCCATGCTGACAACCAACGAAATCGCCTCTTACCTGAAAGTGGGCACTCACGGCTCTACTTACGGCGGCAACCCGCTGGCCTGTGCGGTCGCCGAGGCGGTGATCGATGTGATCAATACTCCGGAGGTGCTGGCTGGCATCAAACAGCGCGAACAGCTGTTCCGCGATGGCCTTGAAGCCATCAATGCCAAATACCACTGCTTTAGCGAGATCCGCGGCAAGGGTCTGCTGCTGGGCGCGGCCCTGAGCGATGCCTACAAGGGGCGCTCCCGCGACTTCCTGCTGGCCTCCATCGATCAGGGGCTGATGGCACTGGTGGCCGGTACCAATGTGGTTCGTTTTGCCCCTTCACTGGTGATCCCGGAAGCGGACATCAAGGAAGGGTTGGCCCGCTTCGAGAAGGCGGTTGCCCAGGTGGTTAACGCCTGATTCCAAATTGAGGTGGGGAGCTCTCCCGGCAGGAGCCGGGACCCCACCTGTCGTCAATGAAAGGGAGTTGTCATTTATGTTGGTTATCCGTCCCATCGAGCAAAAAGATTTTGCCGGGCTCAAGACCTGCGCCATCGAGTCCGGCACCGGCATGACCTCGTTGCCCGTCAACGATGAGCTGCTGCAGCGCAAGATTGATGCCTCTACCCAGACTTTTTCCGACAAGCCCGCCGGCAAGGGGGACTGCCTCTACTTCTTCGTGGCTGAGGATCTGGAGACCGGCGAGATGGTCGGCACCTGTGCCATCGATGCCGCGGTTGGCCTCTCCCAGCCGTTTTACAACTACCACATCGGCAAGGTGGTGCACTCTTCCCCCAAGCTCGGCATCTACAACGTCGTTGAAACCCTGACTCTCTCCAACGACTACACCGGCAACTCCGAGCTCTGCACCCTGTTCTTGCGCGAATGTGCCCGCGAGGGGCTCAACGGCCGCCTGCTCTCCAAGCACCGCTTTCTGTTTATGGCCGAGCACCCCGAGCTGTTTGACGAGACCGTCTTCGCCGAGATGCGTGGCGTCTCCGATGCCAACGGTCACAGCCCCTTCTACGAGTGGCTGCAAACCCATTTCTTCTCGATGGATTTTCCTACCGTCGACTATCTGACCGGCATCGGCAAGAAGCGTTTTATCGCCGAACTGATGCCCAAGTACCCCATCTACGTCAATTTGCTGAGTAAAGAGGCGCGCGCCGTTATCGGTCAGACCCACGAGAAGACCCGTCCCGCCATCAAGATGCTGCAGGACGAGGGCTTCGTGAACCGTGGCTACGTCGATATTTTCGATGCGGGCCCCACCGTCGAGTGCGACGTGAAGAATATCCGCAGCGTGCGCCGCAGCAAGAAGCTGCGGGTGCTGGTGGGCGAGCCCATCGGTGGCAAGACCCACCTTATCTGCAACAGCCGTTTCGAGCATTACCGCGCCTGCTACGGCAATATCCGGGTCGATCTCGACAAGCACGAAGCCATCATTCCGCCCAAGATGGCGGCGGCACTCAAGGTGCAGGATGGCGACATGGTGCGGGTGGTCGACCTCGACTGAGACAAACAGGACAAGCAAACCGATTATCAGACAGGCAGCCGAGGCTGCCTGCCAGCGACAGGGAGTGAATGGATGAGCCAGTTAGTGCAATTTATCGACGGTCAGTGGCTTGCCGGTGAAGGCAAGCCGTTCGAGTCAACCGATCCGGCCAAGAACGAGGTGATCTGGCAGGGGGTTGCCGCCAGTGCGGCGCAGGTGGATGACGCCGTCAAGGCCGCCCGTGCCGCCTTCTACCACTGGGCGGACATGAGCCTTGAGGATCGCCTGACCATAGTGCGTCGTTATGCCGACCTGCTCGGCGAGCAGAAAGAGGCGCTGGCCCTGACTATCGCCCGCGAAACAGGCAAACCGCTGTGGGAGACCCGTACCGAAGTAGCCGCCATGCAGGGCAAGATTGCCATCTCCATCCGGGCGCACGACGAGCGTACCGGCACCGTTGAAAATGCCATGCCGGGCGCCAAGGCGTTTGTCCGTCACAAGCCCCACGGTGTGGTGGCGGTGTTCGGCCCCTACAACTTCCCGGGCCATCTGCCCAACGGCCATATCGTCCCGGCGCTGATTGCGGGTAACGCCGTGGTGTTCAAACCCTCCGAGCTGACCCCCATGGTGGCCGAGGCCATGGTCAAGGTGTGGCAGCAGGCCGGATTGCCCAAGGGGGTGCTCAATCTGGTGCAAGGGGAGGTCGAGACTGGCAAGGCGCTGGCGGGCAACCCCGATATCGACGGCCTCTTCTTCACCGGCTCCTCCCGCACCGGCCATTTCCTCCATCAGCAGTTTGCCGGTCAGCCGGGAAAAATTTTGGCACTGGAGATGGGCGGCAACAACCCGCTGATTGTGAAAGATGTGAGCGACATCGACGGCGCCGTCCATGCCATCGTCCAGTCGGCGTTCATCACTTCCGGTCAGCGCTGCACCTGCTCCCGCCGCCTGTTTGTCGAGCGCGGCGAGCGGGGCGATACCCTGGTCAAGCGACTGGTCGAGGTGGTGGGTAAGATCAAGGTCGGCCTCTATGACGCAGCCGAGCAGCCGTTCATGGGCTCGATGATAAGCGAGAAGGCAGCACTGGGCATGGTCGAGGCGCAAGCCAACCTGCAGCGCCTCGGTGGCGAGAGCCTGCTTACCCTCAAGCACCTGGAAGCGGGTACCGGCTTTGTCTCCCCGGGCATTATCGACGTGACTGCAGTCAAGGCGCTGCCGGATGAAGAGTACTTCGGCCCGCTGCTGCAACTCATTCGCTATGACGATTTCGATGCCGCTATCGATCAGGGCAACGCCACCCGTTATGGTCTCTCGGCCGGTCTGCTGGGGGACAGGGAGGCGGACTGGCACCATTTCTTCAAGCGGATCCGCGCCGGTATCGTCAACTGGAACAAACCCATCACCGGCGCCTCCAGTGCCGCGCCGTTTGGTGGCATCGGCGCCTCCGGCAACCACAGGGCGAGCGCCTACTACGCCGCTGACTACTGTGCGTATCCGGTTGCCTCTGTCGAAGACAGCAAAGCCGCCATGCCGGAGCAGCTGTCTCCTGGTTTGACGTTTTAAGAGCAAATGGGGATGCCAATGCAGCAGAGATGGCTCAACACCGCCGACTACTGTGTCATATCCCCGGTTGCCTCTGTCGAAGACAGCAAGGCCGCCATGCCGGATCAACTGTTGCCTGGCCTGCGCTTCCAATAACGACACGGGGCATCCAGCGGTGCCCCCATCTGTACCCGCAATCAAAGGAAAGAGAGATGCAAAAGGATATCGACACCCTGTTCAGCCATCTGTGGGACAACTACATCAAGGTGACCCCGAGCGCCCTCAAGGTGCACACCCTGCTGGGTGGCGGCGAGCCCATCGTCAACGATCACGTGGCGTTTCGTACCTACAACCTGCCCAAGCTGGGGCTGGAGAAGCTGGCCGCCCACTTCCTGGCGCTCGGTTACGAGCAGAAGGGCGAGTACGTTTTCAAGGCCAAGAAGCTCTACGCCAAGCACTTCGAGCATCAGGATCCGGACGCTCCCAAGGTGTTTATCAGCGAGCTGAAGGTGGAAGAACTCTCCCCAGCGGCGCAGGCCATCATCCACAAGCTGGCGGATCAGGTGCCCGATCATCTGACCGATACCCCGGCATTTCTCTACACCGGTGCCCCCTGGCAGGTCTCCTATGCCGATTATCAGACTCTGCTGGCGGAGAGCGAGTACGCGGCATGGATGGCAGCATGGGGCTATCGTGCCAACCACTTCACGGTCAATATCAACAAGTTGAAGGATTTCGACACCATCCATCAGGTCAATGCTGCGCTGAAGGCGGCGGGTTTTGTGCTCAACAGCGTGGGTGGCGAGGTGAAAGGGGATCCGCAGGTGATGCTGGAGCAATCCTCCACCATGGCTGACAAAGCAGAGGTGCCGTTCAGCGATGGGGTGCGTACCATCCCGAGCTGCTTCTACGAGTTTGCCCTGCGCTATCCGCAAGCCGATGGCGTGCTCTATCCAGGCTTCGTCGAGGCCTCGGCCGACAAGATCTTCGAATCGACGAATGCCATGTAACGGGAGCCACCCTGTTTCAGTCGCAACGCCTCCTTTGTGGAGGCGTTTTGTTTGGCGCAGAGTGACGGTATCGGGTGTTGTCTGACGCCGTGTGAAGAGGGGATTTGGACGGCGCCCAACCGGTAAAGGTTTGTTGATAAAAATGTGAAATAGATCACTTGATACATCACAGATTGACGCTGGCGGCGGAGCAAAAAGGAGTAGAATGGCGCTTTATTTTTGCGGGGCCAATCGATGCCTAACTATCATTTTTTCAAGCAAGGTCAGGCGCTTACCTATCTAGATGCCAATGCACCCAGCTATAGCGATGAGCGTCGTCAACTGGTCGAACAGGGATTTGCCGCCATCGCCGCCCCCACCTTTGCAGATACCCCTGCCGAAGCCCTTGAGCTGCTTCGCACTCATCAGGCACTACAGGATGAGGCGCAGGCCAACGCCCTTTGTCTGAAGGTTGCCGCTATTCCGGCGGTGATCGCAACTCTGTCCGGGCACTGACGCTGCCGCTATGCTCACCTGAATAAAAAATGGTGCCACTGTCGTGACACCATTTTATCGGTTTGCCTGCTTGCCCTGAGTACTTTACCGCTGGTGCAGGTCACCTTCGATAACCAGCACGGTATCCATCCCTGCCGCCTTGCCAGCCTCAAGCCCGATCCGGGTATCTTCAAACACCAGACAGTTGGCCGGATTGGCGCCGAGCAGCTCGGCCACCCGCAAAAAGGTGTCGGGGTGCGGTTTGTGGTTGGTGACATCATCGGCACTGACCACCACAGAGATATAGGCATCGAGCCCGGTACTTTTCAGGATGGAGTCCGCCTGATTGCGCGGTGAGCCGGTGCCAATCCCCATCTTCACCTTGCCGTGATAGTGCCTGACCAGCTCCCACATCTTGGGAAAGACGCTGACCTTGTCGATGTGCGCCATGTAGAGGGCAATCTTGCGACGGGTAAAAGCCTCGACATCCACCGTCAGCCCCTGCTGCTCGGCCAGCATGGCGATGATCTTGCGGGTGGGAATACCGCCGTACTGATAGAGCTGTTCCCGCTCGAAGGGGATGCCGAATTCGGCGCAGGTAAGCTCCCAAGCATCCAGATGAAGGGGCATGGAATCTACCAAAGTGCCATCCATATCGAAAATCAGGGCATCGTAGTGATCAAACCCGTACTGCTCACGCTCGCTCATGGGGGCTCCTCGAATCAAATAGAGCAGGCTAGCAGAAACGGTCGGCGTTTTGTGGGATCGGCCTCATGGTTGGGCATATTGTGGCCGCCGTTTTTTCTATCTCTTGCTGATTTGTGAGACAATAATCCGTTCATTGCCGGATACTTTGGCATATCAGATCAGCGAGTCTGCTTATGACCTCGAAAATATCCCCCAAAACCATTTTCTCCAGTGTGGCGCTGGTGATCGCGCTCGGTTCACTGGAAAAGAGCATAGTCACCACCCCGCTGCCCATGATTGGCGCCGAGCTGCATGCCGGTGCCGCCCTCACCTGGGTGGTCACCGCCTACCTGCTGGCGGCTACCGCCGTGCTGCCCCTCTACGGCAAGCTGAGCGATCTCTTTGGCCGGGTGCGGATGCTCAATATCGGCATCGGCCTGTTTCTGGCTGGCTCGGTGGCCTGCGCGCTCTCTCAGGATTTGCCGACCCTGCTGGCGGCACGGGTGCTGCAAGGGCTGGGGGGCGGTGGTCTGATTGCCCTCGCGTTTACCGTGATTGCCGATACCATTCCGCCACGGGAGGTGGGCAAGTATCAGGGCTACATTTCGGCGGTCTATGCGGTCTCCAGCATCGCTGGCCCCTTGCTCGGCGGCTATTTCACCGAGCAGCTCAGCTGGCGCTGGATCTTCTGGATCAATCTGCCGCTCGGGGCGCTGGCGGTCTTTCTCATCAACCGCAACCTCAAGCAGCTCAACGTGCGTCGCAACAGTCGCTTCGACTGGAAGGGGGCGGGTCTGCTGATTACCGTCACCACGCTCACCCTGTTGCTGCTCTCGCCGGAGGCGGCGCTGCCTGCCGTCTGGCTTTCGGTGGCGCTGGGCGTGGCACTGCTGCTGCTCATTCTGATTGAGCGGCGCGCCCACGATCCCATTCTGCCTGCCCATCTGGCCCGGCTGCCCGGCTATCTGGTGAGCGTGCTGCTGGTGATGCTCTCCCAGCTGCTGATGTTTGCCGTGCTGGTCTATCTGCCGTTGCAGATGCAGTGGCAGAAGGGGATGAGCGCCAGCGAGAGCGGCGCCATCATGGTTATCTTCATGATTTGCATCACTGCCGGCGCCTTTGTCGGCGGCAAGCTGATTGGCCGTACCGGTCACTACAAGAGCTTTGTTGCGGTGGGCTTTGGCCTCGCGGCAGTGGCTCTGTGGCAGATCCACTTTGATGCCTGGGTCAGACTGGCCCTCGGGTTTGCAGGTATTGGTCTCGGTCTGGTGCTGCCCGCCCTCTCGGTAGTAGTGCAAAATGCCCTGCCACGGCAGGATCGCGGTATCGGCATGTCTCTGTTCAACTTCGGACGGGAGCTGGGCGGTGCCGTCGGCGTGGCCATCTGCTCCATGCTGTTTCACTTCCGCCTGCCGGCCGGCAGCGATGGCGATCTGAGCCGGCTCGCGCCCGATCTGCTGGCCCCGGGCTTCAGCGCAACCTATATCGGCATGGCACTGATCGCCACGCTGGCGCTGCTTATCACCCTGCTGGCGTTGAAGCGCCACGAGCTGGCCTCCATCAGTGCCTGATCAGGCCTGCGCCGACATTGGCTCACCATAGATAGCATCAGGGCTCCCCGCGGGGAGCCCTGATTGTTATTTGGCGAATAGAGAGGCTGTTGCCATCAAGCCATGCGCAGGTTACTCCTGCGCCGGACTCTCCTTGCCTGCCAGCTGGCTCAGCCAAGCGAAGCGGCGATTAGCCTCCTGTTCTGCCTCTTCATAGAGCTGGCTGGCCACCTCCGGCAGCTGGCGTTCCAGCAGCTGGAAGCGGGGCTCATGGCGCAAGGTCTCGGCCAGCGAGGCATTGGGGGCCCGCGAGTCGAGCGCCAGCGGCAGTTTGCCCTCGTCAGCGCGGCGCGGATCGAAGCGGTAGAGGGGCCAGAAGCCGGTGGCTGTCAGCTGCTTCATCTGCTCATGGCTCTCGGCCATGTCGTAGCCATGCTCCTCGCAGGGGCTGTAGGCGATGATGAGCGAGGGCCCCGGATAGGCTTCCGCCTCCTGAATCGCTTTTACCGTCTGGTTCATCTGGGCGCCGAGGGAGATCTGCGCCACATAGACGTGGCCATACATCATCACGCTGGCCCCGAGATCCTTACGTGCCTTGCGTTTGCCCTGCTCGCCAAACTTGGTAATGGCACCAAGCGGGGTTGCCTTCGACTGCTGGCCGCCGGTGTTGGAGTAGCACTGGGTGTCGAGCACCAGCACATTGATGTTCTCCCCCAGACTCAGCACATGGTCGAGCCCGCCAAAGCCGATGTCGTAGGCCCAGCCATCGCCGCCGATGAGCCAGACCGATTTTTCCACCAGATAGTCCGCATCGCGAGCCAGCTCAAGGGCCTCCGGAGTCTTGCTCTCTTGCAGCAGCTCCCGCAGCTGCTGGATATGGGCCCGCTGCTCGGAAACCGGCAGGGTGGCATCGCCGAGCACCTCGCGTAGCGCTGCAGGTATGGTGTCGCCCAGGCTCGCCAGCAGACGGCGAACCCGCTCCCTGTGCTGAACGACGGTAAGACGGAAGCCCAGACCGAACTCGGCGTTGTCTTCAAACAGCGAGTTGGCCCAGGCCGGCCCGCGCCCGTCGGCGTTGGTGGTGTAGGGGGTGGTAGGCAGGTTACCGCCATAAATGGACGAGCAGCCGGTGGCGTTGGCAATCAGCAGCCGGTCGCCATAGAGCTGGGTCAGCAGCTTGATATAGGGAGTCTCGCCACAGCCGGAGCAGGCGCCCGAGTATTCAAACAGCGGCGAGATGAGCTGGGAGGTGCGGATATCGATGCGTTCCAGCTGCTCGGCGCTGCGCTCTGGCAGATCGAGGAAGAAGTCGTAGTTGGCCTTCTGCGCGTCGAGGTGATCGAGGCGTGAAGCCATATTGATCGCCTTGCGATCCGGGTTGCTGCGATCCTTGGCCGGGCACACCTCGACGCAGAGATTGCAGCCGGTGCAATCCTCCGGCGCCACCTGCAGCACGTACTGCTGGCCGCGCATGTCACGAGATTTCACATCCAGCGCATCGAGAGTGGCGGGAGCTGCGGCCAGCGCATCCGGTTCTACCACCTTGGCGCGAATGGCCGAGTGGGGACAGGCGGCGACGCAGTAGTTGCACTGGGTACAGAGCTCCGCCTCCCAGATGGGGATCTCCTTGGCGATGTTGCGCTTCTCCCAGCGGGTGGTGCCGACCGGCCAGGTGCCATCCGGCGGGAAGGCGGAGACAGGCATGTTGTCACCCAGCCCCGCCAGCATGGCGGCAGTGACGGTCTGGACAAAATCGGGGGCTTTGGCGGAAACCACCGGTGGACGGGGGCGGCTGGCGGGATCCAGCTCACCCAGCGGCACCCGGGTCAGGGCGGCGCAGGTTGCCTCCAGTGCCATCCAGTTGCGCTCGACCAGCGCTTGTCCTTTGCTGCCATAGCTGGTGGCGATGGCCTGCTTCAGCAGGCTGGTCGCCTCTGTGGGGGGAATGATGGCGCTGAGCTGGAAGAAGGCCATCTGCATCACGGTATTGATGCGGTTACCGAGCTGGCAGTTGCGGGCAATTTTGGCGGCGTTGATGATGTAGAAGCGCGCCTCTTTTTCGCGCAGGGCCTGCTGCACCTCGCTGGGGAGGCGCGGCCAGATCTCCGCTTCGCTGTAGGGGGTGTTGAGCAGGAAGATGCCGCCCGCTTTCAAGCGCTCCGCCATCCGGTACTTGTCGACAAACTGCCACTGATGGCAGCCGATAAAGTCCGCCTCTTCCACCAGATAGGCCGATTGCAGCGGCCGCTCGCCCACCCGCAGGTGAGAGACGGTGAGGCCGCCCGCCTTTTTGGAGTCGTAGACGAAATAGCCCTGCGGATAGAGGTCGGTGTGGTTGCCGAGAATCTTGATGCTGTTCTTGGCCGCCGAGACGGTGCCATCGCTGCCAAGGCCGTAGAAGAGCGCTTCCAGCTTGTGTTGCTGGCTGTGGATGGGGCTTTGCGAATTCAGCGCGGGAAGCGGCAGCGAGAGACCTGTGATGTCATCGAAGATGCCGACGGTAAAGCGCGGGCGCGGGTTCTCCTGCGCCAGTTCGGCAAACACCGCCAGCGCGCAGGCGGGGCCGAACTCTTTGGAGGAGAGGCCATAGCGACCGCCGATGACCCGCGGCAGGCTTGCCCGTTCGCCCCGGCTGACAGCTTCGGCCAGCGCCGTCATCACGTCGAGATAGAGGGGCTCGGCCTGTGCGCCCGGCTCTTTGGTGCGATCCAGTACGGCGATGGAGCGGGCACTCTCGGGAATCGCGGCCAGCAGGTGCCCGGCCGAGAAGGGACGGAACAGCCGCACCTTCACCAGACCTACCTTCTCCCCTTGGGCCAGCAGGCGCTCGATCACCTCTTCACAGGTGCCGATGGCCGAGCCCATCAGCACCACAATCCGCTCCGCCTGCGAGTGGCCAACGTATTCAAATGGCCGGTAGTGGCGGCCGGTCTGCTTGCCAAAGGCCTGCATTGCCTCATTCACATGGCCATAGGCGGCGTCATACCAGGGGTTGCTCGCCTCCCTGCACTGGAAGTAGGTGTCCGGGTTGGCGGCGGTGCCGCGAATGACCGGTTTGTCGGGGGTGAGCGCCCGGTCACGATGGGCACGGATGGCATCTGCGGGCAGCAGGGCACGCAGGGTGTCGTCAGCGAGCGGCGCTATCTTGGCGATCTCGTGAGAGGTACGAAAGCCGTCGAAGAAGTGGATAAAGGGGAGGCGGCTGTTGAGGCTCGCTATCTGGGAGATCAGGGCAAAGTCCTGCGCCTCCTGCACATTGCTGGCACAGAGCATGGCACAGCCGGTCTGGCGCACCGCCATCACGTCAGAGTGATCGCCAAAGATAGATAGCGCGTGGGTCGCCACGGTGCGCGCCGCCACATGCAGCACGAAGGGGATGAGCTGACCCGCCAGCTTGTAGAGGTTGGGGATCATCAGCAGCAAACCCTGCGACGAGGTAAACGAGGTCGCCAGCGCGCCGGTCTGCAGGGCGCCGTGGACGGCGGCAATGGCACCCCCTTCCGACTGCATCTCGACAACCCGGGGCACATCCCCCCAGAGGTTCTTGCCCCGCTCGCTCGACCAGGCCGACGACTGTTCAGCCATGGCCGAACTGGGGGTGATGGGGTAGATGGCGATGACTTCGCTGGTGCGGTACGCCACCGAGGCGACTGCGTTATTCCCGTCTGTGGTGATCATGTGTTTTCCACTTTGCTATGCCAGTTTGAAGGCCGATAGTTGCATCGGCAATGGATAGGTCGCTGGCATAGTAAGAGGGGCAATGAGAGCGTATCAAACGGGATAAATAATCAATTAATAAGTCAGTAATAGTGGTTAATTTAATCCCGCCGCGTGGGGGCATGATTTTCTGCTGACAGCCCAATGGGAGGTGGCTGACGGGCCATTGGCATGGCCCGTCAACACGGGGTTAACCCTGATCCACTTGCAGCCAGATGGCGCACTGATAAGGGGCGAAGAGTGGCAGTGGTTCGCTTGGGTAATTGGCCAGCAGCAACCGCATCTCGTCTGCCACCTTATCGAAGTGGGGCATCGGCAATGGGCTGGTCGTGAGATTGGCGAGCAGCAGCAGGGTGTGCCGCTCTCCGCTGGCCGGATCCTGCCAGTGGCGGCGATAGCTGATGCGCTCGGGATCATCCCCATCCAGCAGCTCGAAATTGCCGTGGCGAACGACAGGGTGAGCCTTGCGCAGGGCGATGAGCTGGCGATAGCAGTGAAACGGCGAGTCGGGGTGGACCAGCTGCTCGGCGGCATTTATCTCGACGTGGTTGGCATTGAGGGCGATCCAGGGCGTGGCTGTGCTGAAACCGGCGTGGGGGCCGCCGTTCCACTGCATCGGGGTACGGGCGTTATCGCGGCCGATGGCATCGAGCCGCCGACTCAGCTCGGCAGGATCCAGCCCTGACTGGCTGGCGCGGTAGTTGATCGCCTCCACATCGCGCAGCTCGCCCGGCTGCCAGTGGCGGTTGGTCATGGCGAGCTCCTCCCCCTGATAGATGAAGGGAGTGCCCTGCATCATGTGCAGCACCATGGCCCACAGCTTGGCGCTGGTTTCCCGCCACTCAGGCCTGTCATCGCCAAAGCGGGAGACGGCGCGGGGCAGGTCGTGGTTGCCGAGAAACAGGCTGTTCCAACCACGCCCGTGCAGCCCTTGCTGGTGGCGGGCCATGGCTCGCTTGAAGGCGAGTGGATCAAAGTGGGATGACCACTTGTCACTGCCGAGCCCCAGATGCTCGAAGTTGAACACCATGCTGAACTCGCTGCCATCGTGGTTCGAATAGTTCAGCATATGGGCGAGATCGGCCCCCCAGGTCTCCCCCACCGTGATGATCCCCTTGCCGCCGAAGCTCGCGGCATTGAGCTCGCGGATATAGTCGTGCAGGCGCGGGCCGTTGCTCATGGCCAGTCGGTCCCACTCCTTGCTCACCATGTCGATCACATCGAAGCGAAATCCCTTGATCCCTTTGCCCAGCCAGAAGTTGATCACCTCTGCCATTTCGGCCCGCACCGCCGGGTTGTCCCAGTCCAGATCGGCCTGACTCGCGTCGAAGTTGTGCAGGTAGTAGCGATCAAGCGCTGGCACATACTGCCAGCCGCTGCCGCCAAAAATCGAGGTAATGGGGTGGGCATCGACAAAGGTTTGATCCCGGAATACGTAGTAGTCCTGATAGCGGGGATCCCCCGCCAGCGCTTTCACAAACCACTCGTGCTCGGTGGAGGTATGGTTGGCGACTATATCCATCATGATGCCGATGCCGTGAGCGGCCGCTTCGGCTATCAGCATTTCCATCTCGGCCAGGGTGCCGAAGGCGGGGTCGATGGCACGGTAGTCCGCCACGTCATAGCCGTTGTCCCGTTTGGGGGAGCGATAGATGGGGGTGAGCCAGAGCATATCGACCCCGAGGGTGGCCAGATAGTCGAGGCGCTGACGGATGCCGTTGATATCGCCCATGCCGTCGCCATCGCTGTCCTGAAAACTAATGGGGTAGATCTGGTAGATGACACAGCTCTCGAGGTCGATATCGGGCGTGTGAAGGGAGTGCGTATTCATCAGCTTGGCCGGTTGGGGGAGAAGATTTTCTATCTTACGCAGATGAACGGGCAGTCAACAGGGCAGGGGAAACCTTGAAAAGGGTTCCATTGTTGGCTGATTTCCAAAAGTGCGGGGAGGGTCACAAAGGCGCCATCCCGAGCCACGGAGGTGGTCGGGATGGCACGGCACTTAGCGCTGATGCACCGCAGCGATACAGGCTATTGAGCAGCCTTGGCCTGCTCGCTGCGCTGCTCCTGCTGGCGTTCTGCCTTCTCTTGTTGGCGCTCCGCTTGTGCTTCCAGCTCCTTGCCGAGGAAGTAGTTCAGGAAGGTGCGGATCACCGCGATGATGGCAAGGCGGATCAGCTCCTCCTTGCTCGGCGCGACCGTGGTGGCCAGGATGTCTGCGGCGAGCTGGAACTCCAGCGCCAGAATGAGCCAGCTGCCAAAGCAGAGACGAATGCGCGGAAAGCCGGGCTGGTGATCCCGCACTCTTGCCGCCAGCCAGAGGGTTTTGCCAAGCCCTATTACCACACAGGCGATGGAGATGATCTCCAGCAGCAGCTGGAACAGCTCGACCCCGTGCATCATCCCCTCTTTCAGGCTTGCTATCTCAAACACTCGGGTCACCTCCCTGATTTAAAAGAGGACACTATTAACACATCGCTCGGCAAAGGCCAAATCAGAGTCTCCTGATAAGCAGTGAGAGCTGTTCGATGAGCTGACGCGCCGCGGGGCTGACTCTGGCCAGTTGGAAGAAGCCGTGTATAACACCTAGTTGCCGCTGACAGGTAGCCGTGACACCGGCTTGCAGCAGTTTGCGATAGAAGGCTTCCCCCTCATCGCGCAGCGGATCATATTCCGCCGTTACGATATGGGTCGGCGGCAATCCCGACAGGGCAGGATGGTGGAGAGGGCTGGCTTCGGGGTGAGTGACGGGTAGCTCGCCCAGATAGGCGTGAAAACCGCTTAACAGCATGTCGCGGGTGATGAGGTAGTCATCCCCTAGCTGCCGATAGCTGTCACTGTCGCCCGCAGCATCGAGCATCGGATAGATGAGCAGTTGGGCGGCAGGCAAGGGGGCGCCTCGCTCCTTGAGTCGCAAGGTGGTGATCAGGGCTAGGTGGCCGCCAGCACTGTCGCCCGCAAGGGCAATCCTTGCCGGATCCCCATGCCATTTCTCCACATCGGCCATGATGGCGAGCGTGGCTGCCAGTGCATCATCGTGGGCGGCAGGATAGGTGTGTTCAGGTGCAAGGCGGGTATGTACCGCAAACACCAGTGCCTCGGCGCGATTGCACAGCATCCGCATTTGGCGGTCATGGGTGTCGAACTCGCCGCTGACAAAACAGCCGCCATGAAAGTAGATCAGGGCCGGACGGCTTGTACTTGAGGTTGGCGCTGGTTGATAGAGGCGAACGGAATAATGGCCGTTTTGCCACTCTTCGACAGAGCCAACCTCTTCCCGTTCACCACCCAATACGGCTGAAGCAAGATAGCCTTCACGCCGCTCTTGCCAGCTCAGGCTGCTCGCCTTGGGGCGGCCTGCTGCAACGAACTCCACCACCATGGCCGCAATGGCCGGTTCAAGTTGTGTTTCCATAACGTACCAATGACTGTATATAAAAACAGTTATTTTGCGCTTTTAGCCAGAGAGCGCAACCGGCGTTAGCTGGGGCAGCTCACAAAATCAGGCTTCAATCAGCTGGAATTCAATCACATAGAGCGGCGGTAGATCGGGGTAGATATCCCTGATCACCTGTTTGAGCTCGGGGAGGGTCATGTTCTCCTGACGGGCGTGCTCGTCGTTCAGTTCATCGAAGGCGACCGCCTTGACCGAGAGCACCTCGATGGTGCCGAAGGGCTGGTGCTCCGGGTTGGTGAACAGCGCCAGCCGCTGGCCGGGCTGCCAGTTGGCCTCGCTCTCGTCGCGGATGGTGATGGTCTTGCGGCCCGCCTGAATATCGGCGACGAAGCGGCTGAAGAAGGTGAACTCTGGATAGGTGTGAGCAGACATGGTGACTCCTGACAGGGTGAATCGAAATGGGGTGAATGGAAATCAAAGGTCGAGATAGGCGCGCAGCCTGGCCAGATCGGCGATAACGGGGCCATCGCTGCCGTCGGCAACTATGCCCTGTTCGACCAGCTCCTTGAGGGCGCGGCGGTAGACCCGCTCTGTGGTGCCGAAGCGCGCTGCCTCGTGGGCCCGCTTGCGTGACCCCAGCATGGGGGTGCGCTGGCGTTCTCGCCACAACTCGTAGGCGATGTTGTAGGCGATGGGGTGGAGCAGGCGGCTGGTGGTGATCTCCAGGGTATCGAGATAGTCGCTGGCAAGTGCGGCGGCGAAAAAGAGGGTCAACTCAGGTTCTGCCAGCAGGCGCAGGGCTAGTTTGTTGGCGCAGATGACCCGGGCATCCAGCTCGGTCTCGGCCACCACGTTCCACTGCACCGGAGTGGCGCTGAAGAACTCCATCTCACCGAAGATCTGGTTGTGACACTCAATCTCGCCGAGCTGGAAGCGGCGGCCAGAGTGTACCGTGCTGTTGAGGGAGACCCGGCCACGTTCGACCAGATAGAGCTGCTTGCTCTGCTCCCCCTGCCGCATGATCGATTCGCCCGGCAGGTAACGGCGCAGAAACATGGTGCACGCTTCCAGCGCCGTGGCAAAGCGGGGTTCAAGCTGCTGGAGTTCGGCGTGAAAACGGCCGAGGGGGTAGGGCTGTTGCTGCATGACTTGCCTGTCGCACCGGATGACGAGGGGCATGAGGCTAGCAAGAGTGCGGGCCGGATACCAGCCCGCACGGTAGCGGATGTGCCGCAGTTAACGGTTTACGGTTTATTGCACCAGGGCGTGGAGGGCAGCCGCGATGGCGTGCTGCTCACCGGCCATCATCGCCTGTTCGGCGCTGGCATAATCCGCTACCCCTTGTTGCACATCCTGCTCGAACAGCACCACGTTGCAGAGCACAGCGGCGACCCGCACCTTGCGCAGGCGGCCCACGGTCAGCAGGGAGGCTGTCTCCATATCGGCGCCGAGCACGCCACGGGCATGCCAGTAGCGGCACACCTCCTGCTCGTCATCCCGATAGAAGCTGTCGTGGGAGCGTACCAGCCCGTGCCAATGAGGCTGGCTGCTAGTGGCCACATGGTTGAGCAGGGCCGCTTGCAGCCAGATATCGGCGCAGGCGGGGTACTCGGCGGGCAGATAGGCCTGTGAGGCGCCCTCATTGCGAACCGCCCCTTCCACCACGATAAGGTCGCCGAGTCCGATGTCGTGTTGCAGGGCACCGGCGGAGCCGACCCGAATGAGCGAGCGGGCACCGGCTTGCACCAGCTCCTCCAGCGCTATGATGGCCGAGGCGCCGCCGATGCCGGTGCTGCAGACCGTGATGGGCAGCCCCTGATAGCGGCCGTTGATGAGGCGAAACTCCCGGTTTTGCCCCAGCACCTCACACTCTTCAAGCTGGCTGGCGATGCGATCGACCCGGGCCGGGTCGCCGCACAGTACCACCCGCTCGGCAATCTGGTCGGGGCGGCACTGGAGATGGGGTAACAGACTCATGGCTTACAGACCTTGTGGCTGGCGCTTGGCGGCAATCACCCAGAGGCGAGTGCCGTTGGCGGCGATAAACAGCAGGATCAGGTACTCCAGCGACATGGCGTAGACGCCCTGCGCCGCATAGACACCGATGCTGATGATGTTGATGACGACCCAGAGGATCCAGTTCTCCACGTATTTGCGGGTCATCAGGATCTGGGCGATCACCGAGAGCACCGTCATGCTGGCATCCCAGAAGGGGAAGGCATCGGGGGAGGGCTCGGGGGTGGCAAGGTTGGCACCAAACAGGTTGAGCAGGGAGACCGAGGCGCGTGCCAGGGTGGCGAAGACCGGGTCGATATAGCGGGTCAGCAGGGCGATGGCCAGCACGCTCACGGCGGCGGTCACCATCAGTTTGGATCTGCTGAGCCAGCGGATCTGCAGGGTATCCCCTTGCTCGTTGGCGGGGCGGGTCCAGGCGTACCAGCCGTAGACGTTGGCGCAGAAGAAGAACAGCTGCAACATCAACAGTCCGTAGAGCTGGATCTGGAAGAAGATGATGGCAAACAGGCTGACGTTGATCAGACCGAACAGGTAGTTGATGGTCTTCTCCTGACTGGCGAACCAGATACAGGCCAGCCCGAACAGGGTGCCGATGGCTTCAATCCATGACATGGCATAGCCGCCACCCAGCGGTATGGTCACCAGCGTGTTATTGATGCTGAACAGCTCGAATATGCTCATTTTCTGATCCTTGGGCATGAGGGTTAGTATGCGAGGGCGCCATTCTAAGGGGTGAGGGGGAGGAGGGGCAGGACTTTTGTCCGCCCCGTACTTGGCCCATATCAAAGAAATCGCCACTGGTGCCCGGTTATTCCAGCAGTGATGGGTTATGGGGCCCCGGCGGGCCGGACTTTATTGATATGTAGCAAGATGATAGCGCCATGGCTGTGGTCTGATAGAGTCCACTCTCCGGGAGGAGAATCACGTGATAAAAGGAGGTTGTATTGAATTCCGAGCTTGTCTGGGTGCTCTGTCTGCTGGCTGGCGCCATCTATCTCTTTATGACCAACAAGGTGCGCATGGACGTGGTCGCCCTGGGCGTGGTCATCCTGTTTGTGCTGAGCGGCACCCTCACCCTGCCAGAGGCGCTGGCAGGCTTTAGCGATCCCAACGTCATTCTGATTGCCGCCCTGTTTGTGGTGGGTGAGGGGCTGGTGCGTACCGGCATCGCCTATCAGGTGGGGGATGCATTGGTGAAGGTGGCGGGTAGCAGCGAGACCAAGCTGCTGGTGTTGCTGATGGTAGCGGTGGCGAGTCTGGGGGCAGTGATGAGCAGCACCGGAGTGGTGGCCATCTTTATCCCGGTGGTGCTGAGCGTGGCGAACCGGATGGGGATCCCGGCCGGTCGCCTGATGATGCCCCTCGGTTTTGCCGGGCTGATCAGCGGCATGATGACGCTGGTGGCCACCCCCCCCAACATGGTGGTTAACAGTGAACTGATGCGTCACGGCATTCACGGTTTTGGGTTCTTCGATTTCACCCCCATGGGCCTGCTGATCCTGGGGCTGGGCATCCTCTACATGCTGCTGGTGCGCGGCTCCTTGGTGGGCGAAGGGGAAGAGGGCAAGGGCAAGCTGACCGGGCGCCGCACCCTGCGCGATCTGATCCGAGACTACCGATTGGCCGGTCGTGCCCGTCGTCTGGCGCTGCGGCCGGACTCCCCGCTGATTGGCCATACCCTGGATGAACTGCAACTGCGTGCCCGCTATGGTGCCCACGTCATCGGGGTGGAGCGTTGGCGCAAGTTTCGCCGGGTGATGGTGCCGGTGTCGGGGATCAGTGAATTTCAGGCGAAGGATGTTCTGCTGATCGACATGTCAGACCCCGAGGTGGATGTGCGGGCGTTTTGCAGCGAGGCGCGGCTCGAGCCGATGATACTGCGCGGGGAGTACTTCTCCGATCAGGCGCGGGAGGTGGGAATGGCCGAGGTGTCGCTGATCCCAGAGTCCAAGCTGCTGGGTAAAAGCGTGCGTGAGGTGACCTTCCGCTCCAGCTATGGCCTGAGCGTGGTGGGGCTGCGCCGCGACGGTGAGGCACTGGCAGGCAAACTGGTGGACGAGCCGCTGCAGATGGGGGACACCCTGCTGGTGGTAGGGAACTGGAGCCACATCAGACAGTTGCAGACCCATAGCCGCGACTTTCTGCTGATGGGGCTGCCCGCCGAAGTGGACGAGATGGCCCCCGCCCGCAGTCAGGCTATTCATGCCCTCTTCTGTCTTGGAGTGATGATCCTGCTGATGGTGACCGATCCGGTGCCCAACGTGATTGCCGCGCTGATCGCCTGTCTGCTGATGGGCAAGTTTCGCTGCATCGACATGGAGAGTGCCTACAAGTCGATCCACTGGCCGACCCTGATCCTTATCGTCGGCATGCTCCCCTTTGCGCTGGCGCTGCAAAAAACCGGCGGGGTGGATCTGATCGTCGGTGGTCTGATCAATGCGGTAGGGGAGATGGGGCCGCGGGTCATGCTGGCCAGCCTGTTTGCCCTCTGCGCGGTGATCGGGCTCTTTATCTCCAATACAGCGACGGCTGTATTGATGGCGCCCATTGCGCTGGGCACGGCCCAGCAGATGGGGGTATCGCCCTATCCGTTTGCCATGACCATTGCCATCGCCGCCTCGGCCGCTTTTATGACGCCGGTCTCGTCACCGGTCAATACCCTGGTGCTGGGGCCGGGCAACTACAAGTTTGCCGATTTTATCCGTATCGGGGTGCCATTCACCCTGTTGGTGATGGCGGTGAGTGTGGTGGCGATCCCCTGGTTCTTCCCGTTCTGATAACCGGGATGATGAATGTGTGCACCAGCGGCCTGCGGGCCGCTTTTTTATGGCCGGGAGACAAGAATAGCAAGGCGTGCTCGGAATAAATGAAGAGGGACGTGAACGTGAATTAACGTGGAGCTGGGTTAATAGAGGCGCGAGAGAAAAACTGGGGAGAGGCAAATTTCAGATACAAAAAAACCAGCGTGAGCTGGTCTGTTTGGTACTGCTATTAATGGTGCGGAAGGAGAGACTCGAACTCTCACGCCTAGGGCGCCAGAACCTAAATCTGGTGCGTCTACCAATTTCGCCACTTCCGCAATATTAATGGTGGCTATGACGGGATTCGAACCTGTGACCCCCGCATTATGAGTGCGATGCTCTAACCAACTGAGCTACATAGCCGTTTGTTATCGACCACAGATGTGGAAGAGAACAGAAAAATGGCTGGGGTACTAGGATTCGAACCTAGGGATGGCGAGATCAAAACCCGCTGCCTTACCGCTTGGCGATACCCCAACAG
>NZ_JBFOCL010000058.1:0-69955 GCF_040907785.1 Aeromonas sp. s8
GCTTCCAGCTCCTGAATTTTTTGCTGCTCCGGAGTCAGTGCTTTGCTGATTGGGGTTGTACCACAGCGTTCGGATTGCAGTTGCTGAACCCAGCGGCGCAGTACGGTTTCACCGACATCCAGTGAACGGCTGGCTTCAGGGACAGAATATCCCTGGTCGAGTACCAGAGATGCGGCTTCGAGTTTGAATTCGGCAGTAAATGAGCGACGTAATCTTGTCATTGAACACCTCAGGTCATGGTGGCGACTGTACCACCTAAAATGGTGTCCGGGATGATTAGACCACTACACTGTGGTCGCTGCGTTGGGTCGTTGTTGTTTGGGGCAATAAGGAAATGGGAAGGGATGTTCGCAGGAACGCAGAGGTTCGATGTTGATAGGTGATCTTGTGGCAGCTGTTGAGCCCGCAGGTGAGAAGATCAAGAAAGGAGTTGAAGAAGACTAATGTGTTGAGATCTATGAGGAGTGGCAAATCGCAGACAAATAAAAAGCCCATGCAACATGGTTGCATGGGCCCGGAATGAATGGCGGAGGAGGTGGGATTTGAACCCACGGATGGTCGCCCATCGCCGGTTTTCAAGACCGGTGCATTCAGCCGCTCTGCCACCCCTCCGCAGCAGTGCGGCGAATATTACCATGCTGCTCCGGCTTGTAAATCCCCGTCCTATTCGATTGCTGGTTAATTGTGCGAAACGACATGAAAAAGTGGCAAGCAGGGCGCATCAAGCGCTTTTTTGGCCAGATAACTTGACTTGAAAACAGACTCAACCACTATAGTGGCCTCTATCATATCCTCTGCAAGATAACGTTATGACTATTAAAAATGCCCTGTTTTGCGCGCTGGCTGGCGTGACCCTGCTGGCGACGCCGGTACATGCAAGCGAGCTGACCAAAAGCGATGTCGAGCAAATCGTTCGCGACTATCTGGTCAAGAATCCCGAGATCCTGGTCGAGATGTCCAATGCCCTGCGTGCCAAGCAGGAGAGCCAGCAAGCCGAGAGTGATAAGGCGCTGATCAAGGCTCACTCCAAGCAGCTTTATGCCAATCAGGATCCCGAGATGGGGAATCCGAAGGCGTCGCTGACCATTGTGGAGTTTTTCGATTACAACTGCGGTTACTGCAAGCGGGCCCATCCGCTGGTCAAGCAGCTGATGGCGGAAGACAAAGACATCCGGTACATCTACAAGCAGTTCCCCATTCTGAGCGAGTCCTCCTACTTCGCCGCCCGTGCTGCGCTGGCGGTCCAGCTGGATCAGCCTGACAAGTACCAGGCGTTCCACGAGAAGCTCTATACCCATCAGGGCCCGCTCGCTGATGAAGCACAGGTCAAGCAGTTGGCTGTGGCGGCCGGTGTGGACTGGAGCAAGGTGGAGGCCAAGATCAAGGATGGCAGCATTGACCAGAACCTCGGTACCAACCGTGCGCTGGCTGAAGCGCTCGGTATCTCCGGTACCCCGGCCTTCATCATCGGTGATCAGATCCTGCGCGGTGCCCCCCGTGATCTAGCCAGCCTGAAGGGGTTTATCAAGGACGTGCGTGCCGGCAAGAGCATTCAATAAGCAGTTGTCATGGTCGAGGGCCCAGCGCCCCGGCCAGATACAGAAAGAGGGTCGGTATCACTACCGGCCCTCTTTTTTATTATGTCCTTTGGCACAGGTGGTCGTCGCGAAAGGACCATAACAACGTGCTCAGGACCCGGCCTGTTGGCCTCAGTAACAAGTATTAGCAGAGCCGTTCGGAGTCTAATGATAAATATTTCGCCTTGCAGAGGTGTGTCGTGAGCATTGCTTAATTCCGGTCAAGATTTTTTCTGCTGCTTGCCTTAGAATCGCCGCCCGTTGCAGGAGAAACCCCTATGTTAGTTGATATTTTACGGCTGGTTTTTATAGCCGGAGGCCTCGTATTTGTCTTCATGCTGGTGCAAGCCTGCTGGCGGAAGAAGCAGAGTGGATCCTTTGAGGCGACCCCCTTCTGGCCGGTGGCGTTGATCGGTGGGGTTGCCAACTTCCTCGATACCCTGGGGGTGGGCAGCTTTGCGGTAAAGACCGCCTGCTACAAGCAGTTCAAGCTGATCGATGATCGGGTACTGCCGGGTACCCTCAATGGGCAGTGCGTGCTGCCGACCGTGACTCAGTCGCTGATCTTCGTCGGTGCAGTCGCAGTGGAGCCGCTGACGCTGATCAGCATGATGATGGCCGCTGCAGCGGGCGCTGCCTGGGGGGCTCGCCATGTGGCCTCGTTTGATCGGCAGACCATCCGGTTGGTGATGGCCATCTCCTTGCTGGTCGTCGCAGGGCTTATCTTTGCCGGTCTGCTGGGTCTTTTCCCTGTAGGCGGCGATGCGATGGGGCTCAGCGGCTACAAGTTGGCGATTGCCCTGCTCGGCAATTTCATCTTCGGGGTGCTGATGAATGTCGGTATCGGCCTGTTTGCCCCCTGCATGACGTTGGTTTATCTGCTGGGGATGAATCCGCTGGCGGCGTTTCCCATCATGATGGGCTCCACCGCCGTGCTCAGCGTTTTCTCCGCAGGCACTTTTATCCGCAAAGGGGCGTTCGATGCCAAGGCAGTGCTGGCAGTGGCCATCTTCGGCCCCATCGGTGTGGTGCTGGCCGCCATGCTGGTCAAATCCATGGATATGGAGATGCTGAAGTGGCTGGTTGCCTTTATCGTCATCTATACCTCCTGGACCATGTACGCCTCCTGGCGGGCGGCGCGTCGCTCCCCTGTGCAACTGGCGGTGGAGAGCGCAGGCTAGCCTGTACCAGTGCCGCTTCGGCCTTGGCCCCCAGAAAAACATAGAGGCCAAGCGCCAGCAGCAAACCCACCGCACACCCCATCACTCCGACCGCTGGCCAGAGCAGCTCGCTCTGGCCGAGCGAGCCTTTGAACAGCAGCAACAGTCCCTCTATGGAGACCGCGATCAGGATGGCGGCGATAAAGCGGGTGATGGTGCGGCGAATGGCGCTGTGGCGGAAGATATCCTTATGCAGCAGTACCTCCTCTTCCAGAATGGTCTTGCCCAGATCGAACACCGCCAGTGCCAGCGTCAGGAAGATGATGGCGCTAAAGGCGCCGAGCTGGTTCTGCTGCTCGCCGCACAATAGCTGGTAGAGCTGCTCCAGCCCGTGCCAGATGAGCGTCGCGACGATGAGAAACAGCGCCATGCTGAGCACCACATAGACCGCCTTGAACCAGGGCATGGCGCGGCGGCGCTCCCTGTCCCCCATCAACCAGCCAATCAACTGATTCAGACAGACGGTGATCTCCCGTCCTTGCCCCTGCACAATAAGATGCAGCCGGTTATGGGCCGTCGGTGCCGCAGGCTGGATGCACATCGGCCCCTGATAGTGGTCAATGCTGACCACGAAGGGATACCCCTTGAGCGAGGCAAGGGGGGCACTGAGCAGCCCCTGCAGTAGCGGGGTCAGCTCCTCCTGATACTCCTGATAGCGCCGCAGCACATCGATGGGGCTCATTTCTGCCATATGGACCTCGGTGACGTGGGCTCTTGCGGTGAATGTGCAAATAGTGGGCCTGCTTTATGACAGGGATGGCGGGGCAAGTTGCACCAGAGGATGACAAATTGGTGAGTGACGAAGAGGGGATGCACCAGAAATGGGCGTATCGAAGAGCTGTGTGATGATGAAGGCACTGCAATAGAAAAGGGCCCATGACGGGCCCTTTGCGACAACCTGCGGCGATTTAGCCAGCCAGCTTGGCGAAGCTGCGCTCGGCGGCAGCCAAGGTATGTTCGATCTCCTTGTCGCCGTGAGCCAGTGACAGGAAGCCCGCCTCGTAGGCGCTCGGCGCCAGATAGACACCCTCTTCTAGCATGAGATGGTAGAAGCGCTTGAAGCGTTCCATGTCGCAGCGAGTGACCTGCTCGTAGCGGGTGATTTCGGGCTCGTCGGTGAAGAAGAAGCCGAACATGCCGCCCACATAGTTGATGGCGAGCGGGATGCCGTGTTTGGCAGCGGCCGCTTTCAGCCCTTCTGCAACCCGCGCAGTCTTGGCGCTCAGCTGCTCATAGAGACCCTGCTCCAGCAGCAGATCCAGCATAGTCAGACCGGCCGCCATGGCCACCGGGTTGCCGGAGAGAGTACCCGCCTGATAGACAGGGCCGGTCGGTGCTATGTGCTGCATCACCTTCTTCTTGCCGCCGAAGGCGCCTACAGGCATGCCGGCACCGATGATCTTGCCAAGGGTGGTGAGATCCGGGTCGATGTTGTAGTGGCCCTGGGCACCGCGCAAGGAGACGCGGAAGCCGGTCATCACTTCGTCCAGGATCAGCAGGGCACCGAACTCGTCACAGATGGCGCGCAGCCCTTCCAGGAAGCCGGGGACCGGCGGGATGCAGTTCATGTTGCCAGCGACCGGCTCGACGATGATACAGGCGATCTCGCTGCCGTACTGGGTGAAGGCTTCACGCACCGAATCCAGATCGTTGAAAACGCAGGTCAGGGTGTGTTTGGCGAAGTCGGCCGGTACGCCCGGGCTGTTGGGCTGACCCAGGGTCAGGGCGCCGGAACCGGCCTTGACCAGCAGGGAGTCGGCGTGGCCGTGGTAGCAGCCCTCGAATTTGATGATCTTGTCGCGGCCGGTGTAGCCACGGGCCAGACGAATGGCGCTCATGGTGGCTTCGGTGCCGGAGTTGACCATCCGCACCTGCTCCATGGAGGGGACGATCTGGCGCACTTTCTCGGCCATCAGCACTTCGATCTCGGTCGGCGCACCGTAGCTCAGCCCCTTCTCAACGGCCTTGATGACGGCGGCTTTGATGGTCGGGTGGTTGTGACCCAGCAGCATGGGGCCCCAGGAGCCGATGTAATCCACGTAGGCCTGACCATCCACATCATAGAGATAGGCGCCATCGGCGTGATCGATGAAGCGGGGCGTGCCGCCGACCCCATTGAAGGCGCGGACCGGTGAGTTGACGCCACCCGGAATGGTCTGGCGGGCCTGTTCAAACAGCTGATCTGATTTTGACATGGATCATCCTTAATGGGATTTTGGTCGTCACACAAGGGATTGCAGCCGATTGAGACTCGGCAGGCCGGAGCATCAGGAGTATGCTTTGCGCTCTCGCCACCCGGACTCTCGGTCTGCTCCCGTGACAAAAATTTAACGGGCCGACTATAGCAGAAAGCCCCAGCCCTGGGCAGCCGAGCAACGCGCCGGGTGATCCTGATCTCAGCTAGCTGACGATATGGTTTTTCCAAGTTGGTGTAACAAGATGGCGCAACAAGCTCTCTCCTCTGAAGCCGATACCTCTTTGCGGGGGCCGCTTTCCCGCATTATCCGGCAAGACAAGATGCCCTTGCTGGTGCTGCTGCTGGCGGCGCTGGTCGGCACCCTGGCCGGACTGGTGTGCGGCCTGTTCGAATCGGGTGTCCACTGGCTGGCAGAACAACGCATCGCCTTGCTGGCAGACCGTCCCTGGTGGCAGCTCGGTCTGCTTGGCTTTGGCTTCAGCGCCTTGCTGGGATTTGTCGGTTACTTCCTCACTCATACCTTTGCCCCGGAAGCGGGCGGCTCCGGCATTCCCGAGATCGAGGGGGCGATGGACGATCTGCGCCCGGTGCGGTGGTGGCGAGTGTTGCCGGTCAAGTTCTTCGGCGGCATCTGCACCCTGAGTTCCGGCATGGTGCTGGGGCGGGAGGGGCCTTCGGTACAGATCGGCGGCAACCTCGGCAAGATGGTGGCGGATATCTTCCGGTTGCCCAAGGAGCATGGCCATGCCCTGCTGGCAGCCGGTGCGGCGGGAGGTCTGGCAGCAGCCTTCAATGCGCCGCTGGCAGGCATCCTGTTCGTGATGGAGGAGATGCGGCCGCAGTTTCGTTACTCCTTTCTGGCCATCAAGGCGGTGGGGATCTCCGCCATCATGGCGACCCTGATGCTGCAGAACATGAAAGGGCAGGGGGCGGTGATCACCTTGCCCCACTACGATGCGCCAGCCCTCAAGGCGCTCTGGCTGTTCCTCTTTATGGGGGCCACCTTCGGGGTGCTCGGTTTTGTCTTCAACAAGCTGGTGCTGGCCTGTCAGGATGGCTATCTGGCGCTGCATCAGAACAAGCGCCACCGTTTCGTGGCCATCGGCATGCTGGTCGCCGGAACGTTTGGTGTGCTGTCGCTGTTTGCCCCCGCGGTGACGGGGGGAGGCACCGAGCTTATTCCCCATCTGATGGGGGATGAGTATGCGATGGCGACCCTGTTCCTTATCTTTTCGGTGCGGCTGGTTGCGACCCTCATCTGCTTCTGCTCCGGTGCCCCGGGCGGGGTGTTTGCGCCGACCCTGGCGTTGGGCACCTTGTTTGGCGTGGTGTTTGGCCATCTGTTTCATGCGGCGTTTCCGGAGCTTGGCATCGAGCCCGGCGCCTTTGCCATCGCCGGAATGGGGGCGCTGTTTGCTGCCACCGTGCGTGCCCCCATCACCGGTATCGTGCTGGTCACCGAGATGACCGACAACTATCAGCTGATTTTGCCGATGATGATCACTACGGTCGGTGCGACTCTGGTTGCCCAGTGGCTGGGTGGCCGACCCATCTATTCCCAGATCCTGGAGCGAACTTTACGGCTCGCCGCGCGTCAAAAGCGGGGTGATGGCAGCGCCACGGCCAGTTAATTTTTCCCTTTATCGCCTGTGGCCCCGGTCAGGGCGGTATAGTGAAGGGAGAGGCGCTGCCGTAAATGGCGTGATAACGGGATGAGGGGCTATGTCCAATCTATTGAAGTTATTGGTCGTGTTAGCCGTTGGCGGGCTCATCGGTTACTTTGTCGGTAACCGTCAGGAGCTGGCCCAGAGCAGTCTGTTGGTGGTACAGCAGGAGACGCTGGATCGTCAGGGCAAGGCTATCGGCCAGCTCAAGACCGAATTGGGGGTGAAAGATACCCAGCTGGCGACCCAGAAAGCGGCCTTCGAGCAGTTGCAGACCACCCTGAAGAGTCAGGAGGCGCAGGTGCAGGAGCTCAAGCGCCAGCTGGCCTTTTTCGAGCGGATCATGCGCCCCACCGGCGAACAGGTGGGGGTGGTGATCGACAACCTGACCCTGCAGGAGACCAGCATTCCCGGTCGCTACCACTACCGTCTAGCCCTGACCCAGCCTGCCAAGAAGCGGGAGCTGTTCCGTGGTCAGGTGCAGATCCGGGTCGAGGGGAGCCTGGCCGACAAGCCGAAGACGCTGACCGGCCGCGATCTCGGGATGAAGGTGAGCGAGTGGCGTTATGCCCTGCGTTATTTCCAGCTGCTAGAAGGGAATTGGCAGTTGCCGGAAGGCTTTGTGCCGGATCGGATCCGTGTCACCATCAACAAGGATGGCAGGCAACCGGCGCAAGAGCTGCTGGTTGAGTGGGGCGAGGTGATCAAGCCACTGGTCGCCGCACCGCCTGCTCCGGTTCCCACTGCCGGTTAAACGTGGTGAATACTTGAACTGAATGGTCGGGTATTGGATAATTTCGCGGTTTCCATGTTTGTGGATCTAATGGTTGTGAGGTCAGTAATGAGTGCAGTAGCAGAAGCCCCGCTGCCCATCCAGATGACGGATGCGGCGGCCAACAAGGTGAAGAACCTGATCACCGAGGAAGAGAATCCCGAGCTGAAGCTGCGGGTATACATCACGGGTGGGGGCTGCTCCGGTTTCCAGTATGGCTTTACCTTTGATGAGAAGATCAACGACGGGGACACCGTAGTCGAGAAGAATGGCGTCACCATGGTGATCGATCCCATGAGTCTGCAATATCTGGTAGGCGGCAGTGTGGATTACACCGAGGGTCTGGAAGGCTCACGCTTCACCGTGACCAACCCCAACGCCACCACGACCTGTGGCTGTGGCTCCAGCTTCTCCATCTGATCGGCATTATCGGTCTGATGAAACGGCTCTCGGCAACGAGGGCTGTTTTTGTTTGTGGTGCTCAGTGCGCGCCATCAAACAGCATTTCTCTGAAACAACAAAGGCGCCTCGATGGCGCCTTTGTTGTTTGCAGGATGGCTTAGCGGGAGCTTGCCGCCGCGACCAGCGGGACCCGATTCACTGCCTTGCCCATGTAGGCGAGGGTGATGGTCACAATGATGCAGGTGAAGCTCAGCCACATGTAAGGCAGGTAGTCGAGGGTTGCCACCCCCAGTACCCCGGCCATGAAGATGCCGTTGTCGCTCCAGGGCACCATGCCGCAGGTGAGGGTGCCGCCAAACTCGGCGTTGCGAGAGAGGTTCTTGCGCGCCAGTCCCAGTCGGTCGTAGTTCTTGGCCATGATCTTGGGAGTCAGGATCAGCGACACATACATGGCTGAGCCAAACACGTTGGCTAGAAACGCGGTACCGATGGTGTGGCTGGTCAGGCTGCCGACGCTGTTGATGCGCTTCTCGAAGGCGCTGGCGATCACTTCCAGAATACCGACCTTCTCCAGCAGGCCGCCAAACCCGAGACCGAAGATGATGACCGCGACCGAGCCCAGCATGGACTCCATGCCGCCGCGACCGAGAATGTTGTCGATAAAGTCGATGCCGGAGGTGATGGCAAACGGACTATAAGCCGAGTGCATTGCCTTGACCGGATCCATGCCCTGGAAGGCGATTGCCCAGATCAGGCCCAGCAGGGCGCCGAAGCTGATCACCGGGAAGGCGGGCTTGCGATTGGCCAACAGGCCCAGTACCAGCACCACCGGCACTATGGCCAGTGGGGTAATGTTGAACTGGTTGTCGAGAGCCTCCATCACCAGATTGACCTGCTCCAGGCTGACGTTGCCCGAATACTGCATACCCACCACGGTGAACAGTACGGCGGTGATGACATAGGAGAGCAGGCTGATGGGCAGCATCCCCTTGATATGCTCCACCACGTCGACGTTGGACATGGTCGAAGCCAGCACTACTGAGTCGGAGAGCGGAGAGAGCTTGTCACCAAAATAGACGCCGGAGAGCACGGCACCGGCTACCAGCGGCGCAGGCACGCCGAGGCTGTGGCCGATCCCCATCATGGCGATACCGGCGGTGGCGGCAGAGCCCCAGGAGGTGCCGGTGGCCAGCGAGGTCAGGGAGCAGATGATCAGGGTTGCCAGCAGGAAGATGGACGGGTGGATCACCTTGAGGCCGAAGTAGATGATGCTGGGGACTATGCCGCCAGCAATCCAGGTGCCGACCAGAGCACCGACGGAGACCAGGATAAGGATGGCCCCCATCCCCTTGGCAACGCCGTCAACGGCAGCCTGCTCCAGGGATTTGTAATCGTGGCCGAGTTTGATGCCAAGCCCCATGATGACGAACCAGGCGATGAACAGCGCCAGCTGGATCGGCAGATCGAGCACGCTGGTAAACGAGAATGCCAGGGCCAGGAAAATGGCCAGACAGGCAAACACCTGTGCCATGCCCGGTAGTCTGATGTGGTTTTGTTGGTTTTGCATAGATACTTCCTAAACTCTTGCTCGCCAAGGTCACTCCCTCTCGTCCTGTGGATACATCGATCCCGAGGAGGCAACCCAAAAAGAGGCCGCAATCTACCACAAACCCGGCGGGTTAAAGCCCCATCAAATTGGCAAAAATGCACATTTGATTGAAAAAATCACAAATTAGTTGATCTCATAACCCGTTTTTGAGCGGCCTGTTGACACAGTGGGTCACGTACGAAGCTTGCTTGTGACGCCACTTGCATCCCCAATAGATGCATATGATAATTATTATCAATTGTTGATGGGGGAGAAAACAATGCGCTGGATATTGCGGGGGATGATGTTGCTGGTGGCGGTGGCCGTACTCGCATGGGGTCAGGATAAAGAGTACGGCACCTGGAGTGCCGGTTTTCTGTTGGCTGCCTGGGTGATGCTGGAGCCCGGATTGCGGCCCGCCTTGATCTTGCTGCCAGTGGCCGGGTTGACCGGTATCGTCACCCTGCTCTGGCAGCAGCCCTGGTTATGAGCTTTTGACGGGAGCCTGCTTGATCTTCTGCTGTGCCACCTTGAGCGATTCGACCACCAGTTTCTCCATTTCGGTACGCTTGGCGTCGGTAAGGAAGTAGATCATGTCGACATTGTGGCGAATATAGTGGGCCGGAAGCTGGTTGAGGGTGAGGCAGCAGAGGTCGGCCATCTGATCGCTGTTGAGCTTTTGCTGCAGCCCCTGTTTCTCAATCTCCTTGAGCACCAGATGTTCGTAAAAGTTGTGAATGTCGGTATCCAGTATCATATGCGTTCCTTGGCATGACGATGAGCGGGGAGTCGTCAAAAGCATAGCCATAACAAGGAGTAAAAACAAAAGGCCCATCACTTTCGTGATGGGCCTTTTGCGTAATGAATGGTGCGAAGAGAGGGACTCGAACCCTCACATCCGTGGGACACTAACACCTGAAGCTAGCGCGTCTACCAATTCCGCCACCTTCGCACACTGATTTTCTCCAGCTGGTTTTTAAATGCGGTTGGAGCGCATTGCTCTGTGTTTACATGTCAGAATCATGGTGCGAAGAGAGGGACTCGAACCCTCACACCCGGGGGGCACTAACACCTGAAGCTAGCGCGTCTACCAATTCCGCCACCTTCGCACATTCGGGTTTCCAGTCTGGATTTACATGCTGTCTGGATAAAGCATGGTGCGAAGAGAGGGACTCGAACCCTCACATCCGTGGGACACTAACACCTGAAGCTAGCGCGTCTACCAATTCCGCCACCTTCGCACATTGTGTTACCAGTTTTGATTTACATGCTGTCTGGAGAAGCATGGTGCGAAGAGAGGGACTCGAACCCTCACACCCGGGGGGCACTAACACCTGAAGCTAGCGCGTCTACCAATTCCGCCACCTTCGCACATTCGGGTTTTCTAGTTGGATTTACATGCTGCTGAATCAGCATGGCAGTATTGGTGCGAAGAGAGGGACTCGAACCCTCACATCCGTGGGACACTAACACCTGAAGCTAGCGCGTCTACCAATTCCGCCACCTTCGCATCACTGCGGAGGGGGATTCTATAGAGTTTTGGGGGAGCGTCAACAGCCAAAGGGGACTTTTTTCGCTGTTGACGCCCAAAGTGGCGCCAAGGGTACAAAACTTCAGCAATTAGCCGACGTTTGGCGTTCAGTAACGGCCCAATGCGCTCTGATACATCCGTTCGTACTGGGTGACCGAGTCAGGCCAGTTGAAGCGGGTGCTCATGGCATTGCGCTGCACCTTGGCAAAACGCTCCTTGTCCTGCAGGAAATAGAGCAGGCTGCGGCGCATGGTATCGAGCAGGATGGCGGCAGTCGGATCGTTAAAGCAGAAGCCGGTGGCATGCTCGGGATCGGCATCCCAATCCACCACGGTATCTTTCAGACCACCCACGGCGCGCACCAGTGGCAGGGTACCATAGGCGAGACTGTACATCTGGTTGAGGCCGCAAGGCTCGAACAGAGAGGGCATCAGGAAGAAGTCGGCACCGGCTTCGACCAGATGAGCCAGTCGATCGTCATAGGTGTTGATGAAGGCGAGCTTGCCCGGATAATCCCGGGCCATGGTTTGCAGTTGCGTGGCGAGCGCAGGATCGCCAGAGCCGACGATCACCACTTGTACCTGATGGTGGAGGAATTTCTCCAGCGCAGGGAGCAGCAGGGGAACGCCCTTTTGCTCGGTCAGGCGGCAAACCATGCCGTAGATGGGCAAGTCCGCCACGGCCAGCCCCGCTTCCTGTTGCAGGCTCTCTTTGCAGATCTGTTTGCCAGCCATGTTGTCGATGCTGTAGGTCGCAGGCAGGAATTCGTCGAACTCAGGATCCCAGTCCTTGTAATCGCAGCCGTTGAGGATGCCACAGAGATCCGCCGCCCGTTGCTGGAAGATATGCGCCATGCCGTGGGCGCCAAGGTGAGTCAGCAGCTCCTGGGCATAGTTGGGGCTGACCGCATTGATCTTGTCGGCGTAGAGCACCCCGCATTTGAGCAGATTGACATGACCGTAGTCGTAGTTGATGCGGCGTTCGTAGTCGGCGATCTCGGGCATGGCCCAGAACTGCTCGCGGCCAAACACCCCCTGAAACGCCGCGTTGTGAATGCTGATCACGCTGCGGGTCTGCTGGAAGAAGGGGTTGTGGGCGTGACGGGTTTTCAGCAGCAGTGGCAGCAGGCCGGTGTGCCAGTCATTGCAGTGGGCGATATCCGGGGCAAAGCCGAGCTGCTCGCAGGCATGGAGGGCCGCGGCCGAGAAGAAGGCAAAGCGCTCTCCATTATCCGGATAGGCCTGATTGTTCTCGGCGTAGAGCTGGGGACGATCGAAATATTGCGGGCAGTCGAGCAGATAGACGCAGACGCCATCCAGCTCCATCTGGTAGATGCGATAACCGATATCAGGCAGCCCGGGGTGGGTTGGCAACCAGCGTGACGCCACCAGTCTGGCCTCATCCCGTCGCTTTATCGTCTTGTAGAAGGGCAACATGATCCTGACATCATGTCCCTTCTGGGCCAGGTACATCGGCAGGGCTCTGGCGACATCGGCCAGGCCCCCGGTTTTGACCAGCCCCTCAACTTCCGAGGCAACAAACAGGATTTTCAGTGGGTTAATAGCCAACTCTTGCTCCCTTAGGTACCACCACGATACCGCCTTCGGATACGGTAAATCGCTCTCTATCGTGGTCCAGATTTTCACCGATAACGGTGCCTGGCGCAATTTCAACGTTTTTATCAATGATGGCGCGCCGGATGGAGCACCCTTCACCAATCTTCACATCCCCCAGCAGAACGGATTCACTGATATGGCTGCACGCGCCGATATTGCAGCGGAAACCAAGGATGGATCGCTGGATCTGGCTGCCCTGAATGAAGCAACCGGCGGAGATCAGCGAGTTGGCGATCTTCACCTTGCACTCGTCGCTGTCGATGAAGGTGGCCGGTGGCAGCGCCGGATAGTGGGTGTGCAGGGGCCACTTGCGGTTATAGAGGGAGAAGGGGGGATTGTCGGCCACCAGGTCCATGTGCGCTTGCCAATAAGAGTCGAGGGTGCCCACATCCCGCCAGTAGACGTGCGGTTTCTCGCCGGGGATGACGTTGGTGCTGTAGTCATAGACATAGACGGGGGCACGTGGGTAGAGGCTCGGGATCACATCCTTGCCAAAGTCGTGGCTGGAGTTCTCCTCGGCGGCATCCCGCTTCAACTCGCGGCAGAGGGCATCGGTCTCGAAGATGTAGTTGCCCATGGAGACCAGCGCCTGGGTCGGATCGCCGGGAATGTGCTTGGGCTGCTTCGGCTTTTCCTGAAAGCCGATCATCCGCCCTTCGGTATCCACCTCGATCACCCCGAAGGCGCTCGCCTCTTCGATGGGCATGCGCAGGGCCGCGACAGTCATGGCGGCGTTCTTCTGCTTGTGGAAGGTGACCATCTGGCTCACATCCATCTTGTAGATGTGGTCGGAACCGAAGATGCAGACGTGATCCGGTTCGGCCCGCTCGATAAAGCCGAGGTTCTGGTAAATGGCGTCGGCGGTGCCGTCATACCAGCGTTTGCCCATCCGCATCTGGGCCGGGATGGGATCGATAAAGCGGTCGGTGATGCCGACGATATTCCAGCCCTTCTTCATGTGCAGGTAGAGGGACTGTGATTTGAATTGGGTCAGTACATAGATGCGCAGAAAGTCGGCGTTGACGAAGTTGTTGAGGACAAAGTCGATCAGCCGGTAGCTGCCACCAAAGGGGACGGAAGGCTTGCTGCGGGTAGTGGTCAGAGGCTGCAGGCGAGTACCTTCGCCACCAGCCAGGATCATGGTCAATATGCCTGCCATCGTATTTCTCTCCCTGAATTAACAACATGAAAAGGTTTTCAATGTTCGGTATAAAAACACCCCTAAAGGGGTGGTTTTTATCGTGCGCTTAATACCTTATCAGATGCCGGATGGCGCTCTCTAGCTGTTTTATTGTGCTGCTTACACTTATTTACATTTTGCTCAGATAGACCTTGAATTTGGCATCACTGCTGATCACTTCAGTCCGTTTGAAGTGTGTCTCCAGTATAGGCTGGTAGCGCAAGAAGGCGTTGGCAACAATGGTCAGCGAACCATTTGGCAGCAAAAATTCCGGCGCCTTGGCCAGGAACTGCTCGGTTGCCGCATAGAAGGTTTTGAGACCCGCATGGAATGGCGGGTTGGAGACGATGTGCTGGAAACGGGTGGAGACATCCGAATAGACATCGGAAGCGGTGACCTTGCCCTGCAGACCGTTGATCGCCAGGGTGCGGCGGCTCGATTCGAGCGCCAGCGCGCTGATATCCACCATGTTCACCTGCAGATCCGGATTGCGCTTGGCCAGCACGGACCCAATTACCCCGGCGCCACAACCGAAATCGAGCAATTCGCCCGTCATCGGCGGCACGGCGGCCAGCAGCATCTGGGTGCCGAGATCCAGCTCGGCGGCGCTGAAGACGCCGGGCAGTGCCAGCACGGTCAGCTCGGTATCACCGGCCTTGCACTGGTAGCGGCCAAACCAGCTATCCAGATTGAAAGGTTCAACCGGCTTGCTCAGCTCACCGTGATAGAGGGAGCAGCGGCGCGCCGAATCGCGCTTGATCGGCTTTTCGCCATAGGGGGCCAGCAGCTTGTCGGCGCCATTGATGCCGCCGCGGTTTTCACCGGCGAGGAACAGATCGGCACCCGCTTCCAGCAAGGGGGTCATCATGGCCAGCAGATATTGTGCTTCGGCCTTGGCCTTGGGCATCAGCAGCAACAGGGCATCGAAGTGCGGGGCTCCACCGAGCTGGTGGTCGAACAGGATAGCCTCGCCGAGGGCGGCCTGCTGGCTGCGGTAGTAGCAGTAATCGGTGGTAAAGACGGTCAGGGTCTGGGCCAGGCTCGCCAGCTGGCGGGGGTAGTCATCCTCCAGCGCGCCGCAGACAAGTAGCCGCTTGCCGACAAAGAGGGCTTGGTTTCGTTCCAGCATCTGGCTGACGGCACTGATAGGGCTGCTCATCGGGTCTCTCCACGCAATTTTGGGCGGCCATTATACATAGCCCCTTTCGCCTTGACATTTATGCCGTGTTCCCGAAATATGCCCAGACACCATTTTTTGACCAGAGATGACGAAATGCGGTTCAACGGGTTGAAACGAAAGCACAAAAAAAGCCTGAAATTCGGGCCTGCCGACGTTCGCGCGTAACCTCTCATCCCTGAGAAGCTTCAAACCCCGGTTGCGCACATCGTACCGGGGTTTTTTATTGCCATATGCGCGTCATTTAGGAGAAGGAGATCCCATGTTTCAAGGTTCAATCGTTGCGTTGATCACCCCGTTTCGACAGGGAAAGCTGGATGAAGAGGCGCTGCTGCGTCTGGTGGAGTGGCATATCGAACAGGGCACTCACGGCATTGTGCCGGTAGGTACCACGGGGGAAAGTCCGACCCTGACCCATGACGAGCACTGCCGGGTGGTGGAGCTGGTGGTCAAACAGGTCGCTGGCCGTATTCCGGTGATTGCCGGGGCGGGTTCCAACAATCCGGTCGAAGCCATCGAGTACACCCTCCATGCTGAGCGGGTGGGGGCTGATGCCACTCTGCATGTGGCCGGTTACTACAACCGTCCCAATCAGGAGGGGCTCTACCACCACTTCAAGGCTGTCCACGACGCCACTGCCAAGCCGATCATTGTCTACAACATCCCGCCGCGCGCCATCGTTGACGTGCAACCGGCGACCCTGGCCCGTCTGGCCGAGCTGCCGCGCATTGCCGGGGTGAAAGATGCCACCGGCGACTTGGCCCGCCCCTGGACCGAGCGCCAGCTGATCAAAAAGCCCTTCGCCTGGCTCTCCGGTGAAGATGCTACTGCCGTGGCCTACAACATCGGTGGTGGTCAGGGCTGTATCTCTGTGACCGCCAACGTGGCGCCCAAGCTGGTAGCCGAGGTGCAGAACCTCACGCTGGCGGGCAAGTGGCAAGAAGCGCGTGAGCTGCAAGACAAGCTGATTCCGCTCCATCAGGCGATGTTTGCCGAGCCGAGCCCGGCTGGTGCCAAATATGCCGCTTCCCTGCTCGGTTTCTGCAGCGAGGAGTGCCGCCTGCCAGTGATGCCGCTGTCGGAGGCGACTCGCGAGCGCATTCGCAGCGCCATGCAGCAGCTCAATCTGCTGTAATGCAAAACGGGTGAGCCAAGGCTCACCCGTTTTGTTTTCGGCTTTTGTTTCTGGCCTTTGTATTTACGACATAGCCCTACTCAGGTTGCGTGATGCAGCCAGGCGGCGATGGCCAGCTGCAACTCGACATACGCCGGATAGAGGAAGAGATCGGCCAGCTCGGCAGGCCACTCGTCATGCTCGTCCGATTGGGCTTGCAGATGGGCTTGCAGGTTGGTCAGGGCGGGCAGCCAGGGCGCTGGTTGTGGCAGCGCGGCCACACTGCGGGCGACCAGATCGATCCCCTGGCACAGGGCCGCGAGTGCCTGCTGTTGAATGCCTTTATCCTGAGGATGCTCCAGCCAGAGCTGCTCGTGATGCTGCCAGTGACGCAGCCCCTCGCTTACCCCCGTTATGCCATCCATACCTTCATGTTCGACCAGCGCCTGCAGGGCCAGCGGTTTGCCAAGACCAGCCAGTCGATAGCCACGTTGTGCCTTGGATTGGGCGCCGAGGCGCAACCCGCCGAGCTTGGCGAGGCGTTGGGCCAGTGCAAACAGGGCTGTGGTGGCACCGGATTTGAGCTCCAGTTCCAGTTCGTTGATGGTGGTGCTGCCCTGACTGCCGACTATCTCTCCCTGATCCCAGGCCAGCTCAATCTCGGCGTTCTCGAAGGCGATCAGCCAGTGGCGGCGCAGGAAGTCGGTACGAAACTGGGCGACCAGCTGTTGCTGAATGTGGTCGCGCTCGCTCAGGGTCGGCCAAATCTCATCGGGAAAGGCCGAGAGGGTCGGCAGATCGCCGCTCACGGGAGCGTTGTACTCGGGTCTGGCGTGCAGGCCGCCCACCACCTGGCCGCGGCATTTGATGGTTTGTTCGGCGAAGGCGTCGCAGCGGCGAATACGCAGCCCCATATCCAGTTGGCGCAGAGCCAAGGTCGGCGTATCGAAATAGACGTTGCCGAGCTGCTGTTGTGACGATTCTTTAATCTCAATAGAATTCAGCAGGTTGGATAACTCGGGTTGAATGTCGCGGGCGACAAAAAACTTTATCTCGATCTCAGTTTGCATAGTCATTCCGGGCTGGCAGGCAACTTTGGGGGGCAGGATTCGGGTCGCGGGGATATAATGCCCGCGAGACGACTAGATTAATTCGCGGTTTAATTGAGGGCGCAGTTCGGTTACCATGCGCGCCTCATAAAATCGTATCGAGTGTTTTTTCACCGACACAGGTTTGGCCATGCCAGTAAATACTATTTTGGGGCTTTTTGCCAAGTCCCCCATCAAGCCGCTGCAGAAGCATATCGTCAAGGTTCACCAATGCTCCCAGCAGTTGGTTCCCTTCTTTGACGCCGTTGCCGAAGACCGTTGGGAAGATGCCGAGAAGATCCGGCAGCAGATCGCCCAGCTGGAAAAAGAGGCAGATACCCTCAAGCGTGAAATCCGTCTGAAACTGCCTCGCGGCCTGTTCCTGCCGGTTGCACGTACCGACCTGCTGGAGCTGTTGACCCAGCAAGACAAGATTGCCAACCGTGCCAAGGATATCTCCGGCCGCATGCTTGGCCGTCGCATGGAGTTCCCCGCCGAAATGCGGACGGATTTCATGGCTTACCTCAAACGTTGTATTGATGCGACCGCTCAGGCCGAGAAAGCGATCGGGGAGCTCGACGAGCTGCTCGAGACCGGCTTCAAAGGACGGGAAGTGGAAATGGTTGCCGAGATGATCCATCAGCTGGATCTGATCGAGGACGATACAGACACCATGCAGATCGGACTGCGCCAACAGCTGCAAGCGGTTGAGCACAATTACAATCCGATCGATGTGATGTTCCTTTACAAGATCCTCGAATGGGTAGGTGACCTGGCAGATCAGGCCGAGCGCGTAGGCGCCCGTCTGGAACTGATGCTGGCTCGTTCGTAATCGACTGACTGGGTAAACACTATTAATGGACATTATCGCGAATTACGGCACCACTCTGGTGCTCGTGGCGGCCTTGTTCGGCTTTTTGATGGCTTGGGGCATTGGCGCGAATGACGTGGCCAACGCCATGGGAACATCGGTCGGCACCAAATCCCTGACCATTCGTCAGGCGATCATCATTGCCATGATCTTCGAATTTGCCGGTGCCTATCTGGCCGGTGGCGAAGTGACGGCCACCATCCGTAACGGCATCATCGACAGCAATGCGTTTGTCGATAGCCCGGACCTGCTGGTGCTCGGCATGATCGCCTCCCTGCTGGCGGCAGGCGCCTGGTTGATCCTCGCCTCCTACTTCGGCTGGCCTGTTTCCACCACTCACTCCATCATCGGCGCCATCGTCGGTTTCGCTGTGGTGAGCATTGGTCCGGAAGCGGTGCAGTGGAGCAAGTTCGGCGGCATCGTCGGCTCCTGGGTCATCACCCCGGCCATCTCCGGTGTCATCGCCTACTTCATGTTCATCAGCGTGCAGAAGCTTATCTTCAACACCGATGACCCCCTGAACAACGCCAAGCGCTATGTGCCGTTCTACATGTTCCTGACTGCGCTGGTGATCTGTCTGGTGACCATCAAGAAGGGGCTGACCCACGTCGGTCTGCACCTGAGCGATGGCGAGGGCATTCTGCTCTCCATCGCCATCTCCATCGCAGTGGCGTTTGCCGGCTGGATCTACATTCGCGGCCAGAAGTACAACCCGCAGGATGACAGCAAGATGCACTTCGCCAACGTGGAGAAGGTGTTCGGCATCCTGATGGTGATCACTGCCTGTGCCATGGCCTTTGCCCACGGCTCCAACGATGTGGCCAACGCCATTGGCCCGCTCTCTGCGGTGGCCTCTATCGTGGCTTCCGGTGGCGAGATTTCCAGTCAGGCTGCCATTGCCTGGTGGATCCTGCCCCTCGGCGGTATCGGTATCGTGATCGGTCTGGCGACTATGGGCGAGAAGGTGATGGCGACGGTCGGTACCGGCATCACTCACCTGACCCCGAGCCGTGGTTTTGCTGCCCAGCTGGCCACTGCCGCGACCGTAGTGATTGCCTCCGGTACCGGTCTGCCCATCTCCACCACCCAGACCCTGGTCGGTGCTGTGATGGGGGTCGGTCTGGCGCGCGGTATTGCGGCGCTGAATCTTGGGGTACTGCGCAACATCGTGGTTTCCTGGATCATCACCCTGCCTGCCGGTGCCATTCTGGCTATCGCCATCTTCTACGTGCTGCAGGCCTGCTTCTCCTAATCGAAGCGGCATTCAGCAAAAAGCCCGAGTCATCGACTCGGGCTTTTTTATTGTGCGGGAGCTGAGTGCTGCTCCCTTTGCATATCACCTTAGAGGCTGGCGCAGATCTGCCACAGATCGTACTGGATAGCGGCGGCGGTCACTTCCCGACCCGCCCCCGGCCCCTGGATCACCAGCGGGTTGGTGCGGTAGCTGTCGCTCTCGATGGCGAAGATGTTGTCGCACGGCAAGAGGTTGGCAAACGGGTGGTGGGGCTCCAGCGCCTCCAGCCCGACCCGTGCTTTGCCGTCATGCTCGAAGCGGGCCACGTAGCGCAGCACCTTGCCGAGGCGCTTGGCCCCTTCGAAGGCGGTCTGGATCGGGCCATCCAGCTCTTTCAGTCTGTCCATAAACTGATCGGTGGTCACCTTGCGCAGCGTAACGGGCACCAGATTCTCCAGCTCGATATCGGCGGAGTCGAGCTCGAAGCCCGCTTCCCGTGCCAGAATAAGCAGCTTGCGACGCACATCTTGACCGGAGAGATCCTCGCGGGGATCCGGTTCGGTCAGGCCGTGCTGCCACGCCTCGTCCACCAGCTCGGAGAAGGGGCGAGTGCCGTCATACTGCTGGAACAGCCAGGAGAGGGTGCCGGAGAAGATGCCGGAGACCCCCTGAATGCGGTCGCCGCTCTGGCGCAGCATCTGGATGCTGGACTGGATCGGCAGCCCGGCACCCACGGTGGCGTTGTAGCGCCACTGTACCTGATGGTCACGGCAGGTCTGTTTGATGCGCTGGTAGAACTCGCTGTCGGCGGCGCCGGCAAACTTGTTGGCGGCGATGATGTGAATGCCGAGCTGGGCAAAATCCGGATAGTAGCGGCTCACCGTTTCGCTGGCGGTCATGTCCAGCGCAATCAGCGCGTCGAAGCCGTGCTGCTCAAGCTGGGAGAGCAACTCCGGCCAGATCAGCGGTTTGGGATTGAAGTTGTCCTGTACCTTGAGGGGGTTGAGTCCCTCTTCATCCAGCAGGCCCCCTTCCGAGCTGAACACCCCGTAGAGGGTGAGCGCCAGATTGAGTTCATGTTCCAGCCGTGCCTTTTCGCGGGCATAGAGGCTCAGCCAGTGGCCGCCGATATTGCCCTTGCCGAACACCACCAGTCCGACCCGGGTCGGGCGGCTGAAGAGGGCGCTGTGCAGGGCGATGAGCAGCGGCTCCAGCACCACTTGGCGCAGCACGGCCACCAGACTCAGGCCATCTCGGGCCACCTGTACGAACTCCAGCGGTTGATCTGCCAGTAGCTGATAGAAGCGGTGACACTGCTCCGCGTTGTCGGTGACACCGGCGCCGACCAGCGCCACCAGACTGAACCCCTCTTTCTGGATGAGGCCAGTGAAGCTCCCTTGCAGTTGAAAGTCGCGTAGCAGCTCGAAGGCGCCCTGTGCTACCTCAAGGGTGTAGGCGAGACGCAGGATCCGGCGATCCGGCTGGCGCTGCAGGGTGAGCGGGTTGAGGCGGTGACGGGCCAGATGGGCCTCGATGGTGGCGACCGTCTGCTCATAGTTGGTCTGCGGCAGCACCTTCAGCTCGATGAGGGCGATCTGATCCACCGAGGAGACGATGCGGGCGCCGCCGGAGCGGGGGGCGCGGCGCAGGATATGGGTGCAGCCCTCATCCGGGTTGTAGCTGCAGCGCAAAGTGAGGCGCTGGCGGCTGTCTGCCACCGGTTGCAGGGTGCGCGAGTGCAATACCGAAGAGCCAAGACGGGCCAGCTCGTTGGCTTCCGCGAGGCTCAGCCGCTCCAGCAGACGCGCTTCTTTCACCCGGCGCGGGTCGGCGCTATAGACCCCGGCCACATCGCTCCAGATGGTGGTGGATTCGCCGTCCGCCAGCAGCGCCAACAGGCTGGCGCTGTAGTCGGATCCATTGCGACCGAGCAGCAGGGATCGCCCCTCCATGTCGGCAGCGATAAAGCCGGTTACCACGATGCGACCGGCATGCTCCGCCAGTCGCGCCTTGAGCAGCTCGCTGGAGAGGGCGGTATCTACCTTGACCAGAGCTCCATCCTCGGCACGCAGGAAGCTGCGGGCATCGAGCCAGATGGCCTTGTCGCCGCGGCTGGTGAGCAGGGCAGCCAGCAGGCGCGCCGACCACACTTCGCCAAAAGCGAGCAGGCCGTTGCGGGCGAAGCGATCAAACTGCCCCTCAAGCGTTTTGGCGATCAGTTGCATGTCGTCGGCCAACTGCTTGCTCAGATCGAGCTGCAGTTCACCCTCCAGCAGGCCGTCGATCAGGCTCTGCTGATAGGCCTGCAGGGCAGAGATGGCTTCACCGGCGGCTTCGTCCCCCGCTTCGGCCAGCTCCACCAGCTGGATCAGCCGGTTGGTGGTCTTGCCGGCGGCGGAGACCACGATCAGTTCATCCCCGCCCACCTGTTGTTCAACGATGCTGGCGACCCGGCGATAACAGACCGGATCCGCCAGACTGCTGCCACCAAATTTGTGGACGTGACGTCGCTTCAATCCTGCTTCTGCTGCCACCGCGATCTCTCCTTGTTGCTGCTGTTCCATTACTTCGCTACCTGTTCTGCCTGCTGCGCCTGTGCAAAAGCCTGAGCCAGATCGGCCACCAGGTCTTCACCGTGTTCAATACCGACCGACAACCGCAGCAGCTGGGCGCTGATGCCTGCTGCCTGCTGCGCCGCCGGGGTCATTGCCCTGTGAGTCATGCTGGCCGGATGGGCCACCAGACTCTCCACCCCGCCGAGGGACTCGGCCACCGAGAAGAGGGTGAGGGCCGCGAGGAAGGCGCGAATGCCCGCCTCGCTGCAATCGAGTTCAAAACTTAGCATGGCGCCGAAGCCTGACTGTTGACGGCGCGCAATATCATGGCCCGGATGGCTCGGCAGGCTGGGGTGATAGATGCGTTTTACCAGCGGCTGCTGTTGCAGGAAGGCGAGGATGCGGTCGGTATTCTCCTGATGGGTGCGCAATCTGGGGGCCAGAGTGCGCAGGCCGCGCAGGGTGAGGTAGGAGTCGAACGCCCCGGAGGTGAGCCCCAGACAGTTGGCCCACCACACCAGCGACTCGGCCAGTGCTGCCTCCTTGGCAATCGCCACTCCGCCCACCACGTCGGAGTGACCGTTGATGTACTTGGTGGTGGAGTGCACCACCACGTCGGCACCAAGTGCAAGCGGCTGTTGCAGCAGGGGGGAGAGGAAGGTGTTGTCCACCACCACCTGCGCACCCACCTCGTGGGCGGCGCTGGCGATGGCGTTGATATCCACCACCCGCAGCAGCGGGTTGGAGGGGGTCTCGACCCATACCAGCGCAGGCTTCAGGGCCAGCGCGGCGGCCAGTGCGGCCTCATCCCCCTGATCGACAAACTGCACCCGGTAGTGGCCCTTGGCCGCCAGATACTCGAACAGGCGCCAGGTGCCGCCGTAGCAGTCGTGGGGGGCGAGCAGCAGATCCCCCGCCTTGAGCAGTGCTGTGGTGACCAGATGGACGGCCCCCATGCCGGTGCCGGTGACCACGGCGCCAGCGCCCCCTTCCAGCGCCGCCAGCGCGTCCGCCAGATTGGTGCGGGTCGGATTGCCGGAGCGGGCATAATCGTATTGACGGGGCTCGCCAAAGTCGGCAAAGGTGTAGTTGCTGGAGAGGTAGATGGGGGGCACCACGGCACCGTGTTGCTGGTCTGTCTCAATCCCGGTGCGAACCGCCAGGGTGGCCTTGTGGGTCATATCACTCTCCTTGATGTCTCTTCACACGTCGGCATCTTGCTGCCACGCGCCATCCCGCCATTGCGGGCTCATGGACAACCACACTACGCCAGCTTAAAAAAGCCGTCAACACTTCCAGACGTCTAAATGGCTTTGCTGTTGGATTGCCATTAATTTCCTTAAGGGTTAAAATCCGCGCTCACGGCTAAATGAGAACAGGTGAGTCATGGGAACAGAGTGGAACGGCGACTACGTCAGCCCCTACGCGGAACACGGTAAGAAGAGCGAACAGGTCAAGAAGATTACCGTCTCGATCCCGCTCAAGGTGTTGAAAGTGTTGACCGATGAGCGCACCCGCCGTCAGGTGAACAACCTGCGTCATGCGACCAACAGCGAGCTGCTCTGTGAAGCCTTCCTGCACGCTTTCACCGGCCAGCCGCTCCCTTGCGACGAAGACTTGCGCAAGGATCAACCGGACAGTGTCCCGGCCGAAGCGCGCGCCATCATGGAAGCGCTGGGCAAAGAGATCGAAGATTTCGACAAGGAATAACCCCCAATGACGCGGCCCTGGCCGCGTCATTGCTATCTGCCATGTCCCGCTTCAGCCTGCGCCACTATCACCACCACGTCTGCAGTCATAGCCACGACTTTGCCCAACTGGTGATCCCCCTCGATGGCCCCCTCGAGATCGAGGTGCAGGGCCGGGGGCGCAGGCTTGCCCCCGGTTCTGCCTGCGTCATCGCCCCCGGCGAGCGGCACGACTACGCTGCCGATCCCGCGCTTTCGTTTCTGGTGCAGGAGAGCGACTGGCTACCCGGCGATCTGGCGGCTTGCCCCTTTATCGAGCTGGATGAGCCCCAGCGCCACTACCTCGCTTTTCTGCACCGCATGGTGGCCGAAGGGCGGCAGGTGGCGGGCATGGAGCAGGTGTGGCTCTCCCTGCTGGCGGAAGGGCAGGGGATGCAGAGCGCAGCCATTCCACGCCTTGCCACCCGCATCCTCAAGGTGCAACGCCATATCGAGGCCAACCTCGCTGCCCCGCTGACCAATCAGCAACTCGCCGCCATCGCCTGTCTTGGCCAGAGTCAGTTCAAGCTCGCCTTTCGCCAGCAGTTGGGGGTGAGCGTCTCCCACTACATTCGCAGTCGACGCATGGCGCTGGCGCGTACCCTGCTTGCCGGTACGCAACTGCCCGTTGGCGAGATTGCCAGCCGCTGCGGTTACCAGAATCAGGGGGCGTTCAGCGAGCGCTTCCTGGCCGAGACCGGGCTCACTCCGTCCCTCTGGCGCCAGCAAAACGGCCACCTGCCGCAACGAAACGGCTGATCGCCGAAGACGAGATGCTCTCTTTGGGCCATGCTGCGGGTCATGCAAGGTGCACGATAAACAGGAGCAGAAATGGAGACGATTAGCTGGCAGGATTTCGAGATGGTGGAGCTCCGGGTGGGCACTCTGGTGCGGGTCGAGCCGTTCCCCGAGGCGCGCAAACCGGCCTACAAGGTGTGGGCGGATTTTGGCCCTGAACTGGGGATTCGCAAGAGCAGCGCCCAGATCACCGCCCTCTACCAGCCAGAGCAGCTGGTGGGCCGCCAGATCATCGCCGTAGTCAACTTCCCGACCAAGCAGATCGGCCCGTTTCAGTCTGAATTTCTGCTGACCGGTTTCTATCGGCCGGATGGCGCCGTAGTGATGGCTATCCCCGAGCAGGCGGTGGAGAACGGCGCCAAGCTGGGCTGAGTTCATACCCGAACAGAGACAAGAGAGGCGACCCCGGGGTCGCCTCTCTTTTTGTTATCTGCTGCGAGTCGTTACTTCAACAGGCTGAAGATCAGCGCTGATACCGCCAGCGACCCGGTCAGCAGGATGAAGCCGTTGGTCCAGCCGTGACGGAAGCGGGCCAGCGCCTCCACCTTGTAGATGGCAATCACCGGCATGATGAACAGGATCATGGCGATGACCGGGCCGGAGAGGGTCTCCATCAGCCCCAGAATGCCCGGGTTGATGACTGCGGCACCCCAGATGGCGAAGAACATCAGGGCGATGCCCAGCTTGTCCGCCTTGGCCAGAGGCAGGCCGGTGGGCTTGGCGATCAGGCTTTTCAGGCTTTCGCGGGCGCCGAGGAAGTGGCCGAGGAAGGAGGAGCTGATGGCGATAAAGGCAATAAGCGGCCCCAGAGTCACAATCACCGGGTTGTCGGTGATGTTGGCGAGATAGGAAAGCACAGAGACGTTCTGGGCCTTGGCTTCGGCCAGCTGGGCTGGCGAGAGGCTCAGCACGCAGGAGAAGACGAAGAACAGCACGAAGCCCACCAGCATTACTGTGGTGTTGCGCAGGATCAGGCCGCTCTTGGCTTCCGCCTGCTCGCCATATTCACGGCGCTGCACGTTGGCAAAGCCGGAGATGGCGGCTGCGTGGCTGAAGGCGAACACGGTGACCGGCAGCGCCAGCCAGACGGTGTTGAGGAAGCTGACTCCTTCAAACGCGGTCACTTCCGGCCATTGCCACTGAGGGATCAGGTAGCAGGAGAGGGCCGCCAGAATGGCCGCCAGCGGATAGACCATAAAGGCGAAGGCGCGCAGCATCGCTTTCTCACCCGCCAGCATCACTGCGATCATGGCAAACACCAGCACACCGGAGAGCATCACCCGATCCGGGGTCGCCATGCCGAGCTGGTTGACCATAAAGCTCTCCACCGTGTTGGTCAGTCCGACCCCGTAGATGAGCAGGATCGGGAAGATGGAGAGGAAATAGAGCGCAGAGATGAGGCGACCGGCCATCTTGCCGAAGTGCTCCTCCGCCACTTCGGTGAAGTCGGCGTGGGGGCGTGACGAGGAGAGCACGAAGCGAGCCAGCCCGCGGTGGGCGAGGAAGGTCATGGGGCCTGCCAGTACCGCGACGATGACGAGGGGCCAGATGCCGCCCAGACCCAGATTGATGGGCAGGAACAGGATGCCGGCGCCAACGGCGGTACCAAACAGGCTGATGACCCAGTGGGTGTCGTGACGGCGCCAGCGGGTGATGCTGGACGTGGTGGAGCAGGAATCGGATAGCCCCTTGGTAGCCTCTACAGATAAACTCATTACTAATTCACTTTTTGTTAGTGTTTTAATCTGAGTTTATTGTGGTTTATCGGGATTTAATTCTCAAAAAGTGAGCCTGAAACATATCACTGCCATTGCGGGGTTTAGCCAGCGAGATTGGGAATGGAATCTGGATCGCAGAATGAAACAAAACTGATATTTGTGATTTTTGTGAAATATAAAACCAAAATTTGATCTGCTCTCATTTTTTTATTTTGGCTAATTAGGGGTTTTTAGAATTACGTGAAAAATTGTACCATTTCTCGCCGACCGATTGTGATGTTTCACTATCATTTTGCCGCTTTGCCAGCGTATCACGCTGTGCAAGCGCGCCTTGACCAGCGGATCACACCGGCCATCACCCCGGACAACGACTCTGAAAAAGCAGGCGGCCATCGGGCCGCCTGCTTGTCTGGTGTGATGATATTGCTACTCGTCTAGTGGGCCAGAATGTTGCCCCAGGCGAGATCCGGATCCCCCATCACGATAAAGTCCGGGTTCTCCAGCGACTCGGTCTCGTTGTAGCTGAGTGGCTGCAACGCCAGGCTGAGGATGCGACCACCAGCCGCCTCGACGATGCACTGGGCAGCGGCGGTGTCCCACTCGCCGGTGGGGCCGAGCCGCACGTAGCAATCGGCTGCCCCTTCCGCCACCAGACAGGATTTGAGGGAGCTGGAACCAAGCGGGATCAGCTCGTAGTTGATGGCCGGGTTGAGGCGGCGGGTGAGGTTCTCCAGCTTCTGGCGGCGGCTGATGGCCACCACCAGTGAGTCGGGCTGGTCATGCTCGTGGTGCATGGCGCTGATGGGCAGTACCTCGCCATTCACCTCCTTGAAGGCGCCGTAGCCGCGCACCGCCCAGTAGAGCACGTTGGACTCGGGGGCATAGATGACCCCGAGCACCGGCACATTGTCCCGCACCAGAGCGATCAGGGTGGCGAAGTCGCCGCTACCGGCGATGAACTCACCTGTGCCGTCGAGGGGATCCACCAGCCAGTACTGCCGCCAGTTGGATCGCTGGCTGAAGGGGATGTCGGCTGCCTCTTCGGTCAGCACCGGCACATGGGGGGTAAGCGCCGACAGCGCCTGTTTGAGGTAGGCATCGGCAGCAAGATCGGCACTGGTGACCGGAGTGGCATCCTCTTTCAGCTGACGCTCGAACTGACCGCCATGATAGATGTCGTGAAGGATCCTTCCGGCTTCGCGGGCAATCTCCTTGACCCCCGGCACCCAGGCCAACAACTCCTGCATCTCGTTATCCTCTGTCTGTTAACTGCCCGTCTGCGGGCTACTCTGCCTGCTCCGCCAGCCACTTCTGGGCCAAGAGCAGGGCACTGATGCTGCGCGACTCGGTGAAGTCGGGTCGCGCCAGCAATTCGTCGATCCGGTTGAGGGGCCAGGGGATCACCTCCAGCGGTTCGGGTTCATCGCCGATCCGCTGTTCGGGGAAGAGATCCCGCGCCAGTAAAATGTCCATCCGGCTGGAGAAGTAACCGGGGGCCAGCGACACCTGTTTGAGCAGGGTCAGGCTGTTGGCGCCAAACCCCGCCTCCTCCATCAGCTCCCGGTTGCCCGCCTCGAAGGCATCTTCGCCCGGGTCGATCAGCCCCTTGGGAAAGCCCAGCTCGTAGGAGTGGGTGCCCGCGGCATACTCGCGCACCAGCAGCAGGGTGTGGGCATCGAACAGCGGCACCACCATGACGGCGCCCCGGTTGCCGCCGCGCATCCGCTCGTAGACCCGCTCTTCGCCGTTGGAGAATTTGAGGTGGAGGGACTCCACCTTGAACAGTCTGCTCTCGGCCACGATATCGGCCTTGAGGATCTCCGGCTTGCTCTTGGGGTGATCCAGTTGGTCGACTGAGATGTGCTCGGGTTTGCTCTTGTGGGGGTCGCTCATCGGACGCTGGCTGCTCGTTAAAAAATCGTGCTTCAAGAGTAAACGACTCTCACACCGAACACCACGGGCCAGGGATGGCAAAGGGGGAGGAAAAATCCGTTATACTGCCGCCCCGTTTTCCGAGATCCGCGATCAAGAGGCCCGATGCCACACTCCTGCTCCACCACCTTGCCCTGGCACCAGATAGATACCGTCTTGCTCGATATGGATGGCACCCTGATCGATCTGCATTTTGACAACCACCTCTGGCAGCAACTGGTGCCGGAGCGTTACGCCGAGCGGCTCGGTCTGCCGCTGGATGAAGCCAAAGCGCAGATCGATGTCCACTATCACGCCGTCAACGGCACCCTCAACTGGTACTGCGTGGATTACTGGAGCGAGACCCTGGGACTCGATATTCGCGCCCTCAAGCAGGAGCTGCTGGTGAAGATCCAGTGGCGTCCCCATGCCATCCCTTTTCTGGCCGAGTTGCGTGCCGCGGGCAAGCAGCTGGTGCTTTTCACCAATGCCCACCCCGCCAGTCTGTCGGTGAAAGATGCGCAGCTCGGTCTTGCCGAGCATCTGGATCTGATGGTGAGTACCCACGAACTGGGTTGGTCGAAGGAGAGCCAGCACTGCTGGCAGGCACTGGCCGAGCGGCTGGCGTTCGATCCGGCCCGTACCCTGTTTGTGGATGACAGCGAGCGGATCCTGCGGGCTGCAGCCGACTATGGCATCGGCTATCAGCTGGCGATCCAGAATCCGGACAGCTGCAAGCCGGAGCAGAGCATCACCGCTTTTCCGGCGATCCGCGACTATGCCGAGTTGCTGCCGCTGGCAATCTGAGTCTGCTGAAACGAGAGAGGGCTGCATCGTGCAGCCCTCTCAGTATCTGAAACCTGGCGGTGAAAAAATCACAGCTCCCGAAACGGGCGCCGTTTCTCCTCTTCGATGACGATCGCCTCCAGATTGGCGATTCGCTCCTGCAATTCTCTGATGATCATATCCTGCTTGCCGAGTCGGTCGGTGATGCGGGCATCCCCCATCTGATAGCGGGCCCGCTTGCCGAGATATCCGAACAATACGCTGATAAATACGATCAGGACTATGCCTGTCCACATGGTCATGTCACGACTCCTTGTCGTCTATAAACGGCAAAAACGCTGATGGGATCCGTTCTGTTTTCTCACAGCCGCCAATTGGCCGCAATGGGGCCCTTTTCGCCTTTGTGATGCAGTTGGCTATTGCTGCCAGAGCGGGCGGCCAAGCCACAATTTTGTTACCCGGGTGGCTATTGCTGCCAGAGAGGGCGGCCAAGCCAGAGCGCCCACAGGGTGAGGTGCAGCAGCACGATAAACCAGAAGACCAGCCGGTAGCTGCGCTTCTGGGTCTTGTGGCGCAGCCACTGGCGGGCAACCAGCGCCCCCGGCCAGCCGCCGCACAGCTCCAGCAGATGGAGCCTCGATTCGGGAATGCGCCACTCACCCCGTACCGCCTGCCGCTTGTCCCAGGCGTAGGCGGCTACCGTGAGCAGGCTCATGGAGAGCAACACGGCCAGCGGCCACCACTGCTGTTCGCCGAGGCCGAGCCAGAGGGCGGCGCCCAGTGGCAGCAGCGCCAGCGCCATCATTGGGCCAGCTCCCAGCAGCGCTCCTCGTCCTGCTTTAGGGTGCGGATCACCTTGGCCGGATTGCCCACTGCCACCGAGTCGGCCGGGATGTCGCGGGTCACCACTGCACCCGCGCCAATGATGGATCGCGGCCCTATGGTGACGCCGGGGCAGATGATGGCGCCGCCGCCAATCCAGCAGTCGTCACCGATCCGCACCGGCTTGTTGTAGGCGGTCCAGTTGCGGCGTTCCAGATAGTTCATGGTGTGGGTGGCGGTGTAGATCTGCACGTTGGGGGCCAGCAGCACATGGCTGCCGATGTGCACTTCACCCACGTCGAGAATGGTGACGTTGAAGTTGAAGAAGGTCTTCTCGCCGATATGAATGTTGCGGCCGAATTCGCAGGTAAACGGCGTGCTGATCCAGCAGGAGTCGGGGCAGTGGCCAAAGAGCTCGCGGCAGATCTGCTGGCGCAGAGGGCCATCGCCCGCCGATGAACCATTGAGCCGGGCCAGCAGCGCCTGACCGCGGATCCGGTCGTTGGCTATCTCCTCGCTCTGGCTATCCAGTGCCCCGCCTGCCAGTACCTTGTCCCAGTCGCTCGCCATTGCTACCTCCCCATGCTGCAAGAGCAGGCAGTATACGTGACTGTCAGGGGCGCCGTCAGTCTGTCACTTGTTGCAGGTGATCCCGGTCAACCTGCGGGCCAGATGAGGGGCAGGATCAGCAGGGCCGAGACGAAGTAGGGGAGCAGCACCCGCAGCCCGAGACTGCGACCGCCGATACCGAGGGCCAGCAGCCCCTTCACCAGCGAGTTGACCAGCCCGGCCAGCAGGATGCCGCGGGCAGCCACCTCCAGCGCCAGCTCCTTGTGGGAGAGCTGGGAGAGCGACAAGGTGATGGCGTCCACATCGGTGATCCCCGACACCAGCGACAGCAGATAGACCCCTGAGTTGCCTATCTTGTCTTGCAGCAGAGTTGCCATAAAGCCGATCAGCGCCAGCAGCAGGCCGAACTTGATGGCGGTGGCAAGATCGAGCGGGTTGCTGGTTTCCGGCTGTACCGGGCCGTCAGTCAGCTCCTCGCGCTGACGCCAGAACCAGAAGGCAAAGCCGTAGACTGTGGTGGCCAGCAGCAACAGGGGGGCGATGAGGCGCATCGCCAGTTCGCTGTGAATGAGCAGTACCAGTACCAGCAGCCGCAGCCACATGGTGGCCCCCGCCAGCAGGATGCCGGTGGCCAGCAGCCGCTCCAGCCCCCCCTGCTCCTTGTTGAGACGGGCAAACTGCAGGGTGAGAGCGGTGGAGGAGGCCAATCCCGCCAGTATGCTGGTGAGCACCAGTCCGGCGCGGGTGCCGAGCAGCCGCACCGCGAAGTGGCCACAAAACGAGATGCCGGCGATAACCACCACCATCAGCCAGATCTTGAAGGGGTTGAAGGCATCGAGGGGGCCCATCTCCTCGTTGGGGAGCACCGGCAGCAGCACCAGCGAGATAAGCAGAAAACGCAAGGTAGCGTGGAACTCGGTTTCGCTGAGAAACAGCATCCCCTGCTGGATCTTGCCCTTGAGCCCCATCAACAGGGCGGCCAGCACGGCGCAGGCCACCGCCTCGCTCGGGCTCAGCAGCACAGACATCAGGCCAAGCAGGTAGGTGAGCAGCATGGCGACCGAACTGGTGAGGCCGAACTCCCCCTGCCAGCGCTGGGCCAGCCAGACCGAGAGGCCGCAGCCGATTACCACCGCTAGAAGGCCGAGCAGCGGCAGCCAAGGGCCCAGGGTGGGCAGCAGCAAACCGCACACCCCGCCGAGCAGGCCGATAAGGCCGTAGGTACGCATCCCGGCGATGCGCTGGTTATCCCCCAGTTGGCGCACCTGCCAGCCCCGCTCCAGTCCAATGATAAGGCCGATGGCCAGCGAGACCAGGGCTCCGTTGACGGGTTCGGCATTGATCCACATGGCGGCTTCCTTTCGCGTCGTTGCTGCCTGATCCCATGATGGCACAGGGTTCAAGGTGGCAGAGGGGCATGGCTCACAGAGTCTGCGTCCGGCTCCCAATGCGAGTGGCTGATATGAACAATAGAGATGGATCGCGAGCACTGCACAAGAGTCGTGCAGGCTGTTGGAGCGGAGTCATGGGCTGCTAGCCCGTCATCGACGTCCAGATTTGAACGGGGATAGAAGACAAGAAGGGGAGCCAATGGCTCCCCGTTTTATTGATGGCGTCATGACCCGCAGCGGATCACTTCAGCTCAATCCAGGCTTCTTGCCAGTGGGATCCGACACCCGGCTCGAACTGGGTGGCGGTGGTGGCCCACTGCACGCAGTAGCCGCTGTAGGGGAAGGGCTTGCACTGATAGACCTTGCCATTTTTCGGCTGCTGCACCTTGGTGCCGGCGGCATAGGATTTGAGCGAGTTCGGGAAGACGAAGTCGTATTCGCCGCTGCTCTGCTCCTTGAACATCAGGTCCATGGTCTGCTGGATGGTCTCGCCGCCCGCTTTCGGGGTGGCCTTGATCACCAGCTGGTGGTGACCTGCCTTGAGCCCTTCCAGCGCCATGGTAAAGGAGTGGCTGCTGTCTTTGATATCTGCACTGCTTTCACCCTTGGCGACGCCACCGTGGTCATAGAGGGTATTGGTGACGGCCAGATCGCCTTGTGCGGTGACGGTGAAATCGAGGGTTGCCTTGCCGTTGTCCAGCACATAGTCGCTGGCCAGACCGCTGACGCTGATGCTGTCCACCACCGGCGGTTGCTGCTGTTGCAGGTCAATCTCGACTCGATCCAGTTTGCTGTCTCGATGCAGATAGACGGGGTTCATGCCGTAGATCGGATTGAACTGGCCATCGGCTCCTTGCTGACCGGCGCGGATCAGGCTCTGTTCGGCGTTGATCTTGCCTGCGAGGGCATGGGCCCAGTTGTTCTTCTGGCCCTGCTCGGCAGTGGTGATGGTCAGCACGGTTTGCAGATCGGGGCGCTCGCCGTTGGCATCGAATACCCGGGTCATCGCCTTGTCGCCTGCCGCGAGGTCGATGGAGGGGTAGATGGTGCCTGCCTGACTCCACTCCAGCGGCGGCTGGCTGCCATCTTTGAACTTGGCGTCGATGATGTTGTAGAAGCTGTTGCTGGTGTCGCCCACTTCCCACACGCCGAGGATCACTTGATAACCGGTGCGCTCCGGCAGGATACAGTTGTGGGTCACCTGCTTGGGCGGCTGCACCATGTTACCGTCGATGACGCAGAACGGATTAAGGTCGAACGAGGCGCGAGTGAGCGGCTGGTTGGGGTTCCAGTCCTGCTTGGTGAGGTAGTAGCGCCAGTTGCGGGTGACGTGGTTTGCGGTGAATGTCCAGCTGATAGCGAAGGGACCGGGCTGTACTTCACGTTTGGTCCAGCGGTCGCTGGTCTGGATGTTCAGCTCGCTCCAGCGCGGGCTGCCCGCTGAGGCGATTTGACCATCCTGCGGGCCGCTCTGAGGGAAGCCGGAAGGGCCCTCCACGCTCTGGGGTTCCCACTGCACGCCGCCACACTGGCTGTTGCCGCCGGTTTTGCACAGATAGTTGCGGCTCTCTGGCTGGCTGATGTAGCCATGCGCCAGAGCGCTGCCGCTGGCCAGCAGAGCCAGCACCGCTGCGATGTGATTAAGTTGGATTTTTGCTGCCATACATTCCTCTGTTCGACAGATGTGGGCAGTCAGTTGGCCTGGGGATTCCCCGATACACACTTGCGTGTGGCAACCCCGCTATCCTGGACAAAACGTCTGTAGACCGGAGGCTTTGCGTCCCGACCTTTCGGTCAGTTTGCCAAATGACTAGATGATTAGTGATGGGCCAAATGTTCGGCCATCAACATTGTGCACTGCATTGATTCGTTATTTGAAGTTGAATGTTTAAACGCATCATCCCATGGCGCGCAAATCATTCTAACTGGCTGTTTTTAAATTGTTCTCCTGTCTGTGAATGGTACCGATTAACGTTGAATATGCCGATAAGATGCATGCTGATTGCGTGTTGTTGGCGTAAAAAAACCTGCCAGCTTGGCTGGCAGGTCGGGTGACAAGGCGACAAGGATTGACGCCATCAATGACGGGCGCGCTGTTCTCCGGAGGGGGGAGATACGGGAGCCATCATTGGCGCAGTGGAGGACTCCTTGCCCAGTTTGAACACCGCAAGTCGCTCATCCAGGCTGCGGGAGAGACCGGCCAGCAACTCGCTCTCCTGCGCCAGTTGCGAGGCGGACTGGGACATCTCCAGCGCCGAGTCGTTGATGCCGCTGACGTTGCGGTTCATATCCTCGGCCACCATGCTCTGCTGCTCGGCGGCGGTCGCGATCTGGGTCGCCATGTCGCTTACATGCTGGATGTGGTTGACGATCAGGGTGAGATCCTGCCCCGCCTGCTGGGACTGGTTGACGCTGCTCTCTGCCAGTTTGCGGCTGGTATCCATGGCGTTGGCGGCGGTGACGGCCCGTTGCTGCAGCTGGGCAATGGTACTCTGGATCTCTTCGGTAGACTGGCGAGTGCGGCTGGCCAGCTGGCGCACCTCGTCGGCTACCACGGCAAAACCGCGGCCCTGCTCGCCGGCACGGGCTGCTTCGATGGCAGCGTTGAGGGCCAGCAGGTTGGTCTGCTCCGAAATGGCGCTGATGACGGCGGTCACTTCGCTGATCTGCATTACCCCCTCTTTGAGTTGGTTGACCTGCTGGGTGGCCTGCTCCACCTCGGTGGCCAGCGCCTTGATGCCGTGCACGCTGGCGTGAACGTCACGGTTGCCGAGGCCAGCTTCTCCAGTCGCTTCCTGGGTATCCCGCGCGGTATTTTCGGCGTGTCCGGCCACATCGGAGATGGTGGCGCTCATCTCGTTCATGGCGGTAGCGAGTTGGGCCAGCTGATCCCGCTGGCTGGTGACTGCCTGATTGGTCTGCTCGGCAGAGGCGGCGATGCGCAGGGCGGCATCTGCCACGTTGCGGGCCCCCTGGCTGGCCTCCAGCAGGGCGTGACGGATGGCATCGAGACTCTGGTTGGTGCAGCGGGCGACCACTCCCAGCTCATCCTTGCCCTGTACCGGGATGCTCACCACCAGATCCCCCTTGGCAACCCGTTGCATGGCGTTGTTGATCTGGCTGAGGGGGGAGACGATGGAGTGGGTGATGCGCCAGCCCAGCAGCCCCATCAGCAGGATCACGATGGCGGTGGCGGTCCCCATCTTCATGTACTGGGCCCAGATGGTCTGCTGAATATCTTGCAGCAGCATGCCGGAACCGAGGATCCAGCCCCAGGGCTGATAGCCGGAGACCATGGAGAGCTTGTCGGCGGTTTCACCCGACGGGCCGACCCAGACATATTGCAGAGTGCCCTGTTTGCCCCCTTTGGCGATATCCACCATCTGATACCAGAACTGCCCGGCGGTGGCGGCACCTCCTTCACCCATCTTCTGGCCGACCAGTTCGGGACGGATGGGGTGAACCACCATGGTGCGGTTCTCGTCGATGACGAACAGGTAGTTGTTGCCATCAAAGCGGGTGTTGGTCAGCAGCTTGCGCGCTTCCTGCTGGGCCTGCTCTGCTGGCAGGGTGCTGGCCAGAAACTGGATCTGGCTCATGGCCTGTTCCAGTACCGCATTGAGCCGCGCCTCTCGCTCGCTCATCAGATTGCGCTGGAGCGCGTTGGCCGAGATAAGCAGCAGCGAGACAAAACCGACAAACGCCAGTGCGAGCAGCAGAATCAATTTGCGGCTCACGGTAATATCACCGAGCTTGAACATGACTAAACCCTCATTTCCCTGTTGATATTATGTGGCTCTGTACCGCGGCAGCCAGTTCGTAAGAGTTAACAACTCATTTACTTTCAGTCTCTTGCCGAGCTTTCTCAAATGAGCGTTTTAACATCAGTATAGTCAGCAGACAGCAACCCCCACTTTTTGGTAGCGTGTTGATGCGCATCCCAGCGCAATTTTTGCCAAAGAGTGTGAATGGTTTGGCATTTCTTCAAAAAAAGGAGTGGGCCCCGTTGCGGGTGACCCCATAACAAGAGGGAATTTATGAGTTCCATTGCCAGGAATTACTTCAACCAGCTCAACGCCGACTACCTGCAGGTGCACAGGCGCAAGGAGGATCTCTTCTGGTCCACCTATATGGGCACCAGCGATGATCAGGCCGGTTTCACCGCGGCCGAGCAGGCCTACAAGGCCTTTTGTGCCAATCCGGCCCGTCTGCCCGAATTGCGGGAGATGTTGGTGCAGGCCGACGAGGATGACCTCAAGCGCGGTCTGCAAGGCTGGATCGCCTTCTTCGAGTGCAATGTGATTGAAGATCCCGCCGCTGCCGCCCTGATGGATGAGCTGGTAGCCGCCGAGGCGGCGCTGTTCGCCCGCCGCAAGGGGTTGAAACTGACCCTGCTGGATGAGCAGGGCCAGCAGGTCGCAGGCAGCCTGCCCGCCGCCAGTACCTCGCTCGCCGCCAGCCCGAGCGAGGCGGTGCGCCAGAGCGCGCTCGCCATGTTCCACACCCTGGAGCAGTGGGTGGTCGGCAACGGTTTTCTCGAGGTGGTGGCGATCCGCAACCGCTTTGCCCGCACCATGGGCTATCGCGACTACTTCGACTACAAGGTGCGCAAGAACGAGCAGATGAGCCCGGAGCAGCTGTTTGCCATCCTCGACGACTTTATTGCCCGCACCGACGCCCGGTTGCAGCAGAGTCTGGAAGAGCTGAAGGTTGCCAAGGGGGAGGCGGCCCTGCTGCCCCACAACCTGCGTTACAGCGTGAGCGGTGATGTGACCCGCCAGCTAGATCCTTACGTGCCCTTCTCGCGGGCACTGCGGGATTGGGTTGAGAGCTTCCGCCAGCTCGGCATCCAGTATCGTGGTGCGACCCTGACCCTGGATTTGCTGACCCGGGAGGGGAAATACGAGAACGGCTTCTGCCACGGCCCGGTACCGAGCTTCTTCCAACAGGGGGAGTGGGTGCCGGCGGTGGTCAACTTCACCAGCCTGGCCGATCCGGCGCAGGTGGGCAGCGGCTGGAACGGCCTCAATACCTTGTTCCACGAGGGGGGCCACGCCGCGCATTTTGCCAATGTCACCGGCAACGCCCCCTGCTTCTCACAGGAGTTCCCGCCCACCTCCATGGCCTATGCCGAGACCCAGTCGATGTTCTGCGACAGCCTGCTGGACGATGCCGACTGGCTCAAACGCTACGCCAGAAATGCGGCGGGAGAGCCGATCCCCGATGCGCTTATCAAGGAGATGATCGAAGCGCGTCAGCCGTTTCGTGCCTTCAACGAGCGCCAGATCGCGCTGGTGGCCTACTTCGAGCGGGATCTCTACGCCATGGATGAGGCCGAGCGCACCCCCGAGGCTGTGTTGGCGCTGGCCCGCCAGTGGGAGCGCAAGATTGTCGGGGTCGAGAGCCCGCGCCCGCTGCTGGCCATTCCGCACCTCCTTAATCAGGAGTCGGCCTGCGCCTATCACGGCTACCTGCTGGCGCTGATGGCGGTGGAGCAGACCCGCGCCTTTTTCCTCAAACGTGATGGCTACCTCACCGACAACCCGCGCATCGGGCCGGATCTGGCCGCCCACTACTGGGGGCCTGGCAACGGCATGAGTCACGATGAGACCCTGCGCAGCCTGACCGGCGAGGGATTCAGCGCGGTGCCGCTGGCCGAGGCATGCAACCTGAGCGCCGCCGAAGCGTGGCAACAGGCGCAAGCCTGCATGGCCGCAGCCCAGCAGCGCCCCGCGGCTGGCGAGGGAAGCCCGCTCGATGCCCATATCCGGGTGGTACACGGCGCCGAGCTCATCGCCGACAACAGCGAGTCGGAAACCCGCATGCTGGCAGATTTCGAGGCGTGGATTACCCGGCGCTACTTTGCGGGAGATGTCAGAGAGGAGTTGAGCTGCGTGCAGTAAGTGATGTGATGAAGGCCGGCTTGATATGAATAGGCAATTGGCAGGAGGGGCGACCTTCCTGCCATTCTTTTTTTCATTATTCACGATTCATCAATGACTTTATTTCCGCAATTTTCACAGATGGTGTGGCGTTCAAAGCGATCCATGTTGGCCAGAAAGGGGCCGGCGGCCCAGCCGGTAATGAAGTCTTTGATAAATGCAGTGCGCTTTTGCTCTGGTTTCACCTCTTTTCCATAGGATTTGTCGACCAGCACCACGACATGGTTGGTCTCGCGCTGACAACTCGGGCAGTCGCGTTGTTCGGTGGATGAAAGCAAGGGGGATCTCCTTGTCCGGAAGAGTGGGCAGCAGGTTTTCCGCCGCAGATATATAACGTCCCCATTTGATTCCTTTTGCTGGCGGGTCGTCAATCACAGCGGAGGCGAATTGTGCGCCATCTTCTGTGAAAAGGGGCGAGCCAACAAGGGTGATCATGAGGGGCCAGTCGGCCCCTCTTTTGTTTCCGTTTGTCACACATTGCCACACAAGCTTCCCCCTATGGCAAAGTCTTGTGACCGGACGGGTGTGTAATGGTGCCATCAGCAGGGAGATGAGGCCCTGCCGCGATGGAACCAGGGAGCATGTTATGACGAACAAATGGATGTGGTGGCTGTTGCCGCTGCTGGCGGTCGGAGTCTGGTGGCTCGGTTATGTGGGGGATGCCAACGGGGTGTGGCCCTGGCGCCATGAGATATTGCTGCTGACCGGCCTGCTGGGGATGACCTATATGGCCATTTCGCTGTTGCTGGCGTTGCGCCTGCCGCAGTTGGAGGTGTGGTGTGGCGGTCTGGACCGGATGTTGCGATTGCACCGTCAGACGGGCATCGGTGGCGCATTGGCGCTGACCGCCCACTGGCTGCTGGTGGAGGCGCCCAAGTGGGCGGTCTCGGCGGGTTGGCTGAGCCGTCCTGCCCGGCGTGGGGCCAGCGGTGCTGGGGCTGGCACAGGCAATGGCATCTCCCTCCATGCCCTTGGCAATACCCTGGGTGAGTGGAGTTTCTATCTGCTGATCGCACTGGTGGTGGTGAGCTTGCTGGCGCTGGTCAGTTATGGCCGCTTTCGGCTGATCCACCGGCTGGCGCCGCTCATCTATCTGGCGGGTTGGGGCCACGGGCTCTGCCTGCTGCCTCAGATTGGGGCCATGACCCCGGTGGGGGTAGCGATCTGGTTAATCGGTGGGCTGGGAGCTATCGGGGCCCTCTACTCCCTGCTGGGGCAAGTGGGGGCGCGGGATCGCCATCCTGGCCGGGTCATTGCGGTGCGGGCGCTGGCGGATCACACCTGCGAGCTGACCATGCAGCTGGAGAGGCCGCTCGCCCATTACCGCCCGGGTCAGTTTGCCTTTTTCGAATTTGATGCCAAGGAGGGGACGCACCCCTTTACCCTGGTGCGGGTGTCGGCGGATCGGCGCCAGCTGGTGATCGCGGTGCGGGCGCTCGGGGATCATACCCGCCAGCTGGTAGCAGAAGCTCGTGCCGGGGATGAGGTGGTGGTGACCGGGCCCTATGGCGCCTTTGTCGCCCCGCAGAGGGGAGGCCGAGCCCTCTGGCTGGGGGCCGGGATAGGTATCACGCCGTTTGTTGCCTGGCTGGAGGGGCTGGCTGCCCGCGGGGAGCGGGGCGAGGGGATCACCCTGATCCAGTGTGCGCCGGATCTGGCAGGCGCCGTCTACCACCGGCGGTTGGCCGAGCTCTGTCATCGCACCGGCGTGCGTTATCAGCTGCATCTGGACAAGGCTGCCGGGCGGCTGGATCTGGCCCGCATCGCGCAGGGTGCACCCGAGCAGGTATGGTTTTGCGGGCCGGAGGGGATGGCAGATGCCCTGACCCGGCTGTTGCCGGACGGGCATCTGCATCGCGAGCTGTTTCGCTTTCGTTGAGCTCGATGGGCGCCGTTATTTGGCGCTGGCTGGCAACTGCTTGAGGGCGGCTTGTACCGCCGCCTCCAGTTGCGGGTCACGCCCGGCCACCATGTCGGCGGGGGTGAGGGGCACCTGCAGATCCGGGATCAGCTCCTGATTCTCGTAGAAGGTCCCGTCCGGTTTGCGTAGCCCCAGGGTCGGAATGCCGTAGGATAGTCCCGGGATTAGCCGGGAGTCGTGGCTGTAGACCATGGTGCCGGTGCCGGGCACCGGATCGCCGACGATGGGGCCGACCTTGAGGGTGCGGTAGTACTCGGGGAAGGCGGAGCCTTCCGAGTAGCTGCCAGCGTTGACCAGCACCACCGAAGGCTTGGTCCACTGGCGAGTGGCGGCATCGGTTTCCCCCTTGCCCTGACGGGGCCAGCTGCTGGCCATCCCCTTGGCGCTGCCGCTGCCGGTCAGAAACTCCACCAGGGTATTGGCGAGATAGCCACCGCTGTTGAAGCGGACATCGACAATCAGCGCATCGCGATTGCGCTGTCTGCCGAGGGCATCCGCCACCACAGCATCGTAGACCTCGCTATTCATTGCCGGCAGATAGACGTAGCCGACCCGTCCTCCGCTCAGCCTGGCCACCAGCTCCCGCCGTTTCTCAATCCAGCGATCCTGTTGCAGCTGGTACTCCTGCTGCTTGTCGATGGCGGTGAGCACCACCTCGTCAGTTTGCTTGTTGCCCTCCTGCTGGAAGGTGAGGGCAAGCCGGGCGCCAGCCTGATGGTTGAGGGCTCGATCCAGCTCGGCCAGATTGGCAATCGGGCTGCCGTTGATGGCGAGCAGGCGGGCGCCCGGGGCGATATCGCTCTCCTGATCCAGCGGGCCGCCAGAGAGCAGGGCGGTGAGCATCACCCCCTGCTCGCCATCCTGCCAGTAGCCGCCCAGGCTGGCGGTCTCGTCCGCCATGCGCGGGAAGGGGGCGGGGCCGCTGCCCCAGGTGTGGGAGACATTGAGCTCGCCAGCCAGCTCTTCCAGCAGGTTGCCAAAGTCCCGCGGGTTGCCGATGCCCGGCAGCAGGCGGCGGTAAGCGGCGACATAGCTATCCCAGCTCACCCCGTTCATATCGTCCAGATAGAACTCGTCCCGGGTGAGCCGGGCGATCTGATCGAAGGCGGCGGTCATGCGTTCCTGCCAGCGGCTGGTGGGTTGCAAGGCGAAGGGGGCGCTGGTGGCCTCGCCGGAGTCGAGGTGGATCCGGGTTATCTCCCCATCCCGCACCAGGGTAGCCAGGGTGCCCTGCTGGTTGAGGCTTGCCAGCGCTGGGCCGGGCTGCTCGCCAAACAGTTCGCTGGTTTTGCCTTTGCGCAGATCCTGGCTGTAGCCCTTGATCTCGCTCTCGCTGTTGACCCCCATCTCCTCCACCAGATAGATCAGCTGGTCGCCGATGATGCGGCTGGCGAGCAGGGTGCCGGTGGGTTGCAGCAGCAGCGCTTCGCGATGGTTGAGACGATCGCTCTCAAAGCCGTATCCCCCTTTCGGCGGCTCCAGCTCGGCAATGGCATCGGCTCTGGCGGCACGGCTGCTGTAAATGCCGAGCAGGTTGGTGACAAGGGGCTCGCCATCGGGCCCCAGTGCGCCAAATCGGGTCGATTGCCAGTAGAGGATGGCGCCATCCTGACTCCAGCCCGGTTGCCCATCCTGATAGCCGTTGAGGCTGACATTGACCGGTTTGGCCTTGGGATTGGCCGTGTCGATCACCGCGATCTCCTGCTCTGCCGCATCGGGGCGGAAGGTGAGCGCCAGATGGCGGGAGTCGGAAGCAAAGGCGAGATGCACCTCGTGGCGCGAGGGGTTGAAGCTGGCAGGCACCAGCTCCCGCTGCTTGTTGCTCGCCAGATCCAGCAGGTGGATGGCCTGGCCATCTACCACGAAGGCGAGCTGCTTGCCGTCGGGGGAGAGCACCGGACGGCTGATCCCCTTGCCGGGAATGGCCAGCAGCAGGCTCTCGGCCAGAGTGCCGGGATCGCTGAACAGCAGATCCGGATCTCCCTTGCGCAGGCGATAGAGGGCGGCGTGCCCCTGCTGCTCCGACAGATAGATGAGGGCGCGGCCCTGCTCGGCGAAGAGGGGGCTGGACTGCTCGCTCGGATCTCGGGTCAGCTGGCGCACCCGCTCCCGCTCGGGGTCGACGGCAAACAGGTTGCCCTCGCTCACCAGGATCAGCTCATCCGCCTCTTCGCTGACCAGCGCTTCGTCGGCCAGGGTCAGGGCCTCGCTCGCCTCATCCGGCGCGCTCGCCACTTGTGGGGTGAGGGTCAGCTTGCGTGGCTCGCTGCTACCGGCATCGAGGCGATAGAGTTCACCCAGCCATGACCAGACCAGATCGCCATTGCGAGAGGCGCTGAGCCCCCGCACCGGATGGCCCTGATAGTGGGTCAGCTGTTGCTCCTTGCCGCTGGCGAGATCCCGGCGCCAGACGTTGAAATCGCCGCTGCGCTCGCTCAGGTAAAAGAGGGTATCTCCCTTGTCGCTCCAGACCGGATCAGTGGCCGCCACCCGATCTTCGGTCAGCTGCTTGTGCTGCTTGCCATCAAACAACCAGAGACGGGGCACCGCAAACGAGTGCTGATGCTTGCGAAAGGGTTGATCCGCCGCGGGCATCTGATAGGCGAGCCGCTCCCCGTGGGGGCGGGCCAGGGTCGCAGGCAGCGGCAGATCGGCCTGCAAGGTGCCGCCGCTGATCGGGGTCCAGTAGAGCTCGCCCCATTGGTAGCCTTCCGCGACAAAATGGTCGGCAGCGGGCGCCCCCAAGCGCTGGCTGCTCAGCAGCAGCCGTTTGCCATCGGCGCTGAAGGCTTGCGGCAGATCGGTGCGCGAATCGCGGGTGAGGCGCACCATCTCGCCGCCGCTGGCAGGCACCACGAACACATCCTCGTTGCCGTAGAGATTGGCGGCAAAGGCGAGCTGTTTGCCATCCGGTGACCAGATTGGCCGCTGGCTCAGGTAGTCGCTGCCGGTGAGCGCCGTGGCGGGGCCACCCTCGGCACTGGCGACAAAAATGCGCCCCTGCCAGGTGAAGGCAAGCTGCTTGCCATCGGGGGAGAGGGCGGGCTCGCGCAGCCAGAGTGCATCGGCGGCGACACTGGCGGGCAGCCAGAGCAGAAGTGGCGAGAACAGCAGGGTGGCGAGGCGGCACGAAGAGCGCATGGCATGATCCTGTCGGGGAGTGGAGTGTTATCTTCGCCGATCATTGCCCCAGGTGCCAGCGCGATAATTTTTTGTATCTTGTTGTTTTAACTGTTAATTACCAATACCAAATGACGGCGTTCAAGGAAGATGGCCTGGCTGCGGCAAGATATGTTTTGCCGGGCATATTGAGTATTGATGGCGATCCAATATCATGGCGCTCGCTCGCCACTCGGCGGGCATCGTTCAGATGATCTGGTAACAAGAAAAGCCCGCACCAGAGGCTTGTCGAGGGATGGAATGAGAGCCGTATTACTGTGTTTGTTGGGGCTTTGGCCCGCATTGAGTTTTGCCTTTACCGAAAAAGCCGATTTGGTGGTGGTCAAGAAGTCGACCTATAGCCTGACCCTGATGAAGGATGGCAAGGAATTGAAGCGCTACTGGATTGCTCTGGGCCCGGCGCCCAAGGGGCACAAGCAGCAGGAAGGGGATCAGCGTACGCCGGAAGGGCGCTACACCCTCGATTACAAGAAGACCAATTCCGGCTACTACAAAGCCATCCATATCAACTATCCGAACCTGGATGACATCAAGCGCGCCAATGAGCTGGGTGTTCGTCCGGGTGGCATGATCATGATCCACGGTCAACGCAACAGCATTGGCAACCGCAGGGTTCAGCCTTCCAACTGGACCAACGGCTGCATTGCCATGCTCAATCACGAGCTGGATGAAGTGTGGGACGCGATTGATCCGGGTACGCCCATCGTCATCGAGCCCTGATCCCCTTGTGCACGCCCGCGACTCCGCGGGCGTTTTATTTCCCGCCAGTGATGACGTGACAGCGCTTGCTGTCCCGTGCTAGTTTTTTCGGCTCGCTTTGGCTGTGACAAGGAAGATCACATGATGTCAGTAACGAGCGTGCCCGAGCGAACGGGGATGCTCTGGTGGCGTGCCACACTGGATATGCTCCCGCTCTCCATTTCGGTGATCCCCTGGGGGATCCTGTGTGGCGCTTTGGCGTTGCAGGCAGGGCTGAGTCCGCTTCAGGCTCAGCTGATGTCTTTGCTGGTCTACGCCGGAGCCGCCCAGCTCTCGGCCACGACCCTGTTCGGGGCGGGCACGCCCCTGCTGCCCATCATGAGCTCCACCATGGTGATCACTTCCCAGCATCTGCTATACGGCTTCACCTTCCGCCGTGACGTATTGCCGCTCTCCTTGCGCTGGCGTGCCAGCCTTGCTTTTTTCCTGACTGATGAGATGTTCGCTGTGGCGCTGAAAGACCGGGAGCGCAGCGGCCACTTTGATCCGGCCTACGCGCTCATCGCGGGATTCGTCTTCTATCTGTTCTGGAATCTGGCGACCCTGCTCGGCATCGCGGCCGGTCAGTACATCGATGGACTGGACAGCATGGGGCTGGATTTTGCCATCGCGGCCACCTTCATCGCCATGACCATTCCCGCCATGAAAAACTTGCCCATGGTGGCGGCCACTCTGGTGAGCGGCGGCACAGCGTTGCTTACCAAGCCGCTGCTGGCGGAGATCCACATCATCGTCTCGGCTCTGGCTGGCATGGTGGTGGGCTATGTGCTGCACCGGATGAGGAGGTAGCGTGAGCTGGCTGATGATTGGCCTGCTGGCCCTGATCACCTTTTTCAACCGCTTCGCCTTCTTTTCTCGGTTGACCCGATATCAGCCGGGTGCCGAGATGGGGGCGTTTCTCGGCTTCTCGGCCCAGTCGGTGCTGACTGCAATCTGGTTGCCCATCGTCTTTAGCTACGAGCCGGGGATAGGTCTTGACTGGGATCCTGACTACCTGACTGCCACCCTGTGGGTGATGCTCTTGACCCTGTTGCGGCTGCCGACCCTGGTTGTGGTGGTGGGTGGAATGGGGGGCTTCTTTCTGCTGCGCTGGCTGGGAGGCATAGCCGAGCTCTTGCCTTTGTGAAGCGCGAGCCGTGATCTTGTGTAATGGATGTCATTATTCGACATCCGTCATGTCATGAATGTCACTTCAAAAAAAGCCTGCAAATGGTGAGGATATGGGCTCTATCCGTGAAGGAGTGTCCCATGTCTTTGATCGAAACCTGTCAGCGCATCGTGCGCGATCCCCATCTCTCCGCCGCCCAGAAGAGCCACGCGCTGGCGCTGGCCGCCGAGAATGCGTTGCCCTACCTCGACCTGCCTGCCGCAGTCGCCGAGGCGATGGAGCAGGGATTTATCTGCGACATGTTCGAAGGGCACGCCCCCTACAAGCCACGTTATGTGCTGCCGGACTATGAAAAATTCCTGACTCAGGGCTCTGCCTGGCTGGAGCTGGCGGCGCCGCAGGATTTCGACGAGGCGCTCAACGCCCTGCGCATCCTCTATCACCATGTCCCCTCCGTTACCGGCATGCCGGTCTGGCTGGGGCGGCTCGACCACCTGCTGCTGCCCTTCGTCGGCGAACTGGATGACGAGACCCTCTATCACAAGCTGAAGGGGTTCTGGGTCTATCTGGACAGGGTGCTGCCGGACGCCTTCATGCACGTCAACATCGGGCCGGATGACAACCGCATCTGCCGCCTGATCCTGCGTATCGACAACGAGCTTAAGCAGGTGGCGCCGAACCTCACTTTCTTCCACGATCCGGAGCAGACCCCGGACAGCCTGCTGCTGCAGGCGGTGAAGAACATCGCCGAGTGCAGCAAGCCGCACATCGCCAACTACCCGATCCACCGCGATACCTTCGACGCTCGTGGTTTTGGTATCGTCAGCTGCTACAACGCCCTGCCGCAGGCGGGTGGCGCCAATACCCTGGTGCGCATCTCCCTCAAGCGGGTCGCCGAGCAGTGTCAGGGGATCGATGATTTCCTCGGTTGCCTGCTGCCCCATTACTGCCGCTTGGCCTCTCAGCTGATCGACGCGCGGACCGCCTTCCTCCACGATGAGTCCGGTTTCTTCGACAGCTTCCTGGTGAAAGAGGGGCTGCTGGATGAGGATCGCTTTGTCCCCATGTTTGGCATCTACGGCATGGCGGAAGCGGTCAATATCCTGATGGATAAAGAGAATCTGCCGGATCGCTACGGCCATGGCGAGGAGGCGAACCAGCTTGGCTATCGCATCTCGGCCCAGCTCTCCGCCTATGTGACTACGACCCCGCAGACCCATGCCTGGGGTGGTCGCGCCCTGCTGCACTCACAGGGGGGCCTCAGCATCGATGTGGCTGTGACCCCCGGGGTGCGCATCCCCTACGGGCAGGAGCCGGATCCGGCAAGCCATGTGCTGGCACTGGCACCGCACCACACCTATTACCATTCGGGGATCAGCGAGATCCTGACGCTGGATCCCACCATCCGCCAGAACCCGCAGGCGCTGTTGCAGCTCTGCAAAGGGGCGCTCGCCATCGGTATGCGCGAGTTCACCGCCAACGTGGCCGACAGCGATCTGGTGCGGGTGACCGGCTACATGATCCGCAAGAGCGACGTGGCCCGCTTCGCAGAAGAAGGCTCGCGCTTGCAGACCACCTGTCTCGGTGCCGAGGCGAGTGAAGTGACCGCCATTCGTCAGCGGGCACCGCGGGTGGTCGCCCACGAATCGACCATCTGCGAGTATTGAGCTCGAACCTGATGGCTGACGCCTTGCCAACACGCAGCGCCCTGGTGAGCAGGGTGCTGCCGTTCTCTTGTGTCGACGGGCCGGGCAACCGGCTGGTGCTGTTTCTGCAAGGGTGCAACTTTCGTTGCCCCGGCTGCCACAATCCGCACACCATAGGGCTGTGTGACGATTGCGGTGACTGCCTTGCGGTCTGCCCAAGCGGTGCCCTCACCTTGAGCGAAGGCAAGATACAATGGCAGGCGGCGCTCTGTACCGATTGCGACGCCTGTCTGGATGTCTGCCCGCGCAGTGCCAATCCCAAGACCACAACCATGACGGTGGACGACGTGTTGGCCCTGCTGCGCCGCTACGGCCCACTGCTGAGCGGGATTACCGTCTCCGGTGGTGAGGCGACCACCCAGCTCCCCTTTGTGGTTGCGCTGTTTGCCGCCATCAAGGGCGCGCCGGATCTGACCCATCTCACTTGCCTGCTCGACAGCAACGGTTCGCTGGCCGAAACCGGCTGGCAGCGGCTGCTGCCGGTGCTCGACGGCGCCATGCTCGATCTCAAGGGGTGGCGTGACTCGGTGCATCACACTCTGACCGGCTATGGTCGCGAGCGGGTGCTGGCATCGCTGCAACTGCTGGCACGCCACGGCAAGCTGACCGAACTGCGGCTGCTCCATGTGCCGGGCAAGAGCGATTTTCTGGATGCGAGTGGTGAGCTGGACGAGGATCTTGCCGCCTTCTTGCAGCAGCTTGGGCCTGTGCCCATTCGCCTCAACGGCTTTCGCCACCATGGGGTACGGGGAGAGGCGGCGCAATGGCCAGAGGCTCACCAAACCGAGCTGGAACAGCTGGCCAGCCGTTTGCGTGCAGCGGGATTGGGGCCGGTCTCACTGCCTGCCTTGATGGGCTGAGTGGTTGCGTCATCCGGTGACCGTCATGGCGTGAGGTGCGGCATGGAAAGGCCGCAACTGTGATATCTGTCTATTGGAGGGGGCGAGAACGGCGGCTAGAATAATGGCCATCTTCTTACCCCCTCAATGACAGATAATCATGAGTGAAAGCAAGGCGTTATATCGGGTTCAGTTTATTTGCCACAGCGAGCGCTACGAAGTGTATGTGCGCGAAGTCAATCAGGGCCAGCTGTTCGGTTTTATCGAGATTGCCGATTTTGTCTGGGATAACCATACGGCGCTTATCGTCGATCCCAGTCACGAGAAGCTCAAGAGCGAATTTGCCGATGTGCGCCAGACCCTTATTCCCATGCATCAGGTGCTGCGCATCGATCAGGTGAAAAAGCAGGGGGCTGCCCGCATCACGGATCTGGGCAGCAACGTCGCCTCCTTCCCCAGCCCCATCTATACCAAACGTCCCTAGTCCCTACTTGCCGTTGATGTTTCGCCGCGGTGAAACATCAATCATTGCTCGCTGTCATCCGGCTCAGGGCTCAATCAATTCGCGACCCAGTTGCAGGATCCGCTGGCGGAACCAGTGGCGGGCCGAGCCATCACCGGCCGGGCCATACCAGACCAGACTGTGACTCACCTTGCCGTAATCGAACGGTGCCGGACGCATCACCAGATCCGGCTGACTGGCCATGCAGGCCGCCCAGCCACCGATGGCGGTGAGGATCAGGTCGGTCTGGGGTAGCAGGGCCGCCGCGCTGGCAAAATCGGGCAGGGTGGCGCCAATCTGGCGACGCACCTGCTGCTGGGCCAGGCTCTGCTCGAAGAAGGGGTTGGCCAGCTCCTGATCCCGGATGGCGATATGGCGCCAGCTCAGGTAGGCATCGAGATCCCAGGGTTTGGCCAGCGCGGGGTGGTCTTTGCGCAGCAGGCAGACCAGTTTTTCTTCCCGCAGGGTCTCCCACACCAGCCCGGGCTGTCGCGGCAACGGCTGGCTCTGGTCATGGGGCAGGATCACGAAGTCGAGTTTACCCGCTGCCAGCGCCTCCAGCCCCTGCTCATCCTTGTTCCAGATCTCCGGCACCATGCCCGGTACCTCTTTCATCAGCTGACCGAGAATGGGGCCCACCGGCCAGGTCATCACGCTCTCGCGCAATCCTAGCCGCAAGCTGCCCTGCCACTGCTGCGGGTTGAAGGCATTCTGGCGAGTGAGGCCGTTCAGCTCCCCCAGTAGTCGATGCAGGGTGGGAGCCAGTCGCTCGGCCATGGGGGTGAGCAGCAGCTGGTTGCCCTGGCGGTAGAGCAGTTGATCCCCCAGCAGATCCCGCAGCTGGTTGAGGGTTTTGCTGACGGTGGAAGGCGTGGTGCAGAGCCGCTCGGCGGTGCGGGTGACGCTCTGGTTGTCTAGCAGCAGGTGCAGGGTGACCAGATGGCGACCTCCCAGCCTAGAGAGAGCGATCAGATCCATAGTGGCTCCTGAAATTGATGAAGATAAACAGGCTTGGAATCAGGGAGATTCAGCGTGACCTGCTGGCATTCTCTCACAGCTGGGGGAGGGTGAGCAGACACCTCAAGAGGTGGCTGCGAACGCAACAGACAAAAAAGCCCCGCCAAAGCGGGGCTGGTGCGGATTAGCCCTTGAGCACCGCCGCCATGGCGTCGGCTACGTAGTCGACGTTGCGGCTGTTGAGGCCCGCCACGCACATGCGACCGGATCGCACCAGATAGACGGCGAACTCTTCGCGCAGTCTGTCAACCTGCTCCGGGGTGAAGCCGGTGTAGCTGAACATGCCGCGCTGGTTGATGAAGTAGCTGAAATCACGGCCGGGTACCTTGGTGCTCAGCACCTCGAACAGCTTCTGGCGCATCGCTTTGATGCGGGTGCGCATCTCGGTCACTTCATCGACCCACATGGCGTGCAGCTCGGGCTGGTTCATCACCGCCGCAGTGATCTGGCCACCGTGGGTGGGAGGGCTTGAGTAGTTGCGGCGCACGGTGGCCTTCATCTGGCCCAGTACACGGCTGGCCTCTTCGGCATCCTGACAGATGACCGACAGGCCGCCGCAGCGCTCGCCGTAGAAGGAGAGGTTCTTGGAAAACGAGTTGCTGACGAAGAAGCTGACACCGGCGGCCACCATGGCGCGAATGGCGTAGGCATCCTCTTCCAGCCCGTCGCCGAAGCCCTGATAGGCGATGTCCATAAAGGGGATCAGGTTCTTCTCGACCACCAGTGCGATCACCCGATCCCACTGGGCGCGGGAGAGATCCACCCCGGTCGGGTTGTGGCAGCAGGGGTGCAGTAGCACGATGCTCTTGACTGGCAGGCTGCTCAGGCAGTCGATCATGGCATCGAACTGCACACCACCGGTGGCCACATCGTAGTAGGGGTAGTCGTGCACCTTGATGCCGGCTCCCTCGAACATCGCCTTGTGGTTGTCCCAGGTCGGGTTGCTGACCCACACCTCGGAGGTCGGGAAGTAGCGATTGAGCAGATCTGCCCCGATCTTCAGCGCGCCTGAGCCGCCGATGGTCTGGATGGTGGCGATACGTCCCGCCTTGACCGCTTCATGGTCGGCACCAAACAGCAGGTGTTGCACTGCGGTGCGGTAGTTGGCGGCGCCTTCCATCGGCTGGTAGGGGCGCGGGGCCGGGGCGGCGGCGCGCTGGGCTTCGGCTTGCTGCACCGACGGCAGCAGCGGAATGCGCCCCTGCTCGTCGTAATAGAGGCCGATCCCCAGGTTCACCTTCTGCTCGCGGGTGTCTTTGTGGAAGGTCTCGACTAGCGTCAGGATGGGGTCGCCAGCGTAGGCATCGACGTGTTCAAACATGGGGGATCCTTGAAATTGACTGTCCAGTAAAACCGGCGGTCAGCCGGGCTGGACATCATGGCGCAAAGCTGGCGGTGGCTCAAGCCCGACGCTGGTCGAGCCTGAAGGGATGGTGCCGCCATCCTGCTTACTTCAAATAGGATCTCAGGACGCTGACCACCTGATCCAGATCCTCTAATCGCTCGGCCGGGGTGGCATCGGGGGCGCCGAGATGCTCGCGCATGTGTCCCTCCAGTACCTCCAGCATCAAGCCGTTGACGGCGCCGCGGATGGCGGCGATCTGCTGCAAAATGGCGGTGCAGTCGCTCTCCTGCTCCAGCGCGCTCTCCAGCGCACCGGCCTGTCCCTTGATGCGGCGCACCCGTGCCAGCAACTTCTTTTTGTCGTGAATGGTGTGGGACATGATGGATCCTCTCGATCAATAAAACTATACTGGGGTATAGTATATTGCATCATCGCTCTCAGGAGAAATCCATGTCATCCCTCGCTCAATCACACTGCCATCAACCCGTCATCCACGAGGGCAATCCGCTGGCCGAACAGAAGACCCGCTGGGCCGTATTGCTGACCGTCATCATGATGGTGGCGGAGATCGGCGGCGGCTGGTTCTACAACTCCATGGCGCTGCTGGCCGATGGCTGGCACATGAGCTCCCACGCGCTGGCTCTCGGCCTCTCGGTGCTGGCCTACCGCGCCGCCCGCCACTTCGCCCGTGACCACAGATTCAGCTTCGGCACCTGGAAGATCGAGGTGCTGGGTGGCTTCACCAGCGCCCTGTTGCTGGTGGGAGTGGCCGGGTTGATGCTGTTCGAGTCGGTGTTCCGGCTGCTCGATCCCAGCCCGATCCACTATCAACAGGCGATCGCTATCGCGCTGGTGGGGCTGCTGGTGAACCTCGCCTGTGCCTGGCTGCTCAAGGATGATCACGGCCACCATCACCACGGCCATGACCACCATCATGAGCATCACGACCACGATCATCATCATGACCATGACGATCACCACGGCCATCAGGATCTCAACCTGCGTGCCGCCTATATCCACGTGCTGGCGGATGCGGCCACTTCCGTGCTGGCGATTCTGGCGCTGACTGGGGGTATGTTGTGGGGGGCCGACTGGCTGGATCCGCTGATGGGCATTGTGGGTGCCGGGCTGGTCGCGGTGTGGGCCTGGGGGCTGTTGCGCGACTCTGGTCGGGTGCTACTGGATGCCGAGATGGATACCCCGCTGGTGGCGGAGATCCGCGAGGTCATCGCCGAACTGCCGGGCACTGATATTCGCGATCTGCATGTCTGGCGGGTAGGGCAGCAGCAGTATGCCTGCGTGCTCTCTTTGCTGATGGTCAATCCGCTACCGGCGCAGCAGATCCGCGAACGGTTGGCGATCCATGAAGAGTTGGTGCATGTGACCATCGAGATCGCCAGCGAACAGGTATGGAGAATGTAACGAGAGACGCCACTGAGGTGGCAATGCCTTCTTTGAGTCCCTTGTTGCTTGGGCGAGATTTTTTTGAATCTATTCGGATTAAATATGTGATGTGGCGACGGCGAGCTTTCTTGATCCGCTTATAAGATGTATGCAGAATGCAAACAGAAATCGTTATCACTCTGTATGGCTAATCAAGGAATGGATGATGAAAATGAAGATGTTGGCACTGGCTTTCTCTGCGTTGGCAGCTCAGTCGGCATTGGCGGCCGGGGAAGTGAATGTCTACTCCAACCGGCAGGATGAGCTGATCAAGCCCATCATCCAGCAGTTCGAGAAGGAATCTGGCATCAAGGTGAACGTGGTGTTCGCCAAAGAGGGATTGAACGAGCGTCTGGAGCGGGAAGGCAAGCTCTCTCCGGCCGACCTGATGCTGACCGTCGATATCAGCCGTCTGACCGATCTGGTGGACAAGGGGCTGGTGCAGCCGGTAGACAGCAAGATCCTGCAGGAGAACATCCCCGCCATCTATCGTGATCCGGAGAATCGCTGGTTCGCCCTGACCACCCGGGTTCGCGCCATCTACTCCAGCAAGGAGCGCCTCGGCAAGCTCGACACCATCAGCTACGAAGATCTGGCCAAACCGGAATTCAAAGGGAAAATCTGCACCCGCAGCGGCAAGCATGAGTACAATGTGGCGCTGGTCTCCTCCATGATTGCCCATCACGGCATGGCCGAGACCAAAACCTGGCTGGAAGGGGTCAAGGCCAACCTGGCGCGTAAGCCGCAGGGCAACGACCGGGATCAGGTCAAGGCGATCAAGGATGGTATCTGTGACGTGTCACTCGGCAACAGCTACTATCTGGGCGCCATGTTGAAAGATCCGGCGCAGAAGTCCTGGGCGGATGCGGTCTATATCAACTTCCCGAACCAGGCTGACCGCGGTGCCCACGTCAACGTGAGTGGCGTGGCCATGACCAAGTATGCCAAGAACAAGGCCGAGGCCCAGAAGCTGATGGAGTTTCTGGCTGGCGACACCGCCCAGCACATGTATGCGGACGTGAACGCCGAATATCCGGTCAAGGCCGGAGTCGAGCCTTCCGCCATGGTCAAGTCCTGGGGCAGTTTCAAGTCTGACGCACTACCGGTCAGCGATTACGCCAAGCACCGCAAGGACGCCTTGCAGTTGCTGGATGAAGTGAAGTTCGACTTGTAATCAGATGGGGCCAACGGCCCCATCAACCTCTGTGGTCTCATGAAAAATTTTGGATGGATGACCGGCAGCTGGGCCACCGCCCTGCTGCTGGGTTTACCGGTTATAGCCCTGCTTTTCTCTGCCTTCTCGGCTGAGGGGGAGCTGTTTCGCCACCTCGCCGATACCGTGCTGTTCGACTATCTGGGCAATACCCTGGGGCTGGTGGTCGGTGTGGTACTGCTCAGCCTGCTGTTCGGGGTGCCTACCGCCTGGCTGGTGGCCATGTGCCAGGTGCCGGGGCGCCGTGCTCTGCAGTGGGCCTTGATGCTGCCGATGGCCATGCCCTCCTATATTGTCGCCTACGTCTATACCGACCTGCTCGACTACTCGGGTCCGCTGCAGGCCGGGTTGCGAGCACTCTTTGGCTGGAACAGTCCGGCCGATTACTGGTTTCCGGCCATTCGCTCCCTTGGCGGCGCCGCCTGGGTGCTGGCGCTGGTGCTGTTCCCCTATGTCTATCTGCTGACTCGAGCCTCCTTTCTCGAGCAGTCGGTCAGCCTGATCCACTCCAGCCGCCTGCTCGGCTGTACCCCGTGGCAGAGCTTTTGTCGTCTCAGTCTGCCGTTGGCGCGTCCCGCTATCATGGTGGCGGTGTCGCTGGTGGCGATGGAGACGCTGGCTGATTTCGCCACCGTCCACTTCTTTGCCATCAACACCCTGACCACGGCGGTCTATGACACCTGGCTCGGCTATGGCAGTCTGGCCACCGCGGCGAAACTCTCCTGCCTGATGTTGCTGGCTGTGGTGCTGTTGATCGCGCTGGAGCGCCGCTCGCGCAGTCGGCAGCAGGTGTTCCAGAAGTCCATGGGCCATGAGCAGCCGCTGCGCTATCCGCTCAAGGGGATTCGCCGCGCTCTCGCCGGTCTCTGGTGCTGGGGGTTGGTGCTGGCCGGTTTCGGCCTGCCGTTCGTCATCCTGCTTGACTACGGTGTGCGCTACTTCGAGTTGTCGTGGACGCCGGAGTTTGTTCGCTTCGCCGGCAACAGTCTGCTCATCTCGGCGCTGACCGCCCTGCTGGCCATGGGGATTGCCCTGCTGCTCGGTTTCTTCCGTCGCCTCGATGGCGGGATAAAGAGTTTGTTGCCCCTGCGCATCGCCGCCATGGGTTACGCCATGCCGGGTACCGTGCTCGCCATCGGGGTGCTGGTACCGCTCACCGCCCTCGACTTTGCCATCAACGATCTGGCCGAGTGGCTCGGGCGTCAGGGGCCGGGGCTGCTGCTGACCGGCACCATCACCGCGATCGTGTTCGGCTATCTGGTGCGCTTCGTGGCTATCGCCATCGGCTCGGTGGAGAGCAGCATGGGCAAGATCTCCCCCAGTCTCGATATGGCGGCCCGCTCTCTGGGGCAGGGGGATGGGGCCATGCTGCGGCGGGTCCATCTGCCGCTGGTGCGCCGCGGTCTGTTTGCCGGTGCCATGCTGGTGTTTATCGAATCCATGAAGGAGCTGCCCGCCGCCCTGCTGCTGCGGCCGTTCAACTTCGATACTTTGGCGACCCACGTCTACCAGTTCGTCTCGGACGAGATGCTGGAGCGCGGCGCGCTGGGGGCCATCGTCATCGTGCTGGTGGGGCTGTTGCCGCTGATCTGGGTCAACCGCACTCTGGACACTCCGGGCCACTGAGTCGCCACGTCGACCAATGAAATTGCATGCGGTGTGCTGAAAAAGGCAGTGCGCCGCCAGAAACGAGAGGAAGTCAGCCTTGTCCTGTTTGCAGGTTGAAAATGTCAGCTGCCGTTACAACGGCCGCAATGTGCTGGAACGATTGTCCCTGACGGTGGCAGACAACGAGATCGTCTGCCTGCTGGGGGCGAGCGGCTGCGGCAAAACCACGCTGCTCAAGGCCATCGCCGGCCTGCTGCCGCTGGCAGAGGGCTCGATCCGCCTCGGCGATACCCTGCTCGACGGGCCCGGCGCCAGCGTGCCGCCCGAGGTGCGCAACATCGGGATGATCTTTCAGGATTACGCCCTCTTCCCCCACCTGACGGTGGCTGACAACGTCGGCTTCGGTCTGACCAAACTCGACCGCCGTGCCCGCCAGCAGCAGGTGGACGAGGCGCTGGCGCTGGTCAATCTGCAGGGGCTGGGGGATCGTTATCCGCACCAGCTCTCCGGTGGCCAGCAGCAGCGGGTGGCCATCGCCCGGGCGCTGGTGTGCAAGCCGCGGCTGATGCTGCTGGATGAGCCCTTCTCCAACATCGATACCCAGGTGCGGATGAAGTTGATCCTCGAGATCCGCGCCCTGCTCAAGCAGCAGGGGATCGGCGCCATCTTCGTCAGCCACAGCAAGGAGGAGGCGTTCGCCTTCGCCGACCGACTGGCGCTGTTTCGCGCAGGTCATATCGAACAGGTGGGCCAGCCGGAACAGCTCTATCGTCGCCCGCAAAACCGCTTTGTGGCGGAGTTTCTCGGCGGGGTCAACTATCTGGCTGCCGAGGTGGTGGACAGCCACTGCGTGCAGACGGCGCTCGGGGTTATCTGTGGCAGCGAGCCCCATGGCCGGGCGGTGGGTGAGCAGTTGCAGCTGATGCTCAGACCCCAGCAACTGCTGCTGGAGAGCGCCGCAGATGGGGAGCTCAAGGTGGTGGAGCAGCAGTTCCTCGGCCATCACTGCCGGGTGCTGTTCGAGTGTGGCGATCTGCAGCTGGAGGCGAGCATTGGCGAGCCTCTTGAGGGGATGCGGGCCCGCATCCGGGTGGCGCCTCATACGCTGGTGTTGTTTGACCCTTTACCCTGAACGCGTGATATCGTCGTGAAATCAAAGAACTGGATCCACTCTGGTTTATAATCGCGCAACGCAAATAGCCCGTAACGCTAACGCCTACTCAGGGGAGAGATATATGAAAGCCCAAGCCGGGATCTGCGCAGAGCCGAATCTGCACGCCCTCTATCTGATGTTCAATCGTACCGGCGATGCCGCCGAACTGGTCGGCCGTCTGGCCAAACTGCCCGCCCTGTGGCATGCGGTCGCCGCCGATTTCCCCGATGCCGGTTTCAGCGGTCTGGTTGCCGTTGGCGCCGATGCCTGGGATGGTCTCTACCCTGCCGCCCGTCCGCCCCAGTTCCGCAGCTTTATGGCGCAATCCGCCAACGGTCAGGAAGCCCCCAACACCCCGTTTGATCTCTTTATTCAGCTGCGCGCCGATCGGGTGGATGTGCTGCACCACGCCGGTCACCGTGTGATGGCGCTGCTGGCCGGACTGGTCGAGCTGGCCGAAGAGGTGCGCGGTTTCCGCAATCTGGATTGCCGTGACTTGACTGGTTTCGTTGATGGCACCGAGAACCCGCAGGATGAGCACCGTGCCGAAGTGGCGCTGCTGGCCGATGGCGAGTTTGCCGGTGGCTCCTACATTCATGTCCAGCGCTGGGTACACGCCATGAGCGACTGGGAGAAGCTGGCGCAGAAAGAGCAGGAAGACATTATCGGTCGTACCAAGCCCGACAACATCGAGTATGAGTCTGCCGCCAAACCGCTGACCGCCCACATCAAGCGGGTCAACCTCAAGACGCCGAAAGGGGAGTCCATGGAGATCCTGCGCCAGAGCATGCCCTGGGGCACCATGACCGAGCAGGGGCTCTACTTCATCTCCTGCTGCCGCACACCGCAGCACTTCAACGCCATGCTGGCCAGCATGTACAAGGGGGAGGGCAGCCACTTCGACCACCTGCTGCGCTTCACCAAGGCGGTGACCGGCGCGGCTTTCTTCGCTCCATCGGAGGGTTTTCTGATGGCGCAGGGCAAATAAGCCCGCCTGGCGAAGACTCAGAAAACAAAAATCCCGGCCTTGGCCGGGATTTTTCGTTCTGGCTTGACCGCTATGACGCGGTAGCGGCCATTACGGCGTCTGTTCGAACAGCTCAAGGGCGGAGAGGTAGAGCTCTTCGATATCGGTGTCGCTGGTCGGGGTGATGAAGATGGTGTCATCACCGGCGATGGTGCCGAGGATCCCCTCTGCCTTGCCGAGGGAGTCGAGCAGGCGGGCGATCAGCTGGGCTGCGCCCGGGCTGGTGTGGATCACCACCAGTGCGCCGTTGTGATCGACATCCAGTACCAGATTCTTGAGCGGGCTGGAGGTGGTGGGCACGCCCAGTTCCACCGGCAGGCAGTAGACCATCTCCATCTTGGCATTGCGAGTGCGAACGGCGCCGAAGCGGCTCAGCATGCGCGATACCTTGGACTGGTTGATGTTCTCGAAGCCCAGCTCTTGCAGGGCGGTGACGATTTCTGCCTGGGAGCCAAAGCGCTCTTCTTTCAGCAAGGCTTTAAAGGCCTTGGCCAGTTTTTCTTGCTTGTCGTTGTGTTTCATCTTGGTCTCACGAATGAGGAGGTGTGGCGGCCTGTGCGATACAGGCGGCAGATACGAACAGCGGGGCCATTTTGCATTCATATGCCGTTTTTTGCAAGGAAGCGGCGCTTGTTCTGCATATTGATTCAAAAATGGCTTGCATCAACCTTTATTAGGGATAGAATCGGGATGAAATTTTGAAAACTTATTCAATTGGGCTGTATGGGTATTGAATTAATAGGTATCGAGAAGTCCTGGCACAAGGTGCCGGTTCTGCAACAGGTCAGCTTTCGGACATCCCCCGGTGAAACCTTGGTGTTGCTGGGCCCGAGCGGTGCTGGCAAGAGTTCCCTGCTACGGATGATGAACCTGCTGGATACCCCGGATGCGGGTGTTCTGCGGATTGGTGAAAGTGAATTTTCTTTCCCGAACTCCCTCTCTGCTGCCGAATTCAACCGCCAGTCCCAACTGCTGCGTCGCAAGGTGGGGATGGTGTTCCAGCAGTACAATCTCTGGCCACATCTCACTGTGATGGAGAATCTGATTGAAGCGCCGGTCAAGGTGCTCGGCATGAGCAAGGAGGCCGCCATCGAGAAGGGGACCTACCTGCTGGCCCAGCTGCAACTGGCCGACAAGCGCGATGCCTGGCCTGCCCGTCTCTCCGGCGGTCAGCAGCAGCGGGTGGCCATTGCCCGTACCCTGATGATGGACCCGGAAGTGCTGCTGTTTGACGAGCCGACAGCTGCCCTCGATCCCGAGATCACCAAGGAGGTGGCCGAGATCATCCGCAACCTGAGCCAGACCGGCATTACCCAGGTGGTGGTGACCCACGAGGTCGACTTTGCCCGCAAGGTGGCCAGCCAGGTGATTTATCTGGAGAAGGGGCGGATCATCGAGTCCGGCACCGCTGCCATTTTCCAATCCCCGCAAACCAGCCGGTTTGCCGAATTCTTGATGCATTGATATTGAATCGATAAGGAAGCTGTCATGAAAAAGAGTCTGTTGTTGGTTGCTGCCATGGGCCTGTTGAGTACCTCCGTCATGGCCAAAGAGATCAAGTTCGCCACCGAGGCCACCTACGCACCGTTCGAATACCTGGATGACAAGAACGAGTTTCAGGGTTTTGACATCGATCTGGCGCGCGCCATCTGCGAGCAGGCCAAGCTGGAGTGCAGCTTCCACAACCAGGCCTTTGACAGCCTGATCCCCAGCCTGAAATTCCGTCGCTACGATGCCGCCATCGCCGCCATGGACGTGACTCCGGAGCGCTCCGCTCAGGTCGATTTCTCTGACATCTATTACGAGAACTCGGCAGTATTCGTCGCCAAGAAAGGGGCCTTCAAGGGGCCGGAAGAGATGGTCGACAAAACTGTCGGCGTGCAGAACGGTACCTCTCACCAGTCCTATCTGGTGGATAACTGGGTGAGCAAGGGCCTGCTGACCGTGCCGTACGCCAGCTACCAGAGCGCCTTCCTCGACATGATGAATGGCCGTACCGACGGTGTCTTTGCCGATACCGCCGTTGCTGCCGACTGGCTGAAGCAGCACAAGGAGTATGCGGTGGTGGGTGCGCCGGTGACGGATGCCAAGTACTTCGGTACCGGCTTTGGCATCGCGGTCGCCAAGGGCAATCAGGAGCTGCTGACCCAGCTGAACAAGGGGCTGGCCGAGATCAAGGCCAACGGCACCTATCAGAAAATCTTCGACAAATACTTCGCGCAGTAAGCCATGTTGAGCCTGTTGTTGGATGCAGCCTGGATGACCCTCGGGCTGGCCTTGGCATCACTGGTCGGGGGCATGGTATTGGCACTGGCGTTCAGTGCCGCCGAGCTCAGCAAGCAGCGTGCATTGGTGTGGCCGGTGGCCACCCTGACCACGCTGATCCGTGGCCTGCCCGAGTTGCTGGTGGTGCTGTTCATCTACTTCGGCTCGACCCAGGTACTGTTCCTCCTCACTGGCGAGTATGTGGAGTTCAGCCCGTTCGCCTGTGGCGTGCTGGCGCTCTCCCTGCTGTTCGCCAGCTATGCGACCCAGACCCTGCGGGCGGCGCTCAATGCGGTGCCTTCAGGTCAACGGCTGGCGGCGCTGGCGCTGGGTTTGAGCAAGAGCCACATCTTCTTTCGCATCGTGTTGCCGCAGGCGTGGCGCCATGCCCTGCCGGGCCTCGGCAACCAGTGGCTGGTGTTGCTGAAAGATACCGCGCTGGTGTCGCTTATCGGGGTCAACGAGATGATGCGTCAGGCCCAGATGGCCTCGGCCAGTACCTATGAGCCTTTCACCTGGTATGCCGCTGCGGCCCTCATCTATCTGGCCATCAGTCTGGTGAGTGAATATGGCCTCGGGCTGGCTGCCCGCTACACCCGCCGCTACGGAGGCTAACTGATGCAAGAGTATCTCGTTACGTTGCTGGGCGGTCTGGTCACCACGCTGGAGCTGACCCTGTTCAGCCTGCTGCTGGGGATTGTGCTGGCGGCCCTGATGACCTGGGTGCTGGAGCTGCGCCTGCCGGTAGCGACCCAGCTGGTGCAGCTGTGGGTGCTGCTCTTTACCGGTACGCCGCTGCTCATTCAGATCTTCCTGATTTACTATGGGCCGGGCCAGTTTGAGTGGCTGAAAGCCAGCCCGCTCTGGCCGCTGCTCAAGCAGCCCTGGTTCTGCGCCGTGTTGGCGCTGGGTCTCAACACGGCGGCCTACTCCACCCGGTTGTTCAAGGGGGCGCTCGATGCCATCCCGGCCGGTGAAGTAGAGGCGTGTCGTGCGCTTGGCTTTAACGGCCGCCAGACCTTGTGGATGAAGGTGCGCCACGCCGCCCGTCATCTGGTGCCTGCCTACTCCAACGAGGTGATCCTGGTGCTCAAGGGGAGCTCCCTCGCCAGTACCATCACCATCATGGACATCATGGGGCTGGCGCAGGGGTTGAACGCGCAGACCTACGATACCCTGGCGGTGTTCGGGGTGGCTGGTGGGCTTTATCTGGCGATGAACGGATTGTTAACAATTGGTTTTCGCTGGTGTGAAAAACGGGCGCTGGCATTCCAATCCTGAGACCTTCAAATCTACCTCTTTATGGTAAGGAGAAGTGCAGAAAAACTGTGCTTCTCCTCCAACTTTTTGTATTTCCCTCCAATTTTTGCTCCCGCATGTTTCGTGGCTCACAGAACCCGTGACTGCAACTGTTATCAGATTGTTTTTTATGGGGGGATCCATTAAGGTTGGGCGCACAACAACAAACAACCTTAAACCTACGCTTAAACATGGAGTTGATCATGAAAGTTGCCGTTCTGGGTGCCGCTGGTGGCATCGGTCAAGCCCTCGCTCTGCTGTTGAAAAACCGTCTGCCGGCTGGCTCCGAGCTGAGCCTGTATGACATCGCCCCGGTTACTCCGGGTGTGGCCGTTGACCTCAGTCATATTCCTACCGACGTCGCCATCAAGGGCTTCTGCGGTGAAGATCCGACTCCTGCGCTGGTTGGGGCCGATGTGGTGCTGATTTCCGCCGGTGTGGCACGCAAGCCGGGGATGGATCGCTCCGACCTGTTCAATATCAACGCCGGTATCGTCAAGAATCTGGTCGAGAAGTGCGCGGCCACTTGCCCGAAAGCACTGATCGGCATCATCACCAACCCGGTCAACACCACTGTGGCTATCGCCGCCGAAGTGCTGAAGAAAGCCGGTGTCTATGACAAGCGTCGCCTGTTCGGTGTCACCACCCTAGATGTGATCCGCGCCGAGACCTTCGTGGCCGCTGCCAAAGGGCTGAACATCGACAAGGTTCGCGTCAATGTGATCGGTGGTCACAGTGGCGTCACCATTCTGCCGCTGCTCTCCCAGATTGAAGGTGCCTCCTTCACTGCTGAAGAAGTGGCTGCCATGACCAAGCGCATCCAGAATGCCGGTACCGAAGTGGTTGAAGCCAAGGCTGGTGGCGGTTCCGCAACCCTCTCTATGGGTCAGGCGGCTTGCCGTTTTGGTCTCTCCCTTATCAAGGGTCTGCAGGGCGAAGCCAACGTTGTCGAGTGCGCCTACGTGGAAGGCAACGGCGAGCACGCCACCTTCTTCGCGCAACCGGTACTGCTGGGCAAGAATGGCGTCGAAACCGTACTGGATTACGGCAAGCTGAGCGCCTTCGAGCAGGAAGCGATGGAAGGCATGCTGGCTACCCTGAAAGCCGATATCCAGCTGGGTGTCGATTTCGTCAAGTAAGCGGGTCAACCGTGCCAACAAGGGAGCTTCGGCTCCCTTTTGTATTGATGAGAGCCGCCCGGCAGGCTAAGGGGATGGGGCTTGGTGCCGATAACAGAGTGCAGCAGGAGATCCTTATGATGAAACCCCTTACTCTTCTCGTTCTTGTCGGTGCATTCACCGCGCCCCTCTATGGTGCCGAGGCGGTATCGGCTGCCGTATCGAGCGATGCGCCTGCAGCAAGTGCATCGGCACCGACCGCAAGCAGTGCTGCGGTGGCGGCCCCTGTCTCTGCTGCTACGCCAGCGCCCTCTGAGGCAGTCCCCGTCTTGCTTCCGGCTGAGCCGGTCACACCTGTTGCCAGCAGTGGCGAGGGGGCCACGCCGCTGCCAAAACCGGCGGAACCTGCTGCTGTGGTTGCGCCTCCCGCACCTCTGGCCGCAGGCGAGTTGCAGGCGGTGCCGCTCTATCGTCAGGACGAGCTGCTCAACTGGATTGAGCAGGGGCGCCACCTCACTCAGGTGAAGCAGGATCGCTGTCAGCTGACTCAGGATATCGAAGCACGCGCCTCGGTGATGAAGATCCCGGCCTATCAATTCCTCTGGGGGGATATGCTGGCGTGGGGTGTCTGTACCAAATCCAATGCCGAGCTCGGGGTGCAATATATGTGGGAGGCGGCCAATCAGGGGTTGGCGCCGGCGCTGGAGCAGTTGGGCCGCTACTACTGGAAAGGAACTTTGGTGCAGAAGGATCTGGTGCGAGCCGAGACCCTGATGCGCGAGGCGGCCAGCCTCGGTTTTCTGCGGGCTCGCATCGAGTGGGTCGAGATGCTGTTGCAGGGGATGGGCAGTCCGCTCGATTATGAGGACGCCTATCGCTGGCTCCATGGCTCCGTCATCGGTGACAAGGCGCTGCACCAGAAGGCGGCGACTCTGCTCAACCGTCTTGGCAACAGGATGCCGGCCAACGTGGTGGCCCGCGCCAAGGCGATGCACTGATCCAAAAAAATGACCCACAGATCTGCACCTGTGGGTCCGGTTCCAGCCGCCGTGCCATGACAGGCCGGAACCTCCCTCTGTTATATGGCTGCCCGCGCCTTAGAGATCTTGGTGGGGGCCAAAAACTTCGTAATGGAGCTGCCCCACTGGCACCCCAGCCGCCAGCAGCTGCCGCTTGATCTCTTGCATGAAGCCGACAGGGCCACAGAAGTAGTAGTGGGCCTGCGGCGTTATGCGCTCCTTCACGGCAGTCAGATCCATGGTGCCGGCCAGGTCGTAATCTTCACCCTGTACATCGCTGGCCTCCGGCTCCCGATACCAGACCCGGCTCAGCAAGTTGGGATGCTGGCGGGATTTTTGCTGAATATCCTCCCGGAAGGCGTGTACAGCGCCCTGTTCGCAGGCGTGCAGGCAGGTGACATCAGCCTGATGGCCGTTCGCCAGCAGCTGGTTGAGCATGCTCATCATCGGCGTCACGCCGACACCGGCGGAGAGCAGTACCACCGGGGTCTGGCTGTCGGCTTTCAGGTAGAAATCGCCGGTAGGGGGCATCACCTCGATCTTGTCACCCGCCTGCAGGTGATCGTGCAGCAGGTTGGAGACCTGACCCTGCGGCTCACGCTTGACGCTGATGCGGTAATCCTGCCCGTTGGGGGCATCGGAGAGGGAGTATTGGCGGATCTCCTGATATTCCAGCTCGGGGTGAACCAGCTTGATGCTGAGGTATTGGCCCGGTTTGAAGGTCAGTACCGGCTTGCCATCTTCCGGCGCCAGCAGGAAGGAGGTGATGAGTTCGCTCTCGGCTCGCTTCTCCTTGATGATGAAGGTGCGGGTACCTTGCCAGCCGCCATCCTGATTGGCCTTCTCCTGATAGATCTCCCGCTCGCGGCCGATGAAGATGTCTGCCAGCACGCCATACGCCTTGCCCCATGCCTCCAGCACCTCGTCGGTGACCGCACTTCCGCCCAATTCTTTGAGCGTGGCCAAGAGATGACTACCTACAATGTGATATTGTTCCGGCTGGATCAGGAATCCGGTATGTTTGTGCGCAATCCGCTCGACCGCACCGGCGAGCGCTCCCAGATTGTCGATATTCTTTGCATACACGGCGACAGCATTGAACAGGGCCAGCGGCTGGCCGCCACTGCGTTGATGAGCCAGGTTGAAGATATCTTTCAGCTCCGGGTTATGGCTGAACATCCGTTGGTAGAAGTGCTGGGTGAGGGCAGGGCCTGCCGATTCGAGCAGCGGAATAGTGCTTTTGATGACGGCAACGGTGGTTTGATCTAGCATAGGGGCCTCGTTCTAATTGAACATATAAAATGTCATTTAATAAGTGGCATCCTAGATGTTTATTTGATTTGAATCAATACTCCACTTTTCGCATCGCGCTAATCAGGTTTTATGAGACTAACCAGTTATACAGATTTTGGATTGAGAGCCCTGCTCTATCTTGCCACCCTGCCGGAAGGGGAGTTGTCGAGCGTTGCCAAGGTATCGGCCCTGTATGGCGTTTCCCGCAACCACATGGTGAAGGTGGTCAATCAGCTGGTGAAGCTGGGCTATCTGCAATCCCAGCGTGGCAAGAATGGCGGTATTCGTATGGCTTGCGATCCCGCCACCATCAATATCGGGCAGGTTATCAGGGCGCTGGAAGGCAATCTGGACGGCATTGACTGCGGCTCGCCCGCTTGTCACATCGTCTCTGTCTGTCTGCTCAAGAGTGCGCTGAAAGAGGCGATGGATGCGTTTCTGGCGGTGATGGACAGCTATACGCTGCAAGACCTGCTGGCCAACCGTGACGAGCTGCAACGGGTGTTTGGCGAGTTGATCCCGACGCTGGTGCTGGAGCCGGATGATGACGATGAGCAATAGAAAAGGGCTGCCACTGGCAGCCCTTTTTCAATCTTGTGAATCCGACTCCGCCCGGTACGATGCCGGCATGATCCGCGCCATCTTCACCATGTTGTTCTCCACATCGAGGATCTCGATAGGATAACCGGCCAACCGGATCCCGATGTTGGGCTGGGGGATCTCCTCCAGATATTCGAGGATCAGGCCGTTGAGGGTACGAGGGCCGTCGATGGGCAGGTGCCAGTTCATCTCCTTGTTCAGCTCACGAATATTGGCTGAGCCTTCGACCAGATAAGAACCATCTGACTGGGGGTGGATCTCGTCGCTCGGCGCTGGCGTCATGGAGGTGGTGAAGTCGCCGACGATCTCTTCCAGAATATCGTCCAGGGTGATCAACCCCTGAATGTCGCCGTATTCGTCGACGATCAGGCCAATTCGCTCCTTGTTGCGCTGGAATTTGGCCAGCTGCACGTTGAGCGGCGTTCCTTCCGGAATGAAGTAGATCTCGTCCACTTCACGCAACAGGCTCGATTTATTGAACTGGTCCCTGGCTACCAGCCGCAGGGCATCGCGCGCGTGCAAAAAGCCGACAACGTCGTCGATATTGTCGCGATAGAGCAGGATTTTGGTGTGTGCGCAGTGGGCCAGCTGGCGCTGGATGCTCTTCCAGTCATCGTTGATGTCGATGGCGTAGATATCGCTGCGCGGCACCATGATGTCCTCGACCAGCATCTTGTCGAGATCCAGAATGCTCAACAGCATCTCCTGATGACGCTGGGGGATCAGGTTACCCGCCTCATTGACTATGGTGCGCAGCTCCTCGGTGTTGAGGGAGTCATCCTTGTTGGGATTGATCTTCAGCATCTTGAGCAGGCCGCTGGTGATGCCGTTGATCAGCCAGACCAGCGGCGAGAGCGGCACCATCAGCCCCTTGAGGATCCAGGAGGCGGGATAGGCAATTTTCTCCGGAAACATGGCGGCCAAGGTCTTGGGGGTCACTTCACCGAATACCAGTACCACCAGGGTCAGGCCGAAGGTGGCGATGGCGACCCCGAGATCACCAAACAGCCGGATACAGACGATGGTAGCGATGGCGGAGGCGAGGATATTGACCAGATTATTGCCGATCAGGATCAGTCCCAGCAGGCGATCGGGGCGGGCGAGCAGTTGTTCGACGCGACGTGCGGCTTTGTGTTTGGTCTGTGCCAGATGCCGCAGTTTGTAGCGGTTGATGGACATCAGGCCGGTTTCGGCACTGGAGAAGAAGGCGGAAAGAAGGATCAAGATAACGAGAACAATCAGTAATGTACTCGTTGAGATGCTGTCCAAAAAGGGCTCCTGTTGGATTGTATGGCTAAAAGAGTATAGGTGTCAGCTCAACAGCACTTCTTTGACGAAGCGGCTGCCAAAGTAGGCAAGAGTCAGGATGAAGCTGCCAATCAGACTGAGTGTGATGACTTTACGGCCGCGCCAGCCATAGGTGTGATGACCCCACAGCAGCAACACGTAAACACACCATGCCAGGATGGAGAGCACGGCCTTGTGAGACTTGCCCTGGGCGAACATATCTTCGAGGAAGAAGAGGCCGGAGGCGATGGAGAGTGTCAGTAGCAACACCCCTGCAGAGATCAACTGAAACAGCCGTTTTTCCACTGTCATCAGTGGCGGCATGGCTGGCAGGTTGCTGATTTTTCTCGATTTAAGCTGCTTGTCCAGACAGGCGAGCTGCAGCGCAAACAGACAGGCGATCATCAATACCGAGTAGGCCATCAGGGCGAGGCCGATGTGCAGCAACAGCTGGGGATGGGCCTCCAGATGGGTGATATAGCGACCCGGGATCAAGGCGCTGGCAGCCAGCAACAGGGCCGAGAAGCTGTAGACCACCGGCAGCAGGATCCAGCCGTTGAAGCGGCGGGTCACGCAGGTCATGAAGCAACTGATGATGAGGCTGACCAGCGAGGCAACGTTGAGCATGCTCAGGTTCTGGCCGTAACTCTGCAATACCTCTGAACCGAGGGCGCTAGCGTGGGCGATCAGGGCCAATCCGATACAGGCAAACAGGGAGCGCTGTCCCACCGGCTTGGCGCTCAGTAACAGATGCAGGGAGGCGATGATGGCCAGCAGATAAAACGCCAGGGCCAGAACAGAGATTACGATCATAACCAGGTCGTTGTTGCACAAGCTTTTGAGGGTAAGAGGGGCAGTATACCTTGCACGAGAAGTGCTCGCCAGTTGTGCAACGGCCGATCTGCCCATATATAGGGAGAAGATCCCTACTGCTGCGGTGCGGTGAATAATCGTCCTCGCGCCCGCTCTGGGTTATAATGCCCCAAATTTATTACGCCAAGAACCGGAATCCGTCATGTTTGAGAATTTGACTGAACGACTCTCGCGCACCTTGCGCAATGTCAGTGGCCGTGGTCGCCTGACCGAAGACAATATCAAGGAAACCCTGCGCGAAGTCCGCATGGCGCTGCTCGAGGCGGATGTCGCCCTGCCGGTCGTGCGGGATTTCGTCGCGCGTGTCAAAGAGCGCGCAGTCGGGCAGGAAGTGGCCAAATCCCTGAGCCCGGGCCAGGCATTCATCAAGATTGTGCACGGTGAACTGGTCACCGTAATGGGGGAGGCCAACGAACAGCTCAACCTGGCTGCCCAGCCGCCAGCGATCATCCTGATGGCCGGTCTGCAGGGTGCCGGTAAGACCACCACAGTTGGCAAACTGGCCAAGCTGCTCAAAGAGCGCAGCAAGAAGAAGGTGCTGGTGGTCAGTGCCGACGTCTATCGCCCAGCAGCGATCAAACAGCTGGAAACCCTGGCCAATGACATCGGCGTCGACTTCTTCCCGAGCGATGCTAGCCAGAAGCCGGTCGATATCGCCACCGCCGCCATCGATCAGGCGCGCAAGAAATTCTATGACGTGGTGATCGTCGATACCGCCGGTCGTCTGCACGTTGATAGCGAGATGATGGCCGAGATTCAGGATCTGCATGCCACCATCAAGCCGGTCGAGACCCTGTTCGTGGTCGATGCCATGACCGGTCAGGATGCCGCCAACACCGCCAAGGCGTTCAACGAAGCGCTGCCGCTTACCGGTGTGATCCTCACCAAGGCGGATGGCGACGCCCGTGGTGGTGCTGCTCTGTCGGTACGTCATATCACCGGCAAGCCGGTCAAGTTTATCGGTATGGGTGAAAAGACCGATGCGCTGGAGCCGTTCCACCCGGATCGTCTCGCCTCCCGTATCCTCGGTATGGGCGATGTGCTCTCTCTGATCGAGGAAGTTGAGCGCAACGTCGATAAAGAGAAAGCGGCCAAGCTGGCCAGCAAGGTCAAGAGTGGCAAAGGCTTCGATCTGGAAGATTTCCGCGAGCAGCTGGCCCAGATGCGCAACATGGGCGGAATGATGGGGATGCTCGACAAGCTGCCCGGCATGTCCGGGCTGCCGGATAACGTTAAAGATCAGATGGATGATAAGCTCACTGTGCGAATGGAGGCGATCATCAGCTCCATGACGCCGAAAGAGCGCGCTCATCCTGATCTCATCAAGGGTTCCCGCAAACGCCGTATCGCCGCAGGCTCCGGCATGCAGGTGCAGGACGTGAACAAGCTGCTCAAGCAGTTCACCGAGATGCAGCGCATGATGAAGAAAATGTCCGGCAAGGGCGGCATGCGCAAAATGATGAGCCAGATGAAGAACATGATGCCCCCCGGTTTCGGTGGCGGTCGCGGCCCGTTCTGATCCGGCCTGCGTGTTGATGGGGGTCTGCAGTGGCAGGCCCCTTTTCATTGCCGCTCTGCGCAAAAAATGGCTGGCTTGGTTGCAATTATTACGAATCCAAGTAGAATTACGCGGCTTATTTTAAGCTAGGGTCCGCGTGTTTGCGGGCCCTGTTCATTAGATGTTAATGAGGACGATATGGTAACCATTCGTTTACAACGTGGTGGCGCGAAAAAGCGTCCGTTCTACCAGGTAGTAGTTTCTGACAGCCGTTGCGCCCGTGACGGTCGCTTCATCGAGCGCGTTGGTTTCTTCAACCCGGTTGCTGCTGGTCAAGCTGAAAAGCTGAACCTGGACCTGGCTCGTATCGAGCATTGGGTTGCTACTGGTGCCGCTGTTTCTGACCGCGTTGCCAAGCTGATCAAAGACGCTAAAAAAGCTGCTTAATCAGCCCAACGGTAAGGAGTTAAGGTGGAAAAACCTGTAGTTCTGGGCACCCTGGGTACCGTTTATGGCATCAAGGGCTGGCTTAAAGTGAACTCCTTCACCGATGTTGCCGAAGCGATTTTCGATTACAACCCCTGGCTGATTAATCAGAACGGGGCGTGGCGTGAAATTCGGGTTTCATCCTGGAAACGTCACAACAAGGGTCTGATCTGCAAACTCGATGGTATCGATGTGCGCGAAGATGCCCTGGCATTGACCAATGTCGAGATTGGCGTACCCGCCGATCTGTTGCCTGCGTTGCCTGAAGGTGAGTTCTACTGGCGTGACCTGATTGGTTGCTCCGTGGTGACCACCAAGGGATACGACCTGGGCAAGGTGACCGAATTGATGGAAACCGGCTCCAACGATGTGTTGGTGGTTGAGGCCAATGTAAAAGATGCCTTTGGTGCAAAGGAGCGGTTGATTCCGTTCCTGGAAGAGCAGGTGATCAAGAATATTGATCTGACTGCTCGAACAATCGAAGTTGATTGGGATCCTGGTTTCTAGTTTCCCGCGCTAACACGGGTGCCGGAGGTTTCTTATGTGGATTGGGGTTATTAGCCTCTTCCCTGAAATGTTCCGAGCCATTACCGAGCACGGGGTAACGGGTCGGGCCGTCAAGAGTGGCCTGCTGCAGATTGAGTGCTGGAACCCCCGGGAGTTTACCCACGACAAACACCGTACGGTCGATGATCGTCCTTATGGTGGTGGGCCCGGCATGTTAATGATGGTTCAGCCGCTGCGTGACGCGATTCATGCAGCCAAGCAAGCAGCGGGAGACGGGGCGAAAGTCATCTATCTCTCTCCTCAGGGACGCAAGCTGACTCAAGCGGGCGTAACCGAGTTGGCGACGAATCAGAAACTGATTCTGGTAGCCGGTCGATACGAAGGTATCGATGAACGCGTGATACAAACCGAAGTCGACGAAGAGTGGTCTATCGGGGATTACGTGTTAAGTGGTGGCGAGTTGCCTGCCATGACCCTGATCGATGCGGTTTCGCGTCTGGTACCGGGGGTTTTGGGCGATCAGGCCAGTGCCGAGCAAGACTCTTTCACGGATGGCTTGCTGGATCATCCCCACTATACTCGGCCGGAGGTGTTGGATGGGTTGGCGGTGCCTGAGGCGCTGACAAGCGGCAATCACGAAGTGATCAGGCGCTGGCGTCTCAAGCAATCGCTCGGACGAACCTGGCAAAGAAGGCCGGAACTTATTAACAACCTAGCTCTGACTGACGAGCAAGAATCACTTCTTGCCGAGTATGTCCGCGAAGTGCGTGACAGCGTTAAGTAGAGTTTTCAGTTTATCCTAGGTAAGGAAAGACAATGAGCAAGATTATTCAGCAGCTTGAACAAGAGCAACTGCGTACCGACATCCCGGCTTTTGCCCAGGGCGACACTGTACGTGTTCAAGTTCGTGTTAAAGAAGGTGGTAAAGAGCGTCTGCAGGCTTTCGAAGGCATCGTTATTGCCAAGCGTAACCGCGGTCTGCACTCTGCTTTCACCGTTCGCAAGATCTCCAACGGCGAAGGTGTTGAGCGTGTATTCCAGACTCACTCTCCGCTGATCCACAGTGTAGAACTGAAGCGTCGTGGTGATGTTCGCCGCGCTAAACTGTACTACCTGCGCAACCTGTCCGGCAAAGCTGCTCGTATCAAAGAGAAGCTCAACTAATTCGATTCGAATTGGTGTCGGTATGTCGGCAAATAGCTCGACAGGTAGTGAAAAGGCTCGCCAATGGCGAGCCTTTTTTGTATCCGTTGTCCCGTCCTGAATATGGTTTACACCTTTCCCCCCAATAAATGGAGAACCCGATGGGACAAGGTGTGAAACGGACACAGCGCGATTACTCGCTGACTTTTAAACTGGCGCTGGTCGAGCAGATTGAAAAAGGCGAGCTCACCTACAAACAGGCTCAGGTGCGTTATGGCATTCAGGGCCGCTCCAC